>CAMHPC010000050.1 GCA_946186945.1 uncultured Prevotella sp.
CAGCACTTGCTGACAGTGCTCACACTCGGGGTCGTAGAAAAGCAGTAGGGTGGGGGTGCCACGCACCGATGAGAGGAGACTGCTCTCACTGCCATCAGGCAATAGTAGTGACACATCGGTGGCTGTTTCACCCACCTGGTTCTGATTGATCATGCGCAGGGCGAAATGGGCTCTGCTGCGAAGGGCTCCATCATCTCTATCGCCTATCTCGCTCAGTATCATACGCCACCGACTTTCGCTGCGCATGGGGGAGTTGGGGTGGTAGAGGTAATGCTCGGCACTGTCGAAGAAATACCTGCGGGCGGCACTGCAACCGTCCATTATCTGCCACCAGTGCGATATGCTATGCTGCTGCTCTTCATGGCTGCCGTAGGGCAGGAGAGACAGGTAGTTGACAAAAGCCTGCTCGGCATAAGTGGGGGTGAGAAGGGTACTGTCGGAAAACTGAAAGGAGTTCCAGTAATTGTTTAATGCCCACCGCACACGAGAGGGGGTGTCAATCAGACTGTCGGGCATTATGGGCATGTGATATTCCTGGGCATGCAGCAATAGCGGCACCAACAGCAGCAGATAGGTCAACACTCTTTTCATATCACGCCTGTTTGTCACTCGGTTATCGCCACGGCATCGCCGAAGTACTTTATCTTCAGAAACAGTCCTATGCCTGTGGCTTGGTTGGCTGTGGCACGCAGCGGGCGTACATCATCGAAATAGATGGTGTAGATGCGGTCCTGGGTGTCATACTCAGTGTCGCCGTTTATCAATGCCGTGGGCTTGCTGTTCAGCGTATAGGTGTACCAGTAGTTCCATGGCCTGTTCACATCGCGGTAGTTCCAGGCATTGGCATTGTTGCTGTAGGTCATGCCGCCCAATACCTCACCATTCATCAGTGAACCATTCTCGGTGGATAGGGTGGCCACGCCGTGGCACCTGCCACTTCAGTACCGTTGTCATACAGGGCATACGGACTCAGGGTGGTGCTCGCTATGTAGAAGGTCACGGGGAAAAGGTTGGCGGGATACTCACCGGGCAACTTCACCTGTAACTGATAGGTGGGACAATTCTTGCCACGGATGGTGCGCGACACACCGCTCACCCTGCTCAGCGTGGGGGTGATATAGCCGCCGTTGTCGCCATCCAGACGGAAGTTGAAATTGTCTATCGAATAGATGTTGATAAAGCGGGTCAGACCGCTGTCCATCGCCTGCAGACGAATGCTGCCCATACCCAGGGCACTGTTGATGGTGGTGCCAAGGGTGAAGGTGATGGTGCCTATGCCGGTGCTGGCATTGTAACTGTTCACTGTCACCTCGGGGCGGGCAAACGAGGCGAAGGGCACATTGGACCACGCTGCGGTGAAGTCCGCTGCTGTGAGACCTGCCACACCGTGGTTGTGGTCATCTGTCGTGGTGTAACGAAACTGTACCGTCTGGGTGGTGTTCACCAGCGACGGGTCTTGGTAGATGCGGTATGTACCGCCTATGATGGTCAGTTCATACTGACCGTCGTTCACGTCCTCCACACGTTCGTCGATGGTTACCGTGCGGTTGTTGGCATACTCCACACTCGCCACAGCATCGGCAAAGTCTATGTAGCCCAATCCCTCCCACGGCAAACCGTAGATGTTGAGGGCATATTGGTGGTTGCGGTATATCTTACACGCCTCGTTGTTGTTCTTCAGAAGCATCAGGGTGTGGTACTTCACCTTCACTCCACGTATGCGGTCGTTGTACTTCACACGCAGTATCACCTTGGGCGGGTCCTGGGCGTTGTTCTCGTCTTCAAACAGGTAGAGGGGCACGCTGTTCGCTGCCATCTCTGCCGCTGTCCAGTTCTTGCGCCAGGCGGGCACCATCTCGTCGCTGCTCACGGCTACTACGCGTTCGCGGTCGCGCTGGTCGTAGGGGGTCAGGCGGTCTTCCTTCAGACGTGGGGTGGCATTGGGGTCGTAATAGTTGTCGAAGGGATCCTCGCCGGCACGGTTGTGGAAGGGGGCTATATAGCCCTGACCCAGACCGTTGGACACTATCCAGTCTATCTCTTCTATGTCGTAGGTGATATCGTTGGGCTCCAATTCCACGGTGTTGCCCGAGTGGTCGGTCACGGTCTCAGTGGTGGTGCGGCGGTAGTCGAACATGTCGCCGAATTTCAGACGGGCACGGTCGCGCACCATGTGCACTATGCTGCCCTCTTTCTTGTGATACTGGTCCACCACCTGTATCACGTTGCCTTGCTCGTCACGCACGGGATTGCCATGGGCATCCAGTGAGTCGCGCCAGGTGGTCAGCGCCAACCACGAACGCATCATCTCTGGACTCTCCTCACCATGGAAACCCCAGTAACTGATCTCACGGTCCAGGTAGGTCACTCGCATCTTGCGAGATTTCACTATGCTGTTCTCCTGACCGCCTATCTGGTCCACTCCGGGTATGCTCTCCTCGGGCACGTTTGCCACGAAGTGTATGCGACTGGTTCGAGCCGGCACGCTGCCTTCAAACAGGTACCTGCCCCAGCAGTTGTTGTCGTGGCGGGATATCACGTTGCCTTGAGCGTCCACCTCTACGTCGTCCAGATGCTGCTCGGCTCCTATCAGGGTCACCTTCCTGCTGCCAAGATAGATACCCTCGTGGGTGAAGCACAACAGCCACATGTCGTGTATGTAGTTGCTGGGATTTTCATCACCACCAACTATGCTGGCACGGGTACCCTGAGTCTTCTCGCTCTCAAAGAGGGCATAGCCCAAACGCACTGCCATATCCCCACTCTGGGGGGTGTCCCTGAGGTCGGACTCCGTCCATAGTGTGTCCTCGCTGGCGCAGGCACTCAACAGAAGGGCTGCCAGAAACAGATATATCGTATCGCGTATCTTCATAATTGCTACTCTCCGTCCAGTTTACGTATTTCTTCCAATGTCAGGTCGCGCACGCAGCGGATGTTGGCACCGGTACCGGTGGCTCCAGTGAAGTCGTTGCCGCTGTTCTGCGACATCTCCTGACCGTTTGCCACGCCGTAGCCGCTTCGCACTGCCTTGCCCTCCAGGGTCCAGTAATAGTCGCCGGTCAGCACCTCGGCTATGGTGATGCCGTTGGTCTCTTCATTCGACTGGTATTTCATTATCACGCCTATCTCCTCGCGCGTGGGCAGACGCCAACCGTCAAACACCTGATAGGTCTCGCCACCGTCTATGGTGCCTACCTCGCGGTACGTGCCGCAGTGATAGGCAGCCAACTTGTCCAGACTCTGGTAATCACCGCCGTCCTGCAGGGTGCGGTAGTACTGATTGTTTGCCTGATACCTGTAATAGTTGTTGCCGTTTCTCACATACAGGGCTACCGTGGCACCCAACTGTGAGGCTATCATAAATGCCGGCGACACGGTATGGTCGTCGCTCTGATAGTTGTTGTCCAATTTGGCATAGCCTATGGCATAGTTCAACGAGGTGGCGGTGTTCTGCACTACATACATCTGACGGTTGCGCAGGGCTTGGGCACTGGTGCTCGATACAGCCTGCTTGTAATTGCCGTTGACCTGAAACATGCGTATGCAGTTGTCTCTACCTGCCTGGTCGTTCATGTATATCTTTGAACTCCATACGTAGTTGCTGGTGTTGCTCCAGGTCCTTTGGTTGGTGGAGGTCTGCACCAAAATGTCCTGATAGGTGGGGGCTGTGCCCGTGAACGACTGGCGGTAGTTGGTGGTGCTGGGCACGGAGGGGTTGGCGGCTCCCACCAGGTTGTCCCACTGTATCCAACCGCTGCTCGAACGCGATGCGTACACTCCCTGTATGTTGCTCAGGTTGTCGAGGGGATAGTGGTGTATCACTATATCCTGCTCCATCAGGGTGCCCTCCAGATAGGCGGTGAAGTGGATGGACTTCATCGAACGGTTGTGAAGCACGTCGGACGACACGCGCAGTGTGCCGTTCTTGAAGATGGTGATGGTCACCTTCTCGTTGTGGGTGCCCCTGCCGCTCGCTGTGCTCTCTATCACATAGTCGGTACTTCCGTTGTAGCCGTTCTGTGGGGTATATCTCACTGTACCGGTGATATTTATGTCCTGGCGCTGGTAGTCTTCGTATTCTATCACCAGGTTCTTGATGTTCATATATCTGCCATCGTCGGATGACACTGAGGCATACCAGTTCAGGTCTACGCTCTGAGTGCCGTTGCCCTTCAGGGTGTAGTGGTTTGGGGTCACCATGAAATACTTGGTGTCGGATATCTTCACTGTGGTGGCCTCTTGTGACAGGTTGGTATCGGTCCAGGGTATCACGTGGTACTCTATGCGCAACTGCTCGTCCTCCAGTTCAAACGAGGCATTGTCGGCACCCAATGAGGCTATGCTCACGTCTACTATGTATATGTTGTTGCGCTCCAGACTACTCACCTTACTCTCATCGCATACGGGTATGCGGTAGTAGTTCAGTTTCATGTCCTCGGGGTTGTCCTTCTTGGTATATGCTATGGAGAGGAGTATGTAGGGTGCTTTCTTGTGGTCTTCGTTCCAGTTCATAGGATACGAGTAGGTGGTGATGGTATAGGTGCCGTCTACATTGTCCACACTCGCATCGGTCTTGCTCTCGGTGAAGTTGTACTCCCAGGTGTGTATGGCGGCGCTGCTCCCACTCTCATTGTAGTCGGGCACGTAGGTGCCGTCTGCTATGTCGCTCACTCGCCTGCAGAAGTTCACGTACTTCCAACGGGGCACGCCGGGCTCGCGGTTCACATAGTTCAGGTAGTCCTTCAGTGGTATGTATATGCTCTTGCCCTGTTCGTCAGTCTCGGGTTCGGTGCTGTCCTCTGGCTGCTTCAGCACGGTGCTGTTCTCGCTGTCATATTTTATGTTTACCACTATCTTGCAGGCGGCACGCTGCAGGTCCACTTCAAACTCCTGTTGCTCCTTGTCGGGGTTCACCTTCCAGCGCTCTATCTTGCCGTCCATCAGAAATTTCTTCGGCTCGCCGTCGTTGTCGCTCACCATGCTGTTGGGCCAGTCGGTGTGCTCGTCGCGCTCGGTCTGCTGGTGGCGGATAATCATGGCATCGAAGGTGTCAAGGGCTTTCAGACCTGCCAGGGTCGTTGGTGCCACGCCCTCCATGGTGTGGGGGTTGTTGGCTGATACGTATATGTCGTATTCGGTGTTCGGATTGTAACCCTCTGTGCCCCAGTTGGCAGAGAGCAACTGGCGGGCGCCGTTCAGAAGACTGGTATTGTCGTAGCGGTCGGGGTCCAACACTGTCTCTCCCTCACCTGCCACCAGGTGGTACTGCTTAAACCACGTGGTGTTCTCGGCAGAGATGTGGGGCTTCACAAATATGTCAAGACTGCCGAAATAGTTCTCCCTGTACTCGTCTCTGCCGTCCACTTCGTCGCCCGCACTCACATCCTCGTCGGTGTCGGCGGCACGGGTGCTGCCCTTTATGCCGCTCTCATCACCGGTGGCTATGCTGGGCACCACGGTCAGCGCACGCTCGGGCAGCGGACGGCTGTCGGAGTACATATCCTCGGCTGTACAACTGCCCATGAGCACCAGTAGCAGCGTCAGTGCCATGCAGGTGTATATATGTCTTATGTCGATACTCTGCTTCATATATTCATTTCTTTCCAGTAATTGGACGTTTGTATGTTGCCTGGCACCTTCTCGTTGTTCTGATTGTCGCGATACAACTGCGCGCCAATGTTCCATATCAGTATGGTGGTGTGGTCCTCATCGCCTGGAAGGTCATGGTTGAACGGTATGTTGAAGGGTGACATGCCGTCGCTCGGACGGGCGGTCAGCGTCAGGCGGGTCAAGGGGTTGGGTGGGTTATCACCGTCCACAGGCACCACATACAGCACGGTCTCTAAATCCTCGCTGTTGGCGGGTATCACCAGCACCTGACCACGACTCTCGAAACTGGTGCCCTCCTTCTGCACTATCTCGAAATCGTCGTTGTCTACCTGCACCCATATCTCGTGGGGGTTGGTGGTGAGCAGGGTGATGGGCGAACTGTACATGGGCTCGTGACCGCTGCGGTAGCCGTATGCCACTGCCATGTAGGTGTCGTCCCACGTGTTGGAACGCATGTCCAGGTCATAGCGCAGGTATGAGTTCCATTCCATGGTGGTGGAGCCCTGGGTGCTGTAGTGCCAACGGTCGTGACCTGCTATCCAGGGCAGCAGGGTGGGCTTCACGTATAGTTTGCCGCCAATGAAGTAGATGTATACGGTCCAGGTGTGGTTGCGGGTGAAGTCGCCGGCATCCGACATGCTGAAGTTTGCTGTCCTCTGCTGCCAGGTGCCGTTTGCCTGCTTCACTCGGTATCGCACACTGCCCGTCAGCACACGGTCGGTCTCACGCAGGTAGAAGGGACCAAACTGACTCAGTTGGTTGGTCTCTACAGCGTTGTCTATCAGGTTCTCGTATGTCTGGGCATCCTGACCGTCGTAGATGTAGGTGCTCGGACTGGAGATGGCTGGTATCAGGTCGAAGGTGGGAAGGGCAGGGGTGCTCGCACTGGTCCAGGTGATGGCGCTGCTCTCATAACTGCTGCCTATGCTGTAGGCTGCACCGCTGGTGTTTATCAGATACTCCGAGGTGGGTATCACGTTGCCGTTCAGCGTCAGGGCATCGAGCATGAACAGGTCGCCTATCTCGCCACGGCTCCTGGCAAAGACGAAACGCACCTTCGATACGGCTCGCTTCACCTCTACGGTCTCTACCTCATACACGGGTGCCCTGTCGGCACGCATGGTCAGGTTGTCGCCGTAGCCGGAGATGGGCAGACCGGTATCGGTGATGTCGCTCAGTGTGACGGGCTGACCCACTCCGAAATACTGGCCGCTGATCATCAGGGCACGCAACTCCTCGCGGGTGGTGGTCTGGTCAAGTGTGGTGGCACCTATGCTCTCGCTGTTTGCCACTACATACACGTCTACATTGGGGTGGGTCTTTGCCACATTGTTGTCTATAGTCACGGCATAGTGCTGCACGGTGCCGCTCTGCAGGTCGCTCACCGTGGGATGAAGGTAGGCTATCAGACTGCCGCCTCTGAGGGTGCCGCCACCGTTGAGTGCCACGTCGGCATGGTTGTACACCCAGATGTGCAGACTGTGTACGGCGCGCTCGGCACCATACGACGACACGTCGCCGGTATAGGCGCGGGTCTGAATGGTCTGAGGCACGTACACGTTGACATGCAGCAGGGGCACATCCTCTGCCTCGCCGTCACTGTCGCTGCTACATGCCAGGCACAGCACCGATAGCAGTATGCTTATCAATATGTCAACATATCTCTTCATCCTCGTCTCTCTAATAAATTGGTACGGTGGTGCTGGTGCTCTGATGCCAATCCACCTCAAACCCTATGCCAAGCAGCAACTGTGGGTCGCGCAGGTCGGGTATGTTGTTTACTGCCTTCTTCAGGTCGTGCACCTTAAACGTCACTTCGGTGCGGTGACTCTGTGTGAACACGCTGTTCTGGTCGTCGATGTGGATGCCCGCACTCGCATATTCCAATACGCCCAACAGGTAGAACTTGCTGCCGGGTACTATGTTGCCGTCCTGACCGGTAAAGGTCACGCCGCTGTTGTTCTGCAACTCCAAGGCTATGTTCACGTCCTCGTGGAAGGGGGTCTGCAGTACCAGGGTGGTTAGACTCTTGCCTAGGCTGCCGCTGGTGGTCAGGTAGCACTGCTCCACTCTGTTGTCGTACAGGAAGTATGCCTGTTCGCTCATCGAGTCCATCATCACGTCCAGCAATATGCCTGTTCGCTCATCGGGGTGAAGTTGTATGCCTGTTTGCGCTGGTTGCCTATGATGATGCCTGTCACGGGGAAGTTGCTGCCACCCGCATTCAACTGCTTGGGACTGCTGCTGTTGTCTGCCAGGTTGTTGCTGCCAGAGGTCACCTGCACCGTGGCACGGAGCAATGCCACTCCGTAGTGAAGGGCATCGGTCACGGCTACAGAACGGGTCTCGGGACGCACTACCCCGTCGGCGGTATACTGGGCAAGTATCTGCTGCCAGGTGTTGCCACTCACGTAGTGGTCCGACTCGTCGTCTTCTTCAGAGGTCTGTATGTCGCTGTTCACGTAGTAGTACAGACTGGGGGGATAGCAGTAGGTGTCGGTGGGGGTGATGAGTACACCGTCGGAGGCATCCTTCACACGGAAACCTACCGACTCGTTGCGCCACTCCATTGCCACACAACCCTCGGGCAGACCATAGACGTCGGGGTAGCCGGAGAGGTCGGCATTGCTGCCCTTCAGTGTCAGCACGGCGTTGTTGCCGCTGCCGCTCACGTTGAAGTATTGCTCTATCTTTGCCACTATCTCATCACGCAGATTCTCATACAGAATCTTGTAGGTCAGCTTGTATTGGTCGTTGGTGCTTTGTGCTGTGTAGCAATTGCGGCCGTTGTAGGTCACCTGATCGATGTTGGTGCTGGTGTATGCCCTCAGTTCTCTGTATAGCATGGTCATAAGGGCTGTCACTGCCTTGCCCGAACCGGCTATCTGCGCACCACCGTTGGTTATCTCGTTGTAGTAGTTTTGCAAACTGGCATCCAGACCGCTGCCACGCCACTGCAACTGCAGACCGCTTACGGTGTTCCATGTCTGTGCTATCCAGCCGCTGCGGTAGTACAGGGTGTATTCGTAATGGGTGTCGAGTACATCGTTGAGGATGTTTGCCAAACGCTGACCTTCGGTCAACTCGCCTCCGTATATCAGTACAGGACTGAAGGTGATGGCGGTGGCAGGCTCGCCCTCGGCTCCCTCTATGCCCTCTATGCCGGTCACTGTCAGCATGCCGTTCTCATGACGGTATGCCACGCTGCTCTCATCGCTACCGGCGGCGGTGGAGATGGTGGCTCTGCCATACACTAATACTGACTGGGTGTAGCGGGGCATGGCGATGCGACTCCACATGTGCGAGCTGTTGTTTGCCACCAGTCCGTAAGTGGGATTCTGCAGATAACCGCTCACACTGCTCTCTGTGACTGTGGCAGTTATGGCTGTCAGGGGGATGCTGTTGCTCAGACGCTGGTCGTTGGCATTCGCACTGCCATTGCGCGAGAAGGGGATAATCCACAGGTGGTCTATGCCGCGGAAGGTCTCGTTCTCTTGGGTCACGGTGCTGCTCATGCGGGTCTTTACGTCGCTGCTCTGTACGTTGGCACCCAACTGCACATACACGCCTCTGCCGTTTTCTGTCACACGGGTCAACGGCTCATCATCCAGTTCGGTATGAGTACAGGCTGTCAACAGCAGCAATACTGCCGCTATAGTATGCCAGAGGGGCTTAAAGGTCCACGTTGTGTTCTCCACCGTCACTCCAATTCAATGTCACATTCACACCTACCGACGTGTCGCCGGTGCGTATCGCTCCGTCGTCGTCCATGTAGGCTTTTATTATCATTAGTTGCCCCGCTCTCAGTGGGCGGTGCACACTCAGGGTGGTGGCGGTCACACTGCCGTCGGCTTTGGTCACATGTACTTCCCACTGCCACAGCGGCTCGCTACTCTCGCCACTCTCAAAGGGCTCGGTGCTCTCTACTACCGTGCGGGTGCCGGTGTCGCGACTGGGGAAGTTGACGGTGAGGTAGCACAGTTGCTCTATACCACTGCCTGTCACCGTCTCTACGCTGTGTGCCGCGTCCCGCGAGGAGAAGACATAGGTGCCATCGCTTACGTTGTAAGCACTGGCAAAACCACCGGCTGTCACTTCCATTGCCTTAGGCTCGTGACCGCGCTTGTCTATCACCAATGCTGCGGCGCAGTTTACTATACCCAGGGTCACATGCAACCGTTGGGCTTCGCCACTACGCGCGTCTATTTGCTCTTTTGCACTGAACAGACCGTAGGTGTGGGGCGACGACTTCTGCTCGCGCAGCACACTGCTGCCGGCACGGTCGGTGCCACTAAGCGATACCTCTGGGGTCTCTCCGGCATTTGCCACTGCCGTATGGTGGTATTCTTCCTGTGGCAGGTAGAAACTGTAGGTTTGCTCAGGGGCATTCATCACATGGCTCTCGTGGTGCAACAGTGCATCGCTGCCACCTGTTTCGTAAAAGTTGAGTTCCAAATCTCTGCCGTAATCGCTGAAAACCGACGACAGACGTTGGCGAAGGGCATCATGAAGTGCCTCTTCACCCACTCCGCCCAGACGGCTCTGCAGTTCGGTGCTCATATTTGTCACCAAGCGCAATTCGTAGGTTATCTCCAGGTCGGTGCCGCAGTCGCTCAGATCGTCGTCTATAGTACAACAGGCGCTCAGGGCGATAACGGTCATCACCGTACTCAACAGTAAGATTACCTTCTTCATACTTGCATCAGTGTGTGATATGGATTTGTACTCGTCTTTTTACTAATATACACTCTCTCACCCCCTTCATCTGAGGGGGTGAGGAGTGCAATAGGGGGACGGCAGATTACTCGCCGCCGAGGATCACGTTTTCAAATACCAGACCGGTACTCCACTTCAGGTCTACGCTCAGACCCAGACTCACGTTGCTCGAACGCAGGTCGGGCACGGTGTTGTAGGCATACTTCAGCGAGTTCTCGCCTATGGCAAAGTGGGCGGTGGTCATGTAGTCCTGCATGAACACACGCGGAGTCTCGATGCTGCTGCCATCAGCATTGTACGGGGGCAGTGCATGGTAGGTGGGCCAGGTGGGGGCTGTCACAGTGGCAGGATCCAGTTCACCTATCAGGTAGAAGGTACCACCATCGAGTATCAGATTGTGCCAGCCGTAGAAGTCGTGACCGGAGTTGTTCACAAACTCCAGTGCCACATATACCTTGTCCTGTGTGCCACCTGCTTTGTAGTTGTCTGCCACCAGGGTGTAGGTGGGTGCCAGTGACTCGTTGCTCAATGAAGCATTGTAGGCGGGTATGGACTTGGCCCCGTCGGGTATGGCACGGTCGTATACCATGCTCTTGTAGTCGTTGCCTGTGGCACCATCCTTGTAGAGGTAGTCCCAACCCAGTATTTTGGGCTGACCGCCTACCAGCACACCTGTCAACTGGAAGGTGGTGTTATTGACTGTTATCTCCTTGTCGGGCTCATCCACAGTAGCGTCCTTTCTCTGCTGTATGGCGTGGTTGTTGTCTTTCAGCACGGCTGCAGAATAGTGCACGGTGGTCTTAAGAAGTGAGGTGCCGTAGTTGATGTCGTTCTTCATAGCCACACTGCGGGTCTCAGAGGTGACATGGGTATTGGCTGTCCATTCGGCTCCCCAACTGGCGTCTGCATCCCAACCACCGGTGTTGGCGTGCGCTCCCTGGGGATATTCGCTCACCTTGTGTGCCTTGTTAGATACTCTGATGGCTGAGTTGCCAAAGTAAGACAGTTCCATGGGGAAGATGTAATCCTCTGCCTGGATGGCACCGCCACCCATGCTGCTGGCACTCAACTGAGTGGCATACACCATCTTCTGGTCGTAAGAGGTGGCAGTGGTGGGAGCCACGTATGCCAACTGGGTGCTGCCGGCTGGCAGGTTGAAGAAACGTGGGAAGTTGCTCAGTTGCAAAGAGGTTGCAGAAAGATCTGCAAAGTCGTTGGCTGCCAGAGTGTTGTCGGCTGCGAGTATCTCCTGTATCAACACATCCTTTGCCTTCCACGTTACACCTGTCACTGCACTACCATCGTTGGGCACTGTGCCATTGAAATAGTGGGTCAGACGGTTGTGGATATTGGCTGCCACATGCTTAGCTACTGCCTCAGCCTCGTTCAGAGGTGCGGCACAGCGCACACCGTTGACTATGCTCCACAAATCCTGTATCTGGCGCATCACTCCGCTACCAGAACCTGAACGCATTTCACCAGGCTCGATGGTGGTGAAGTTCTTGTACGCATCCTTCAGACGCTCACCGATGGGAGAAAGGGCACTCACTCCGTCGTAGGGACTCTTGTTGTCGGGATTGTTGTAGTCCGACCATGACACTTCGGGATATGAGAGGCCTAAATTGAATCCGTAATTGTTGTCGGAATCGGCATTGTCGGTAGCATTGATGTTCGTGTGATCGCTGCCTCTTACACCACTGCGGATTATACGGGTCAGGATGGAGGAGATCAACTTCTCTGCCTGGTCGAATGCTGCCTTGGTGCCATTGTTCAGACGCTTAGCCAACTTGATGCTCACATTGGAGAGGTCCTGGGTGATGTTAAATGCCTCCAGATTGCCATACACGTCATCGGCAGTCAGACCAGCAGTAGACTCAGCAGAGGAAATGCTTCCCTTGATGGCTTTGCCATAGAACAGCAGACTGTTGGTACGGATGGGGAGCGACATGTCGAGAATACGACGGGAGTTGTCCTTGTCCAAGGTGCCAGGGGCTGATACCTGAGACAGGTCAAAACGCCTGTCCATGTTGATGGCGGAGGGAATGATCAGACCGTCTCATCGGTATTGATCTTGGTCATCAGCACTGCATTGTCTATGCCACGGAAACCGGCAGCGGTCACTTCTACTGCCTGGGTGGCTGCTTCTGTCATACGGGTAGTTGGGGTGTTGCCCGTGGATACATTGAACACGAACTGGGTCAGTACCTCGTTCTTTTCAGGGTCGAAATTCGGATTGTTGCTGGCATCCAATTCGTCACTGCTCGAACAGGCTGTAAAGGCTGCAGCGAAGGTGACTACTGAGATGCCGAGAAACATTCTGTTAATTAATTTTTTCATGATTCGTTAATTATAAATGGTTATTTTTTAAGTTAATTAGTTCTGTATACGTCTATGTATCTTAGTCGAGAGGGTATGGTGCCATGCAGTGACACCATGTTAGTGGTCATTTCTTGCTGTAGTAGATACGCAGGTAGCCGGAATTGCGCTGGTCGGCAAGGAAGTCTTTAGCCAAGGCTTTATACACTTGTCCTTTTTCCAGGTTGCGCAACTTGCGCTCGCGCACGTCGGGGTTGCTTTCTTGGTCTATTATATTTATGGCTTTTTGCAATTGCTGTACCGTCAGACTGGTGCCCGCTCCGCCGGACAAGAGGGCGTCGTTCAACTGGTCGCGGAATTCTGTCCATGCCTCGCCGCCGCTCACTGTCTCAAACAGGGTGGGGGAGAGTCCGTCTACCTCGCGCATGATGTAACTGCGCAGGGCGGCAGCACGCTCCTCGCTCAACTGCTGGTTGTGGGCGCTGTTGCCCTCTATAGATGCCAGTCCTATGATTTGTATCACGCGTATCTCGCTCCGCTGGTCGTCGCGTATCTGGCGGGTAACGTCCACTATCTCGTCCAGTACCTTCTCGTTGCCACGGAAGTCCTTTATCAGCACCGATTTGTCAAGAGGGAAGTGTACATACAGCATGCCATCCTGCTTGCGCAGCACGGTGTTCTTGTCGTAGGGCTTGTATTCGGAGTAATCACGCAGCACGGGATGACTCAGTGCCAACGCCTCTGCCACGGTGGGCTCCGGTGGGGTCACCACCGGTTCGGTAGGCGTCTCTACTGGTTCGGTGGGCGTCACCACCGGCTCTATGGGTTCCACGGGCTCGGGCTTCTCTTTCTTGCGTGGGTCCAACACTATGTTGACCACCAACTTGGGTATCAGGAAGGGCTTGGTGTCGTCGCCTATCTTGGTGCCGCAGTGGCCGCACTCATACTTGTCGTAGGATGCCAGACCTGCGCCGATGCCGCCCTCTACCTCCAGACGGAAGGTGCGGTTCAGTCGCCATGTGTAGCCGTAGAATACTCCTACGCCCCACAGGTCGCCCTCCAGACGGTGGTCGCGCACCTCACGGTACATGCCGAAAGGGAACTTCACGTTTGCCACGTTGTAATGGCTGTAAATCAGGTTAAGACCCCAGTATGAGGACTTATGGGCAAACACGCTGTCGTTCCAGTGACGCAACTCAGGTGCTATGAGCAGGTGACGCCACTTGCGGGTCTTGTGGTCGTCGGTGGGCCAAGGACGGTAGCCTATGTTCGCTCCCAGTGTCCACTTCTCTGATATGGATATGTCAAAGCCGAGATTGGGCGTGAGTGCAGCGTCATACAATAGATTATTGCGAAGCACTACTCTCTGTGCCTTAACCTCTGTAGATGACAGTAGCAGCAGTGCCACTACGGTCACAATCATTGCTAAAAATGGGCGTTTTTTCAGCATGGCTAATTTGCGTATATTGTGGTTCCTCCTAAAGTTTTTTCTACATCGCCAGTCCTTCCTGTACGACTCTTGTAGTTAGTGGTTTTTTTGTCTTCTGTTTTTATCGTAGATTACCCCTGTCATACGGTCCGTCAGTAGCCAAAACCGCTGGGCATCTTCCTTGTCATCTATACTCTGACTGTGGTTTTTTTAGTGTCCAATGTCAGTGTAAACGAGAGATTTAGTTACGTAAACACGGTCTCCTGTTCGGAGACGATAGTTGTTTTTTCTAGTTTAAATAGTTGTTTTTTCTAGTTTAAGATAGTTGTTTTTTCTAGTTTAATCTGTGCAAATGTAATATTTTTTTTGTTCGTTGGTAAAAAACTATAATTAAATTATGTTATTTACACATAAATTAACATTTGTTTATGTTTTTTTTCTTGGTCTTTTTGATGTCTATATTTCCATGCTCAGGGCTACCTCTGTGAGGTCGGCTTTGGTGCGGTGCGCTTTTACGTTTACTCCTATTACCAATCCTTCTACCCAGGGTAGGGCATAGTGCACACCTATACGCTCATAGTAGCGCTTCTCGTTCACACGTGCATCATCGCCGGCATGTCTGTAGAGATACCAGCCCAACGACATGTCCAGTCTGAAACGGTGATAATACACCGTGTGTCGACCGGAGATGCCTACCGACCAGGGACTGTGTGGCCGTGTGCTGCCTGCTGCCTGGTCCATGGCTGCCACATCATCGGAATAAGTGCCATAGTCCACGTCCAGGCCTATGCCGCTTGCCCACCTGCGGGCATACCTGCGCATCACTGCCACCTGACACATGTAGGTGGGGTACAGATGAAAACGGGAGGTGCGATAGCGTGCATCGCCAGCAGGGGTGTGAAACTGTGTGCGCTGCCAGTCCTCGTTCAGGGTCTTGCCACCAAAACCGGCGGTCAGACGGACAAACCAGTAACCGCTGAAAGGGGCATGCCACGTGCCCATGCCTTGATGAAAGGGGGCGTAGGGCTCGTATACCACTCCGAGAGAAGGTCCCACACTGTTGGCTCCCTTGTTGGGACGGTTCAGGGCACCGTTGCTCAGATGCCAGTAGTCCACTCCACCTTGCAGTGCCCACTCACGCGCTATACGGTATTTCACATGCAAACCGGCACCGAAGTATACCAGCCACCTGCTGCCTATGAGTTCATTGTCTATATCGTGCTCGCGTGAGTATTTGCGCTTGCTGTAGCCCACGCCAAACTCCAGGGCATAGTCGAACTGCCAACGGCCAGTGCGTATCACAGGTCTGGAAAACTGTCCATACACCGACACGCTGTTGCCCATGTGCGAGTCGTAGTCTACCTCCTTTGCCTCACCCCATGCGGGGTCAGCACTGCGATGCATGGTCACACCGTGGTTCAGACTGTATTTCACTCCCACACCCAGGGTGGGGTAGCCGTAGTCAGCAGCGTAGGCATCACTGTCGCTCGGCACGGCACTATGCCGGAATACTACGTTCAGCGAACCGTTGGCGGTGCCTTTCTGCCACTTGCGCTGATATTCGTCCATCACTATCACCTTTGATACGCTGCCACCCACTTCCACACCCCATTGCTTCACACTGTCGGTCTGGCCACTCACGCACAGGGGCACTATCAGCAGCAGTAGTAGTGAAAGGACATGTTTCATTATGATGACGCTCCTTCCTCTATCATTGGTAGTTTCATCACACGCAGGGCTGTGGCGGTGGTGATACGCGCCACTTCGTCGGCCGACATGCCATACACCTCCGACAGGCGACTGAGCACATTACTCACGTAGGCACTCTCGTTGCGCTTGCCACGGTGGGGCACGGGGGCCATGTAGGGTGAGTCGGTCTCCAGCACTATGCGTTCTATGGGTACATGATGAGCCAATACCTCGGGCAGATGACTCTTCTTGAAGGTCAGCACGCCACCTATGCCCAGTACAAAACCGTCGAAACGTAGCAACTCGGCTGCCTCAAACTCGTTGCCGGTGAAGCAGTGGAACACTCCGCCACACAACTGCTCACGGTAACGCCCCAGAAGATGCACCAACTCCTGCTGACCCTTACGGCAGTGTATCATAAGGGGTAGACGGTGGCGCACTGCCAACTGCACCTGACGCTCCAAGGCCTCTAACTGCTCCGTGGCAAACTCCCGGCTCCAGTAATAGTCTATCCCCACTTCACCTATGGCTATCACCTCGCGGCGCACTGAGGGGTCGTCGAGAAGTGCCTCTATACGGTCCACCTGCTCGCGCCAGTCCTCACGCACCTCCTCGGGGTGCAAACCTATCATGGGATAGCACACTCCGCGGTATTGCCTGCTTACTGCCACCACACGCTCACTGCTCGCTGCATCTATCGCAGGGATGAAGATACGGGTCACACCGGCATCGAGGGCACGCTGTACCACCTCTCCGCGGTCATTAGCATATTCGTCGCCGTCTATGTGGGCATGGGTGTCTATCATATAGGTGCTCATCAGTACTGGCGTTGCATCATCTCGTTGGTGTAGTCTATCAGGTGCCGCTTGCGGTCCTCGGGCAAGGCTACCTCGGAGAGGTATTTCTTGCTCTCCTCGAAGTGGTGGCGTATCTTTGCCTGTGCCAAGTGGTCCACACCTATATCATCGTACAGACGGGTGATGGCGCTTATCTTCTCCTTAGCATCGTAATCCTTCATGCCTATCCAGTGCTCCAATTCCTTGAGCTGACGCTCGTCGGCACGGTTGTATGCCTGGATGAGCATATAGGTCTTCTTGTTAGAGAGAATGTCGCCACCGATGGCCTTGCCGAAGACCTTCGGGTCGCCATATACGTCCAGGTAGTCGTCCTGCAACTGAAAGGCGAGTCCGAACTGTTCGCCAAAGCGATACAGACGGTCGGCATCAGATGATGGGGCATCTGCCAACAGTGCTCCCATCTTCACGGCACATGCCAACAGCACACTGGTCTTTAGACGTATCATCTCTATATACTCTTCCTCGGTCACATCGTTGCGATGCTCAAAGTCCATGTCGTACTGCTGACCCTCGCCTATCTCCAACGCCGTCTCGGTGAAAAGGGCAAGTACATCCTTCAGGTGACGGGGCTCGCACTGCTGCATGCGCTCATAGGCGAGCACCAGCATGCTGTCGCCGCTGAGTATGGCGGTATTGGCATCCCAGCGCTTGTGCACGGTCTCGTGACCACGACGCAGTTCGGCATGGTCCATCAGGTCATCGTGCAGCAGGGTGTAGTTATGATAGGTCTCTAAGGCGCAAGCAGGTGCTAGGATGCTCTCAGCATCGTCGCGATATAGGTTGTATGCCAGCAACATAAGTACCGGACGGATGCGCTTGCCGCCTATCTTGAGCACATACTGTATGGGGGCATACAGCGATTCGGGTTTGCGAGAGTAGGTGATATGGTCCAGATAGTGGTTTACTATCTTCAGAAACTCGGTGGATGTATACATGGTAATGTCTATATGGTTTGGAATGTATGTATATAAGTATCTTTCTACGGGGCTATATCTTGAAGACTATAGGCAGACGTATCAGCGTACGGCAGGGCACACCGCGGTCCTTGCCGCTCTTCCAGCGGGGCATGGTCTGGAGCACGCGAAGGGCCTCCCTGTCCAGTGAGGTCTCCACACCCTGCAATATCTTGGCATCACTCACACTGCCGTCCCTGTTCACCACAAAACTGGTTATCACCTTGCCCTGGATGTTGCGACTGCGGGCGGTGGCAGGATAGCGCAGGTTGTCGGTCAACCACTTGATGAAGTTCATCATGCCACCGGGAAACTCAGGATA
>CAMHPC010000051.1 GCA_946186945.1 uncultured Prevotella sp.
AGCGCTTTTTATGGCGGTTTCTATATTGTCGTTTAAATCTTTTTCAGGAAGAAGATGTTTCTCTATTTCAAGTTCATGCATACGAACCATTTTCCTAAAAAGATTTGTCTCCATTTCCTTCATTATGACAGATGGCAGAGAGGCTAATTCTTTTCCCATTATGGCAAAAATCTCTTCCTTCTTCATTGCACAAAACTCGTGAAGGGACTTTTTGAGATCTTCTTTTGTAATGACATTCTCACGGTAATCAATATAATTCTTAACGAGACTACGATTGTCACAGAAGAACTGAAGCGCGTTTATCCACGATCTGTCAATCAATTCTGCATAGTAAAAGAATTTTTCATTAGACGATGCGATATTTTCGTATAGAGAAATGAGTTCATAGGAGAAGTCGTTTATAAAGTAATGCTCAGCGGTTATCGCCATAAACACCGAACCGCCCCCGACAAAGGGTTCGAAATACCTATTGAAAGTAGGTATATTTGGAAGAATATATTTCAATTCCTTTTCCTTTCCTCCAGGCCATTTCAACAGAGGCTGGAGGCCCGATACTGAAACATGTGAAATGGCAGTCAACTTTTTATCGAGATGAAAGAAATCATCTAATTCAAATAGAGACGGTTGGTATGCCACACTTGTTTCGCAAACGCTCATTCTATTGTCCTCATCATATGAATTATATGTCTTTGATGAGTTAGCCCGATTGTCCATTGTTGCCAATACCGTCTCTATTCTTTTTTTTGCGGCATCGAAATAGGTTTCATCTATTTCAACACCTATAAAACGTCTTTCCAATTCCAAAGCAGCCACCCCAGTAGACCCGACTCCCATGAATGGATCAAAGATAATATCATCTTTGTTTGATGCAATCTCAATCATTTTTTTTAGTATAGAGACTGGTTTTTGAGTAGGATGTTTTGGATCTTTCAAACGTTCTGGCGACATGCATATTGGACTCTGTATGAAATTGTGCATTTCTGATTGCGAAATGAAATTCCACGTATGTTTTTTATTCCAGCAAGTGAAAATCATTTCACAACTATTTAAGAAGCCTGCCTTATATATCTTTGGTGCGGGATTAGTCTTGTGCCATATCATAAAATTTGATGTATCAAACCTATGGTCGAGACAATCATACCACCTGCCCAACTGGTTGTAAGAAGTAAAAATGAAAAGATTACCCGTAGGCTTAAGAATACGGATAAAATCCTCCGCCCAATCTTCAGGATTAAAGTCAACCTTATCCCAATCTGCCACGTCATTATTCATTGCGGACCGGCCTGGCAGAGGTATATTGCCTGTTGAATGTAGTCCAAGATTGTATGGTGGGTCGGTCAGAATAAAGTCGACAGAATTGTCGGGAATACGTTTAATTATTTCCTTGCTGTCGGCTCTTAATATACATTTGCGCCAATTCGGATCTTTCATTTATTCTTGAGGTAGATATGCTTCTTTTATTTCGTCGAGTGCCTCATTAATGTAAAGAGCATTTTTCTTATATTCGTCTATTACGATATCATAGCCATCGTCCGACTTGCAGACAAGGTTCCAAAAGTCCTTACTGATACAAAGTTCATCGTCAGAGAAGAATTGACGCACTCGTCCCTGCGTCCACTGTTTTCCCTCTCCATAACGATTATAAGCAGTTGCAAATAGGATCTTCACTTTTGCTTCTGAACCTAATTTATTGGTGAGTATGCAGAATTGCTCAAGAAGAGCTTCCTTCTCAGAACGAGCTTTCTTATTGTCGAGATCTCCACCTATTTTGAGTTCTATTAGATAGTGCATACCTGTATCTATGTCAACAAGGTAATAATCACTTTCATGGCGTTTGGTATGAGCTATACCTTTTTTCAATGATATACCCTGATAATCAGTTGATTTTGGTACACGTCTATTCTCTTTCCTCTTATACTGTTCGAGTAATTCAGCAATATAGTCAGTTTGCTCATTATACAAAGTACCTTCAACATGCTGACTAACTTCATAGTTCAGTTCAGCTATACTTATAGCCATACCTTCAAGCATATTACCCAAAGAACTGTCAAGCGAGCGTGCCAAAGCAGAATAGTACTGTATCTCTGGACCGAGGGCTGCAATGAAGACATTATGTATCTTCATATTGATCACTCCATTCTCGTCATTTACTTCTGCAAGATGACGAGTAGAAAAACCATTTGCATAAGATTTTACAGCACCGCTTACTATGCTGCGAATGGCTCTTTCTTTGTCAACGATATCTGGCATGTGTATATTTAGTTTAAATATTCGATGCAAAGGTATCAAGAAACCATTGAAAATCGAGTAACATCCGTGGAAAGTTTACTTCTTCACGAAGGGTTTAAGGCCTTTTACTGCTTCTGCGGCAGTGATGCGCTTGCCACCATTGTCGAGATCGATCAGCACGTAGCGGTTGTTGCCCATGCCCAATTCCTTCATATAGGAGAGTTGCCTGAGTCCGTGTCTTGACTCGATGCGTTCCACCATATCCTTATGTTCATCGGCAGTCATGGCATAGATGAGGTCGACACATGCCTGGTCTATTGCCAAGATATCTGTAGAGGAAAGAATGCCCACATCGGGAGTGACCACAGGCTGGGCAGCAATGCCTTCGCAGTCGCACGATACCGACATATTGCGCATCACATTTACATACGCCACCTGTTTTCCGAAGTAGTCGATGGTAGCCTTGGTAGACTCCGTCATACGTTCCATAAACTCCTCGTTGGCTATATCCCACTGGTTGTCCTGATTGGGTGTGGTATGTATCCATGCCTTGCCTATGCGTCCGTCGGCACATCCTATGCCGATATTTTTGTTAGAGCCACCAAAACCGCCCTGCGTATGTCCCTTGAAGTGAGTGAGCGCCAGCATGGCATCGTAGTTGGTGAGGTGCGAGCCGACAGACATTTTCTTGAACCACTTACCTCCGATGACAGGCAGCGTGGCAGTGCCCTGCTCGTCGAGGATATCAACGGGGCAGAAGGTCCACCCGTTCACCTTCAGCGTCTCCCTATGCTGCTCAGAAGTATAACGGTCGCCCTCGTAGTAAGTATTCGTTTCGATGATAGTGGCTTGTGGCAGGTCTTTCTGCAAGAGAGCCTTCACCCATGCACTTGGTATGATGTTGGGTCCCTGCGGTTCACCTGTATGCAGTTTCACGCCTATATGTCCGGAGAGGTTTTCTGCCACCTGTTCGTAGGCCTTGATGAGTCCCTCGGCAGAGAGGTTTCGAGTGAAATACACCACAGACTCATTGCCTGTGCGTTGATCGTAAGGCACGTACTTATTGCCATCGGTGCCAGGAATAAGATTCTTTTGAGCCATAACACTAATAGTAATGATGCCGAAGAAAACGGCAAGGATAGATTTTTTCATGTATTACTGTGATTTATACTGTTTATACTGAGATATACCTTTTTTGAGGAAGGAGATGAAAGCATCCGTGTCCTCATCGTAACTATACGACCCTGTAATCGGATGGCCCATATTGTCCACTGCCACATAGAATGGTTGAGTGAGTTGTCCGAACTTCGTCTGTTGCAGGAAACTCCATTTGTCGCCCACAGTACGCAGAGTTTTTTTCGAACCGTCGTGCAGTAAGACCGTCGATTGTTGTGGCAATGCCGTCTTGTCGTCTACGAAGAGCGAGATGAGCACATAGTCGTCGGTGAGCATTTGCTGCACCTGGTGGTCGGTCCACACCGCAGCCTCCATCTTACGGCAGTTGACACATCCGTAGCCAGTGAAATCGAGCAGAACCGGTTTGTGATGCTGAGCGGCATACGTCATGCCCTGCTCGTAGTCAGTAAACTGCGCCTTCACCTCCTTATCGTAGAGGTTGAAGTCCTGTGTATACATAGGAGGAGCGAAAGCACTGACAGCCTTGCACGGAGCGCCCCACAGCCCTGGTATCATATACACGCTGAACGCCAGCGCACACATACCGAGCATGATACACAGCACGGGCATGGCTTTCTTGGGTTCGCCGTCCGTCATATCGCTCTGAAACTTGTAAATGCCAACGAGATACATGCCGAGCATGGCAAAGATCACTATCCACAACGAGAGGAACACCTCACGGTCGAGCAGATGCCAGCCATAAGCCAGGTCGGCTACGGAAAAGAACTTGAGTGCGAAAGCCAGTTCTATGAAGCCGAGCGACACCTTTATGATATTCATCCAAGCCCCCGACTTAGGAGTCTGCTTGAGCCATGCAGGGAAGAGAGCGAAGAGAGTGAAAGGCAGTGCAAGTGCCAGTGCAAAACCGAGCATGCCGAGTGCCGGTCCCATCCACTGTCCGGAGGTAGAAGCCTCGACGAGCAGCAGTCCCACGATAGGTGCCGTACAGGAGAATGACACCAGAGCCAGGGTGAATGCCATGAGGAAGATGGAGATGAAACCAGTAGTGCTGGAAGCCTTGCTATCCACCTTATTTGCCCACGAAGACGGCAGCCGCAGTTCGAACCACCCGAAGAAAGACAAGGCAAAGACCACAAGCAGTACGAAGAAGAAAATATTGAACACCGCATTGGTAGCGAGAGAATTGAGAGTCTGCGCCCCGAATAGAGCCGTGACCACCACCCCCAGCAACAGATAGATGACAACTATGGCGGCACCGTATGTGAAAGCATCGCGTATACCCTGGCTGCGGTTGTCCTTGGAGCGTTTGAGGAAGAAACTGACCGTCATGGGTATGATGGGCCATACGCATGGAGTGAAGAGAGCCAGCAGTCCCCCTATGAAGCCCATGATGAATATATATATCCATGAGTGGTCGGTGACATCATCATCCTGTTTAGCCTTCAGTTCATCCACCGACGTATCCCACCAGCCATATGTATTGGCAGTGAGCGAATCGGCACCCTCAGCCACAGCAAGAGAGTCTGGTGCCACTGGTAGTACGATAGAATCAGTGGCAGTGAGTGGCAGCGGCCCAGGCACGGCATTGTCCACATTGGAAGCGTCGGCATCGGCTCTTACCACTTTCTCTGTTTCAGCCTTCTCCTCAGTTATCTTTTCACTTGGTCCGTTGCCAGTAAAGTCAAAATCCACCGAAGTGGGAGGTGCGCACAAACGGTCATTGCACGCACCATATTCCAGGTAGCCCTTGATGTGATATTGCGGAGCCGTGACCTTGTACTTCTGCGTGAAAGTGACCTGTTTTTCGAAAAAACTGACCTTCATGCCAAACACCTTGTCATCTTCAGTAATCACTTTGCCCGAAGGAATGAGTTTGCCCAGCGGAGCAGCCCCCACCGACCCCTCATCTGTGAAAGAAGCAGGAGTAGGTCCGCCATCGGGTATATCCGCGGAGTAGACATGCCAGCCATCGTCTATCCTGGCAGAGAAGATGACATGCACCTCGGATGGAGACACCTGTTTCTGCTGCACAGAGAAGTGCACAGGCGACGGTTGTGCCAAGATCTGAGCGAGACATAACCATGGCAAGAGAAGAGAGAGAATGATTTTTTTGAACATACTAATAAGAATATATTATACTTTTTGTTTTCTCCGCGATTTATGCGTCATGATATCGAGAACGAACTTGTCCGTCTGGTCCATACCTTGGCTGCCTATGGCCACCAGGTTTTGTATGCTCTTGTCCACATCATCATCGATGATGCCCTCCACATCTGTGACATACTTATGTCTGATGGCCATCATGGCACTGAGCACAGCCGTGCCCACGCCTGATGTGAGTTTGAGAGCACAAGAGGGTTTTGCCCCGTCGCATATCATACCGGTGAGGTTGGCTATCATGTTCTTTACGGCATAGACCACCTGTTCGTATGTACCGCCCATGAGGTATGCAATGCCGCAACTGCTGCCCGTGCTTGCCACCACACATCCACAGAGAGCAGAGAGCGAGCCCAGGTGCTGTTTGATATAAATGGCAGTGAGATTGCTGAGGATGAGAGCCCGTATGAGTTCCTCCTCAGTGTTATGGTTCTCCTGAGCGAAGACCACCACCGGCATAGTGGTACAGATGCCCTGATTACCACTGCCGCTATTGCTCATGACCGGTATCATAGCCCCTGCCATGCGAGCGTCGCAAGCGCAGGAAGTGATAGAGAGTATTTTCGAGAAGATGCTATCGCCCATGATACCCCTTCCGAGCGGGCTGCAGAGCGTCTTGCCCAGTCCGTGACCGTAGTTTTCGCGCAGTCCGCTACTTGCCGCCTCCTCATTCAGTCGTTTAGCCTCGAGTATGAAACGCAGTTGTTCCACCGGAGTGGTAGTAGCAAATTCGTACACCTTCTTCATAGAGAGAGCGACCTGCGACTGAGAGTGTTGCTGTTGGCATGCCTCCTGCCGTAGAATGACCTGACCGTCTCGACGGATGAAGACGAAGTGGGTGTGCGAGCCTTTTATCACCACCTCAGCCTCATGTTGTCCAGCCGAGAGTTCGGCACGTATATAGAGTTTATCCATATCATGCTCTTCGAGAGCGATATGAATGCGTTGTTCCTCAATGAAAGTCTTTCCCCTATTCACATCATCGGGAGTGACGTCTCTCAGCACCTCGAGCAGATATTCCGAATGACCGGCGAGAGCCCCGAGAGCCACCGCTATGGGCAGTCCCACCATGCCCGTGCCCGGTATGCCCACGCCCATAGCATTTTTCAGGATATTAGCACTGAGGTGCAGGTCTATGCGTTCGGGTTGGTATCCGAGCGTCTCCCTTGCCTTAGCCACACATAGTGCCACGGCTATGGGTTCGGTGCATCCGATAGCCGGAACCACCTGTTGGTGAATGAGTTGAAGTATTTCCTTTGTTTCGTTTTGTGTAATCATCAGTAAAAAGCATTAAGGTTGTCGAGTCAGTCCATACGTGCGAGGTAATCCTCGTATGAGAAATGTCTGAGCACCTCCACCTGTCCGTTGGTATGACGTATGGCGAGGTCGGGGTGCCCCACCCCATTAAACATATTGGTCTTGACGGTAGTATAGTGTATCATGTCTTCAAAAATTATTATTTCGCCGACAGACAGAGAGTGATCGAACTGCCACGACCCGAGCCAGTCGCCAGAGAGACAACTGTTGCCCCCCAACCTGTATACATGTTCGCCCTTTGCATCCCTTGTTACCACCTGGGCACCCCTGACCACCGGCATATACGGCATTTCCAGGCAGTCGGGCATGTGGCATGTGAAACTGACATTGAGTATGGCAGTGCTTATGCCATGGTCTGTCACAATATCCACCACCTCAGCCATCAGTTCGCCCGTCTGCCAGGTGAAGGCACTGCCGGGTTCGAGTATGATTTTCAGATGAGGGTATCTCTGATGGAAACTGTTGAGTGTATCGACGAGAAGCGGTATGTTGTAGTCGTTTCTGGTGACCAGGTGTCCGCCGCCGAAGTTTATCCACCGAGCCTGCATGAGCCAATGGTGGAACTTGTCCTCTATATGAGAGAGTGTGCGCACAAACTCCTCTGCACTACTCTCGCAGTGGCAGTGGCAGTGCAGTCCATGAATCTGTTCGGGCAGATGCGTCGGCATGCGTTGTGCGCTGACTCCAAACCGTGAGCCCGGTGCGCAGGGGTTGTATATGAGAGTCTTCACCTCGGAATATTCAGGATTGATACGCAGTCCGAGTGACAGTTGCGGATTTGTTTGCAGTGCGAGAGAATGCAGACGTTCGTACTGCGAGAAGGAATTGAACGTGAGGTGGGAAGAGATGGGTGCTATCTGTGTGATATCCTGTTGAGTATATGCAGGCAGGTAGGCATGCACCGGAGCCCCGAACTTCTCGTATCCCATGCGTGCCTCGAAGAGCGAACTGGCTGTAGTGGCATGTATAAACGGCCTGAAGAGAGGCAGAGTCTTCCACCAAGCGAAGGCTTTGAAAGCCAGTATGAACTGCACGTCAGCCTCCTGTTGGATGAGTGCAATTGTGTTCAGGTTGTCTAATAGTCTTTGCTCATCGAGCAGATAAGTAGGAGTCATGTGAAGCATAGAAAATAAAAACCAAGCAAAAATAGCAAAAAAGCATAAACGAGCCCAAATTTTATTGAATAAAATTGGTTGTATGGCTGAATTTTAATAATTTTGCAATCAGAAATGAAACTCGCACTGATGACCCGTCCCACATTCTTTGTGGAGGAAGACAAGATAATAGACACTCTGTTTGACGAAGGTTTGGACGATTTGCACATATTCAAGCCCTCATCTGAACCTATCTACGTAGAGCGTCTGTTGTCATTGTTGTCTGACGACTATTATCGCTACATCACCGTTCACCACCATTTTTACCTGAAGCAGGAGTTTGGCCTGCGTGGTATCCATCTGGAGGATGCCGACACGGAGTTGCCCGTTGGCTACAAGGGTCATTTCAGTCGTTCGTGCAGCGACCTGAGTATGCTCAGCAAGAGCAAGAAGAAGTCACGCTACGTGTTTTTGCATAATGTGTTTGACAGTATCTCCGAGCCCTCATTTGTTCACACCTTCAGCAGTGAGCAGTTGCTGTTGGCCTCACATCAGGGATTGATAGACAAGCATGTGTATGCCTTGGGTGGCGTAGGTATCGACCATATCAGGATGCTGTCAGACTTAGGTTTTGGCGGTGTGGTGATATGCGGTGATTTATGGCGTAGGTTTGACATACACAACGGCAGCGACTTTAAGAGTGTGATTAACTATTTCGTGCAGTTGCGTCAGGCCTGTGGCTATTAGCAGAAACTTTCACAAACCATACAAACAAATATAAAAAGTAAAGATGGAAAAAGAGACTTTCATGGTATTCTCCGGTACTGCTACCAAATACCTTGCAGAGAAGATTTGTCAGAGTTTAGGGTGTCCTCTTGGAAAGTTGCAGTTCACACGTTTCTCCGACGGTGAGTTTGCCGTTTCCTACGAAGAGAGTGTTCGTGGCCGCGACATCTTTCTGGTACAGAGCACCTTCCCCAACAGTGACAATCTGATGGAGTTGCTGCTAATGATAGATGCCGCCAAGCGTGCATCGGTGCGTACCATCAATGCCGTGATACCCTACTTTGGCTGGGCTCGTCAGGATCGCAAGGACAAGCCCCGTGTGAGTATAGGTGCCAAGTTGGTGGCCGACCTGCTGAGTGTGGCTGGTGTGAACCGTGTAATAACCATGGACCTGCATGCCGACCAGATACAGGGCTTTTTCAATGTACCACTTGATCATCTGTATGCCTCGGGAGTGATACTGCCCTACCTTCAGAGTTTGAACCTGCCCGACCTGTGCATAGCCTCTCCCGATGTGGGCGGTTCGAAGCGTGCCAACACCTATGCCAAGTACCTGGGCTGTCCGTTGGTGCTGTGCAACAAGACACGCGCCCGTGCCAACGAGGTGGAGTCGATGCAGATAATAGGCGATGTAAAGGGCAAGAACGTGGTGATAGTGGACGACATGGTAGACACTGCCGGAACGATCACCAAGGCTGCCGACATCATGAAAGCCGCAGGAGCGAAGAGTGTGCGTGCCGCAGCCTCTCACTGTGTGATGAGCGGTCCGGCGAGCGAGCGTGTACAGGATTCTGCTTTGGAGGAGATAGTATTTACCGACTCTATTCCTTACAGCAAGCGTTGCGCCAAGGTGAAGCAGTTGAGCGTGGCAGACATGTTTGCCGAGACCATCCGTAGAGTGGTAAACAACGAGAGCATCAGCGATCAGTATATCATCTGATTACAAACTCTTATTATGCGTCACCCCATCGTATATACACTATTGTCATCATTGTTGCTGCTGTCGGGTTGTCACACTCCACAGCAGCAGCGTGGTGAATATGAGGTATTGGGCACAGTAGAGGGATTGGAAGACGGCGACACACTATACCTCTCAGACGACTTAATTACCCGGAAGCAGATAGACACCTTGATAGTAAAGGGCCATAAGTTCAGTCTGAAGGGCACTACCGACAGCAGTAAGTTGTTTATCGTATACAGTGCCGATGACAGGAAAATGAGTGTCCCCTTCTTCATAGAGCCTGGCACCATCACAGTGAATCTGAGCAACATCCATCCTTGCGAAGTATCGGGCACAGAAATGAACGAGGAGTTGCAGGAGGTGAACGACACGTTGGTCCACTATACCAACAGGCTGAATGCCCTGAGTACACAGATGCATTCTGCCGGCAGCACATCCAAGGATACCTATCAGCAGGGTGCCAAGCAGATGGAGGAATTGTTCAATAGAGCCTATCATTTCCTGTGCGCCACAGCCGAGCGCAATATAGACAACGATTTAGGCTATCTGATAATCTTTAAATACGGTAATGGTCTGCCATTAATAGACAACACGGAGATGTTGAAACTGATGGAGCGCCTGCCAGCCGACAAGCGTGAGAAGATGCAGCACGAGATAGAGATGCTGTATGAGGAGCAGACAGCAATGGAGTCGGTATTGTCTGAAGGTGAGGAGTTGAATGATATGGTGCTTCCCGACCGTGACGGCAACAATGTGAGTGTACTGTCTGAGGTAAAGAAGCACCGTGTGACCATCGTTGACTTCTGGGCCAGTTGGTGTGCTCCATGCATGCGTCTGGCACCCGAATTGGTAGAGATATGGCAGGAATACAAAGACAAGGGTCTGGGCATATTGGGCATTTCTCTTGACACCGACCGCAAGTCTTGGCTCAATGCCATAGAGAGCAAGGGTATGAGTTGGCAGCATGTGTCCGACCTGGCAGGCTGGGACAGCAAGGCAGCCAGCGAATATGGTGTATCAGCCATTCCTGCCACCGCACTTGTGGACAGCAAGGGCAAGATACTACTTGTAAATGGCAGTATAGACCAGATATCGGAACTGATAGCAGAGGAATTGAAGAAGTAAGATTTATTTTTCTGCTATAGGCATACAATAAAAGCACCGAGATTTACGAAAAATCTCGGTGCTTTTGTATTGTAGAGTATATCTTTGGTTTACAACCACTTCACATATGCGAAGTCCTGACGGTGAGGCAGGTTCTTATTCTTCGGGTACATACGTACGCAGAGTTTGAACATACCGGCATGTGCAGGTTCGATATTGTTTTCGAATGTATAGAGGTTGCCTTCCTTCTTCACCATCTTGAAGGGTTTCACATTGAAGATATTGTTTTCACCCTTTTCATTGGTAGTGACGGCCACCATCTCCAGTCCTATAGCATCATCGAGTCCCTGTTCGTCGACCACGATCTTAACTTTGAACTTCACGCCAGTCTCTATACCTACCTCGGTGATATCAGAATCGTAAGATACAATGTTTATAGCATCCCAGCGTTCAGCCACAGTTTCCTTCCACAGGGCTATCTCGCGTGCCAGTGCATTGTTGTCCTTCTGCAGCAGAGCAGAGCGTTTAGCCATCTTGTTGTAGAACTTATCGTAGTAGTCGTCGAGTTGACGTTTCATAGTGTAATGAGGTGCGATGGTAGCGATAGAATTCTTTATGGTCTTCACCCAGCCTTCGCTGTAACCCTTCTCATTCTTATTGAAGAAGAGAGGTACGATTTCGTTTTCGAGCATGCTATAGATAGTGGCAGCATCGAGTTGGTCTTGATAAGACTGGTTCTCATAAGTACGTTTCTCGGTGAGAGCCCATCCGGCACCCTCACGGTATCCTTCGAGCCACCATCCATCAAGCACTGAGAGATTGACCACACCATTCATCTCAGCCTTCTCGCCTGAAGTGCCTGAAGCCTCGAGCGGACGAGTAGGAGTATTCATCCATATATCCACGCCCGAAACGAGACGGCGAGCGAGTTGGAAGTCGTAGTCCTCAAGGAAGATAATCTTTCCGAGGAATTCCGGTCTCTGACTGATCTCGTATATCATCTTGATAAGTCCTTGTCCTGCGCCGTCGGCGGGGTGAGCCTTACCAGAGAAGATGAACTGTACGGGATGCTGCGGGTCGTTCACGATTTTGGCGAGTCTCTCCAGGTCGGTGAAGAGCAGGTGTGCGCGTTTGTAAGTAGCGAAGCGGCGGCAGAAGCCAATCATGAGAGCGTTGGGGTTGATTTTCTGTAGGAGCGACACCACTCTTGATGGGTCACCCTGGTTTTTGAGCCATGTCTCGCGGAACTTCTCGCGTATGTACTTGATGAGTTTATTCTTCAGAGCCATGCGTGTAGCCCATATTTCCTCATCGGGCACATTGTATATAGCGTGCCATATCTCCTCATTGCTTTGGTCGCTGAGGAAAGAGGGGTCGAAATACTTGGCATAGAGGCTTTTCCACTCAGTGGCAGCCCATGATGGGAAGTGCACACCGTTGGTCACGTATCCCACATGGTTCTCCTCGGGGAAGTAGCCTTTCCAGATGGGAGCAAACATTTTCTTGCTCACCAGACCGTGGAGTTTACTTACGCCGTTGATTTCCTGGCAGGTATTGCATGCGAATGTAGACATTGAGAACTTCTCGGAGTGGTCGTCGGGGTTCTGTCGTCCCATTCCGATGAATTCATCCCATGTGATGCCGAGGATAGCAGGATAGTTGCTCATGTATTTGCCAAAGAGTCCCTCGTCGAAATAGTCATGTCCTGCAGGCACGGGTGTATGGCAAGTATAGAGTCCTGACACGCGCACCAGTTCCATAGCCTGATTGAACGACATGCCCGACTGCACATAGTCGCAGAGTCGCTGGAGGTTGCACAGAGCGGCGTGTCCCTCGTTGCAGTGATAAATCTGCTTTTTGATGCCCAGTTTCTTGAGAGTGAGCATACCGCCGATACCGAGGAGTATCTCCTGCTTCAGACGGTTCTCCCAGTCGCCTCCATAGAGAGAGTGAGTGATGGGTTTGTCAAACTCGGAGTTCATCTCATTGTCGGTGTCGAGCAGGTAGAGAGGAATACGTCCCACGTTCACTCTCCACACGCAAGCGTGCACCTGATAGTTCATATAAGGTACATCCACCACCATGGGGTTGCCATCGGCATCGAGTTGTCTCACGATGGGCAGTGAGTTGAAGTTTTGAGCATCGTAGTTGGCAATCTGTTGTCCGTCGATGCTGAGTGACTGTTTGAAATAGCCGAATCTGTAGAGGAAACCGATGGCGCACATATCCACATTGCTGTCGGAAGCCTCTTTCAGATAGTCACCTGCGAGCATGCCGAGACCGCCAGAGTAGATTTTGAGCACCTGATTGATACCATACTCCATGCTGAAGTATGCCACAGAGGGGCGTTTGCTATTGGGTTTCACGTTCATGTACTTGTGGAATTTGTCCATGACTTTTTCCACATTAGCCATGATTTCCTTATTTTGGACTATAAGTTCTTTTCTATCGTAGCTGAGGCGTTCGAGCAGCAATACAGGATTGTGACCCACCTCTTCGTAAAGAGTTTCATCAAGACTTCTCCAGAGGTCTCTTGCCTCATGGTTCCAAGCCCACCACATGTTATGGGCCAGTTCGTCAAGACATTGCAGTTGTTTTGGTAATCTTGATTTTACGGATACCTCTCTCCACTGTGGAGAGTTAGAGTAATCTGCTTTAATCTTCATAATAGTTAATACTGTTATTTATAATTGGTTATTTCTTTTCTTTGCATTAGTGAGGGCTATGTGATAAGCCTCGTAATAGTACTGAATGAAATTAGACCAGAGTGCCTTTTTGGAGAGTTTGTCGGCAGCACTTCTTGCCTTCTTCACCTGTTCAGGAGTATAGTTAGAGAACTGAGCCACCGTATCCTTGATAGCATCTGCCACCTCGGAATAGTTGTAGTCAGTGCGGTGTATCACCTCCACTCCGTCGATGATATGCCTGTATCCATTAGCCTCTTTATTGGCCCAGAGTCCGAAACCTGCCAGGTCTGTAGTGATGCACGGCACTTTAAATGCCACCGCCTCGAGCGGAGTGTATCCCCATGGCTCATAGTAAGAGGGGTATATACAGAGGTCGTTGCCGAGCACCAGGTCATAATACGTGATATTGAGCACACCGTCATCGCCAGTGAGATAGCATGGCAGGAAGATGAGTTTCACTTTGTCTTCCTTTCTATTCCACATATTGAGGAATTTGAGCATACCGAGCACATTGTCGTGGCTCATATTGTGGAGCCAGTGAGTGATGAGAGGCACTTCGAGTGGAGTATCATATTTTTTTCCGCTGTTTATGCGTTCCACCAAGTCTTTTCTTGGTTCTCCCACCCATCCCGGCACTTCTATGAATGCCAAGACCGTCTTGTTCAGGTCTTTATCTCTCAGCAGGCGGTTCATCGCCTCTATATACACGTCCACGCCTTTGTTGCGGAATTCATATCGTCCGCTGGTAGATACGATAAGCACATCATCATCGAGGTCAGTACCCATGAGAGCGTTTGCCAGGTTGATCAGCACCTTTCTGGCATTTTTTCTCTTTTGTGTGAAGAGAGCCCCTTTGGGCACGAAGTCGTTTTCAAATCCGTTGGGCAGCACCACGTCAACCGGTTTGTCGAGCAGTTCCTTACACTCATTGGCAGTGATATCGCTCACGGTAGTGAAGCAGTCCACGTGGTGAGCAGTCTGTTTCTCAATAGAGTGTTTGCTCTGCATATTGAGTTCATCAGCCATCTGGTCACCGTTGTATGCGAAGAGATAGTCGTAGAGTGGTTTGTTATTGCCTGCTATCGAGCGTCCAATGCTGGTGGCGTGTGTAGTGAAGAGTGTAGCCACCTGCGGCAGTTCGTGTTGCAAGTAGAGTGCTCCGAGACCCGTCATCCACTCATTGGCATGATACACTACTTTTTGTGAGTCGTCAAGATAGGTATCATAGAAACTCTGTACCACCTTTGCAGCAGCATATGAGAACATTGACGCCTCGTCATAGTCGCCATAGGCATGCAGGCTGTCTACCTGGTACCATTCCCACATCTCCGTATAGATTTGGTCCTTCTGTTCGAAGAAGGGTTTGAAGTCGACGAGCAGAGCCACGGGATTGCCATGAATTTTCCAGCGTCCCACTCTGACGTTGAGTTTCTGCGCCTTCAGCACCTCTCTCCACTGAGTGAAGAGTGTATCGTCTGGCTCAAAATAGGGCGATGGATTACCCTCGGTCCAACAGTCTGGACCGATGAATATGATTTTGTCTGTAAGTTTGTCTTGCAGTGTTTTTGCTCTGGTAGACAATACGGTGTAAATACCACCTACTTTATTACAAACCTCCCAACTCGACTCGAAAATATAGTCAGGAAACAACAAATCTTTTTCCATGAAAACTAATATTAGTGGTGCAAAGGTAATAGAAAAGCATAAAAAAAATGCATAATACCTTTATTTTTTTTAAAGATTGATACAATAATTGATGTAAGATATGACGAGAGTAAAATATTTTTTGCACTTCATCTGCGTTGTGAAAAGTGTGGTGAGACCGACTCGCCCTCCACTCCTCATTTCGGAACAGCAATGGTTATTTAGTTACTTTTTCTTGCTGGGTTGCATTATAAATCAAAATAAAATCGTAACTTTGCTGCATAGTTTCAAATCATAACGGCTATGGCAAAGTATTTAAATCCGAAAGCAGACCTGACTTTCAAAAAGATATTCGGCGAGCATCCTAACCTTGTCATCAGTTTGCTCAACGCCCTGCTTCCGCTAAAGGATGACGAGCGGGTAGAGAGCATTGAATATTGGCCTGCCGAGAAAATACCACGCCGCACAGAAGCCGAGAAGAACAGCATAGTGGATGTGTGTTGCCGCGACAACAAGAACCGCGAGTTTATCGTAGAAATGCAGATGACATGGACGGAATCGTTTAAGAAGCGCGTACTGCTCAATGCTTCGAAAGCATACGTGGCGCAGTCTGAGGTCGGAGAAGCATACCAATTGTTGCAGCCAGTCTATGCCTTGAACTTCGTAAATGCGCCGTTGAACATAGGTACTGACGGGTATTATCACCACTACCAACTGGTGCATCAGGAGAAATCCGACGAGGTGATTGACGGTCTGCAACTCGTTTTCATTGAACTGCCGAAGTTTCATACTCATACGTTTGCCGAGAAAAAGATGCAAGTTTTGTGGCTCCGTTTCCTCACCGAGATCAACGAGAATACCCTGGAAGCACCTGACGAGTTATTGGAAAATCCCGATGTGAGCGAAGCCTTGAAGATTGTAGAAGTTGCAGCCTACACCCCTGAAGAAATGCGGGCATACGACAAGTTCTGGGATGCAATCAGTACTCGTAAGACAGAGATATTAGATTATGAACTAAAATTGGAGCAAGCAAAAGCGGAGGCAGAAGAAGCCAAAGCGGAGGCAGAAGAAGCCAAAGCAGAGGCAGAAGAAGCCAAAGCAGAGGCAGAAGAAGCCAAAGCCAAGTTAAAGCAGAAGGATATTGACGCTGCAAGAAAGATGAAATCAGACGGTATGCCAGTCGGACAGATAGCGAAGTACACAGGCCTGACTGCTGAGGAAATCGAGGGGCTGTAGGTACTACATATATAGCCTGTTTCATAGAGTGCGTCAGAAAGGTGAACTGTCTATGTTGAACCTTGAAGTAGAGCTATACTCTACTAGTGTAAGTTATAAAATATGTATAATAGTAAGTTCTACTAAGAAATACGCCATTGCCTTGCTGAATGACTCTTGCATCAAACAATTAACACCATCCTGCAAGCTGTTGTATGCATTATTCCATCTTGCTGCTTTTTCTTGTTCGGCTAATTGCTGTCCCATTCTGTAACCTGCACACATTAGGACATGCCATTACTCCACTTCCGCCACAGGACATACATTGGTATCCATAGCATATTCCAGTTCCGAAACATGCTCCACAAACCACATTTCCAGAACAAGTATTAACATCGTGCTGTCCATAATACTGGGCAAATGTTGCACAAGGTAATAACATTAAAAGAATTGATATAATCTTCTGCTTCTTACTCTTTAAGGTTTTGGTTTAATTATTGATTGCATATACTTTGTATAAGGAGTATTAAATTGATGAAGCATTATGCCTCATAATGGAATAGTATTTAGGTTAATAAATAGTTCATACAAAAGTCAAGGTACTAAGAATGGCGTGGCCACTCTTATGCACTAAACTTAAGGGGCGTGTCTGGAAATTGGAACCCCACGTCACAATAATAAGAATGATTCCACGCCATAGGCGTGTGCATAGTTAGTGTATGTGACTGGAAACGTCCGTTCTCCGAACTTCCCTTGCTTTCTTAGATTGAACTATTCCATCAGTAGTTTTCCAGACATCTTCAGTTTAGTGCGAAATAATAAGCCTATGCATCATTGAAACCGGATTTCTCCCCAACATCAATTGCAAATATAAAAATATGTTTGCAAACTCTTCTCAATTTTCTATTTTATTTTGAAAAGATTCCCTCATTTTTTTAATTATAGGTTGAAATCATCCTAATTCGTTGCAACTATGGATAGTATTGACTAATTTTGAAGCAGAAATCAACAAAGAGAAAGAATAATGGCAATACAAGTAAAGAAATCCTCCACAATTCAAAGTATGAAAAAGACATTTATATTAACACTGTTCATGCTGATGCAATTGTCGGCATGGTGTCAGGATACTCAAGCGAATGGTCCGTTTAAGGTAACATTGGTAAACAATGAGTATCAGGTTTGCATATATCTGAACCTTTACGAAAAGATTATCCGAGTGCCAGGTCAGGATATTTACGGCGAGTTGCCTGGCTATTTTGATGCCGACCGCGACAACCGATTGTGGCTAATAGTAGACGGTGAGTTAATAGACGAGAGCACAGCCAGTCTGGAGTTTGTCAATGATTTCGGCAGTGAGGATTTGGTGTGCGAGTTGAAATATGAAGGTGGAGGCGACTACACCCTTCACCGAGTGAGCGGGTCGCCGCTAAAGATAGTAGTAAACAAAAAGTGGTTGAAGATACCACGAACCATGAAGATGAGAATAAGGGAATAAAAAAAGAGTGCCCACCCTGATTGGTGAGCACTCTTGCCTGTTGTTTGTAAAGA
>CAMHPC010000052.1 GCA_946186945.1 uncultured Prevotella sp.
TACCTACAAGTATAATGCCATTACCAGCAAGTGGATTGTCGACAAATACGGTCCCACCGTTACGCTGAACTTCTCGTACAGCACGTCAGGCATCAGCGCTGTCAAGGCCGAGGAGTCAGTCACCTGCTACGACTTGCAGGGTCGTCGTGTGGTTCATCCCTCTAAAGGCCTTTACATCGTCAACGGCAAGAAAATGTTTATAAATAAAAATACTAACCATTAACACCCTTATGTTATGAAGAAACAACTTTTACTTCTTTTAGCCATCATGGTGACAGTGTGCAGTTTTGCACAGACATGGAAGAAAAGTCCGTCGGAAAAAGCTCCGTTGAATGCTCCTTTGACTAACAGGGCCGCTATAGATCCTAGCGAAGGACAAATATGGTGGGGCTATATGTCTGAGTCAGACCTATCTATAACTAATACTATCGGCGTTGGCTCAGGCAACATACCCTTCTTGACAGGCATCTATGTACCTGCCAACCACGAGCAGATTGGCAGCAGCACCATCAAGGCCGTGCGCATACACGTGGGAAGCGGTCTGGGTGCTACCATGAAGAACATAAGTGTGTGGATTTCCAAAAGCCTGCCTGCCACCCTGGCTGCAGCTGATTATGTGCAGTCGGTAGACATTCTCAGAGATGGAGCCAACGACATTGAGCTTACCACTCCGTATTCTGTTGACAACCAGGCCTTCTATATCGGCTATGCCATTACAAGCACTAATCGTTATCCCATAACGAGCTGCGGCAGTCAGGATGCCCCCAACGCATTCCTGATTTCTTGCCCTGGCTACTTAGACTGGCAAGACCTGAACGGCTATGGCTTTGGCAAGCTGGCCTTCCAGATACTGGCAGAAGGAGCCACGCTGACCGAAAACAGTGCTACACCTTCTGATTTTGGTATATCCTATATTCTGAAAGGCGAAACTGGTGAGGTTCCTGTGAATATCACCAATAATGGTGAAAACAACATCACCTCCATATCGTACACCATCACAACGGGTAGCAATACTACCGAGGAAGCAACGGTGTCAGTAAATAATCTGCCGTTCAACACCACAGCAACAATCGGCATCCCCTTCGCTTCCGACGAAGAGGCCAAGAAGTACGAAAAGACACTGACCATCACTAAGGTCAACGGAGAGGCCAACCGAGCTAGTATAAATTCAGCTCAGGGCACTGTCATCACCATCACAGACAAACCCGTTGTTGTGCCCGTAGTCGAGGAGTTCACCGGCACCTGGTGTGGCTATTGTCCATACGGATATGTCGGCATGGAGAGAACCCACGAGACCTATCGCGACAAGGTGGTGCTCATTTCAGCCCACAACGGCGACCCAATGGCCATCAGCGACTACAACCCGATAATGAATATGGTAGAGACTTTCCCCAGCTCATTCGTCGACCGTACGTCCAGTGTTTACCCCGATGTGTATTCTTTAAGAATGTCCGTGGACGAAAGTCTTAATCGCACCACCATAGCCAGCATCCAGGCAGAAGCCATGTGGACCAGCGATGAGCAGACAGAGATAAGCATCGACACAGAGACCACGTTCTCCTATAGCGATGACAACGACAAGTTTGGCATAGCATACGTCCTCGTAGAAGACGGGATGACCGGTACGGGTAGCAACTGGGCGCAGAACAATTACCTGAGCGGTGGCAGCGGAGATCCCGACATGACCTTCTTTTACGAGGCTGGCAGCAGAGTATCAGGTCTGGAGTACAACTTCGTAGCCGTTGGTGCATGGAATATTGCCAATGGTGTCAGTGGCTCTGTCAACAGTCCTATTGAGGCTGGTGAGGTGCAGAAATACAACTTCCTGGCCGACATCTCCTCGAAGAGTATCATTCAGGACAAGTCAAAACTGATGGTTGCCGCATTGCTCATCGACCAGTCGACGGGTGCAATCGTCAATGCTACAGAGGTGCCTATCCGGGACTTTGATCCTACAGGCATTTATTCAGTCGATGCCGCCTCCGCTACAGAGAGTGCCCGTTACACCATCGACGGACGTCGCATCAGCACTCCCCAGCGCGGTCTGAACATCATCCGCCTCAGCGACGGCACCGTCCGCAAGGTGATGGTGAAATGAGGTGACAGTTAAAACAAGATGATTTGCCCCGAGGCACGACAGCTTCCCACTGTCAGCCTCGGGGATTCTAATACCTCAAGAAACTAGATTTTATTGCGCAACCAGTTCGTCAGTTAGTATGATGAAGTCCACCCAAACACCTCTGTCAATATGCCAGATATACCCAGTTTGTGTTCTATCTGTCTGCTGTGATACAAGCATAGCTGTTCATATGATTTGTAAGTGAAACATCAAAGGAAATCACCATAAAAGTTACTATAACTCAATTTTTTTATGAGTTATAGTAAGATTGTGGATCAAAAAGAGGAGGTGTTATTTATTTGCTACCTGCTGTCCGCGCTCTTTGCTCTATATCTCCGGAATAAGGTAGTACACCGTGACCATCATGCTGTCTGACTCTCTTCTCGCTCCTAGAACAAAAAGAATTCTCTTATCTTTGTACGTTCGTAAAAAAAATCGTACCTTCGCACTCAGCTAGATCCACCCCCCGTACGAACGGTTTGTTCCGTCGGAGAAGTCAGGCACTTGGCTTACTCAGACATTATGGTGCGAGTTAAACAATAAAAGAATACAATGTTCTATAAACTCATAGAAAAGAAAAGAAACGAATGGCTGGCATCTGATAATTGCACCATCAAAGAACTGCTACATTATATCGTGCAGAGGGGCATGATGCGTGACGCTCAGTTGGAGGCCATCAAAACATACCTGTTTCTGAAAATAGCCTGTCAGAACCAGCCGTTGTGGCGGCTCTTTATCGATGGTGTGTTTAACGACACCAACATCGGACAGGTGGAACTGACCGAGACAGCCCGCCAGATATTCAGCACTAATAAGGCTGCTGTGGCGTTGTTCCAATATTCGCGTCTACACGATAAGAAAGGTAGGCAGCTTGCTCCAGAGTTGGAGCAATTTATCAAGCTGCACACCGACGAAATAGACTACGAGGCCACGTTCAAGAAGATATTCTATGGTGTTACCTATACTGACTACCTCTTTAGTTTGCCTATGGGAGCCGGAAAGACTTATTTGATGGCTGCGTTCATCTATCTTGACCTCTACTTTGCCCAGAACGAGCCGAACAATCCAGCCTTTGCCCATAACTTCATGGTGATGGCACCATCGGGTCTGAAATCATCGATAGTGCCCAGTCTGAAACACATCAAGGAGTTTGACCCCTCGTGGATTATTCCGGAAGCCAAGGCTGCCCCATTGCGGCGTATTATCAAGTTCGAGATACTGGATGAGCAGAAAACGGCCAACAAGAGCAACCGGATCAAGAACCCCAATGCCCAGAAAATCAATATACACCAGCCGTTTGAAGATTTGAAGGGATTGGTGGCTATTACCAATGCCGAAAAAGTCATTCTTGACCGTTTCGATACCAATCAGGACCCGTCGCTTTTCTCAGAAGAAGAGAAAAAACGCATGGAACTTGCCAACGAACTGCGCGAACTTATTGGTTCCATCCCTCATCTTGCTGTTTACATAGACGAGGTGCATCATGCTGCTGACGGTGAAATTAAGCTCCGCCAGGTGGTTAGCAAATGGACGGAGAAGCATACGTTCAACTGTGTTCTCGGCTTCTCTGGCACGCCTTACCTGGATAGCACAGAACCGCTGAAGATATCAGATGCGCTAACCATTAAGAACACCGACCTTGCCAACGTGGTATATTATTACCCGCTAGTAGAGGGCATCGGCAACTTCTTGAAGAATCCCGATGTTAAATTTGAGGATAACGACACGCAGACGATTGTCGCTAATGGTGTACGTGAGTTTTTGGACAAGTATTGTGACACCACGTATGCGAACGGCACTTGTGCCAAACTGGCCATCTATTGCGGTCAGATAGAGACGCTTGAAGAAAGCATCTATCCGTTGGTGTCAGAGATTGTGTCCTCCTACGGACTGAACCCCACAGATACCATTCTGCCTTATCACGGTGGCAATAAGCAGTACCCTCAGCATGAAGGTTCTGAGACGGCTTTTGCCTCGCTTGATACTTCCATCTCGAAATATAAGATTGTACTCCTAGTGCAGATTGGCAAGGAGGGCTGGGACTGCAAGAGCCTGACGGGTGTTATTCTGCCACAAAAGGGTGTCTGTCCCACGAATATGGTGCTTCAGACCTCTTGCCGCTGTCTGCGTCAGGTCGTGAAGAATAGTCAAGAAACCGCCCTCATCTGGCTCAACAAGTTCAATGCCGATAAACTGAACCGACAGTTGCAACAACAGCAGAATATCACTTTGAAAGAGTTTGGTGGCAAACCGGACATAGAGACAAAGCTGATAGAACGCTTCTCGCGAATGGAGCGTTTGCAGGTGCCTGAGATAGATTTTTATCAACTGAAAGTTAGCTACGAGACTCTTATCATTGACGACACCACCGACCCGGTACAGCGATTACAAAACGATGACATCCTGGCTAAAGCAGGAATTTCCCTGATTCATCAGCAAGATATGGAGGGTAATCTGATTGCTACAGTTGAACAGGAAAGCAAAGAAGAGGTTCGTACTTCCTTCCGCTGGTGGCTCCACCAGATAGCAAAGGAGAGTTTCGGGATGCTAAACGTGGCAGACCTGAAGAAGTGTGAAACAGAACTGCAATCGATATTTGTAAAGATTACAACAGAGAAGGATGGTGAGTTGATTGAGGACAGAAAGTACGACCACAGGCGCGTTCGTTCGCTTATCCGTCAGGCGTTTGCTCCTCAGCGATATTTTACAACGAAAGAAGAAATCCTACCCAAGCAAGCCAGTCTGTTGCAGATTGAGCGGTTGACATCACCCGTAGAGGACAGCGAGAAGTTCTTCCCCGACCAACCGACCGTTCACGAAATTATGGAATGGGACGAGAAGCCTCCTCAGCGAGAATTGACCGAAGAGCAGAAGGCTAAGATTGCAGAGTTGGAGGCCTTGGGCATAGATGTATCTGCGCTCCGCAATCCCAAACCCGACCCTCATCCTGAGCGTAGTCAGACATATCACTATCTGCCTTATCGCTTCGATAGCGGTCTGGAGAGGCATTTCCTGTCTCAGGAAGTTTTGCCGCTGATTAAGAATAAGGCACTAGAAGTCTATTTCAACGGCGATGATACGCTGACAGAGTTCAAGATTGATTGCTACAAACGTGCTGGCAACAATTGGCGATATATCGGCATGTACGTGCCCGACTTCCTCTTGCTCAGCCGTAATGAGCAGAAGCAGATAGACAAGGTTATCATCATCGAGACCAAGGGCGAGGGTTTTGCTGCCAAGTTCAAGGACAAGCTCGACTTTATGTCTGAGTTCGTCAAGAAGAACAACGATAAGTTTGGCTACCAGCGTTTCGACTTTCTCTATTTGGAGGATACAATCACACCTGAGCAGCGTCGTCAGAAAACACTTGCTGCCATCAAGAATTTCTTTAACGTGTAAAAAATTAGAGCTATGGCTATTAAATATGTTCCCTATTTCCCAAATACGCTTGAAGGGCAAGCCGTATTAGACAATTTTATACGTACCAAGCGAGTGCTGCGCTATCGTGACAACGACCAAGTCATTGAACGCGTTCAGCGAGGTATGCCCCTCTACGAGATGGAGTTAAAAGAGCAGATTGGTCAGAATCCCAACAACTTGGTGATTCGTGGCGAGTGTCTTTCGGCTTGTGCCTATCTCAGAGACAAAGGTATCTTTGTTGACCTTATCTATGTTGACCCGCCCTTTGCCAGCGGTGCCGATTATGCCAAGAAGGTGTACATCCGTCGCAATCCCAAGGTAGTTCAGTTGATGGCACAGATAGAAAAGAATCTCGACATAGACGAGATTCGTGCATTCGAAGAGAAAATGTATGGTGACATTTGGGATAAGGAACGCTACCTAAACTGGATGTACGAGAACCTCATGGCAATGAAGAGCGTTATGAGTGAGGAGGCAAGCATCTATGTTCATCTGGATTATCATATAGGGCATTACGTAAAGATTCTGATGGACGAAATCTTTGGTGAAGATAACTTTAGGAATGAGATTATCTGGAAAAGAGCTACTGCTCATAGTGATGCAGAATTCTATGGAAACAATTTCGATTGTATCTTCTTCTATACTAAATCGCAGTCAGGATATACATTTAATCCCATGTTTACCGAATACGACGAATCGTATGCTGCAAGATTTAAACGTACAGACCCAGATGGGAGAAGATGGGATGACCGGGATTTAACAGCAAAAGGCCTCCAAGGAGGAGGATATACATATGAATATAAAGGAGTAACTTCGTTATGGCGTTGTCCAATTGAAACAATGGAACGATTAGACAAAGAAGGCCGTCTTTATTTCACAAGTAAAGGTGGAATCCGCCGAAAACTTTATATGGATGAGTTACCAGGAATGCCAACTCAATCAATTTGGGCAGACATTTTCCCTGTAAATTCCCAAGCAGAAGAACGTGTAGACTATGCCACTCAGAAACCAGAAGATTTATTAGAGCGAATCATCAAGGCCAGTTCAAATGAGGGAATGCTCGTAGCCGATTTCTTTGGCGGCAGTGGTGTGACAGCAGCTGTAGCCAACAAGTTAGGTCGTAAATTCATCCATTGCGATATTGGCATCAATAGCATTCAAACCGTACGCGACCGCATGTTGGCCGACAAAGCTGAGTTCGAAGTCTTGGAAGTGAAAGACGGCGTATCTCTCTATCGCAATCCCGTTCAGACGATGGATAAGTTGAAGCACCTTATAAAAGGGTTGTGTTTCCTTGACAGTCTGAGCGACTTCTGGGCAGGCGGTATCATTCATTCCCAATATGGCATGATGCCAGTCTATTTGCCAAACCTGATGGACAGTTCAACTCGTCTGCTCGACAAACCCCAGATGAACCGCATCATCCGCGAGGCACTGCCCGACCTGCCAGACGATACCCGGCGTGTCATTGTCTATTACATCGACATAACAGACCGCAAAGAGATAGAGCAATTTATCAAGGAGCAGAACAATCAGACCACCATTGAGATAGAATTGCGCGACCTGAAGCAGGTGCTGGACGATGTGGTGGTGGAAGATGAGGCCGAGTGGGAACTCTCGGAAACACAAGATAACTTGTTCGAAGGCTGGAAGGTGGAAATGAGGAGTTTCCACAGCGACCGTGTGCTGCGCAAGATTGAAGAAGTTAACCTGAAAGCCCAGCAGCAAGCCATGCAGAAAAGAACAAAGAGCAAAGAAGTGCCTTATAACCCCATCAAAATCAGCGACGAGGGTTTGGAAACCATAGAGTGGCTCAGCTTAGACTGCACGACCGCTGTCAAGCAAGCTCCATGGCACAGTGATGCAGAAGTGAAGATTGACCGCCTGGGCTACGTAATCCTTAACGGCAAGAAGACACAAGACTTTTGGGATGGAACAATCAAGTGCGACCATAAACCTCTTCGTATGAAAGTCCGCAATATCTGCGGTGACGAAACGGTATTTCAGTTATAACGGCTATAACAGAAAGAGTGTGGAAGCATTAGAATGGGGCTTTAGTGGAATCGCTGTCTTGATATAAATAGGCTGAACAAGCAGATGTTCGTAGAAGACAAGAATAATGCAGAAGAAGTTCTGTTTTATGACTTTGCTGTACAGTTTTATGATGTCTCGTTCAAATACAACGGGAAGTCATACTATTTACTGACTGATGAAGACCATGTAGCTGTCTCTGATGAACATTTCACAAAAGAGTATGAGACATTCAGCAACGCCAATGAATTGATAGAGAGATTCAGAATCGACGGCAAGCCTCTGTTGACTCTAATTGATCAATTAGAAGATGTCGAACCTGAATAGGCTTTTTCAATGGATATTTAAGTCGGGAGTATCCAAACGGCTATTCCCGACTTTTTATCACAATCCCTATTTGCTACCTGCTGCCCGCGCTCGTTGCTCTATTTCTCCGGAAGAAGGTAGTACACCGTGACCATCATGCTGTCTGACTCTCTTCTGGCTAGTTGACGATGAGGCGGATGTGGAATCCGGTGTGTCCATCCTTTTAGCTTTCCTGACAACGTCCTTGTAAACTTCCCTGGGAGTGCTTACAACCTCTTGTTCTGTTTGGGCTTTCTCCTCGGAGAGATTGGGTTTCAACAAATACTCGTAGCCCAGGGCGAAGGCTATCAGCAACAGAAGCACAACGACTGCAATAGTTGAGAACGATGTTTTCTTTTCGGGCATAGGACTGTCTACGGAAGAGAACCTGTCATTCTCCTTTGAATAGTCGTTGCCATAACCATTATTACTCATAAGTACCGCTTTTTTCTATCGGCAAAAGTACGAAAACTTTTGGGAAATAGCAAACAAAAAATCAACTGGCCAGTATCGCACCGACCAGTTGAACGCCATCCATAAAACCTGTGTATGTTGTTTAATGTGCTGTTTTTATGAGTTACTACTTTTAACGTATACCAAATACTTTATTAACTACTATTCAGAGAGCTGTTCTATTCGGATGGCGAAACCGCCACTGGGTGCGACGGGGATGGTGAGCGTGGTGGCTGAGGTGACATCCTGACGTAGCACAGTCAGCGGATATGGGTTGGTGCGGTAGTCGGCACCAGGACCGTCCTGGAACACCACTGCACGATAACGGGCACCGGCATCAAGGAATGAGAGGGGCACCTGAAGGGTGCGTGCCTCCTCGTCGGTGGCTCCTCCTACAAACCAGCGGCTGCTGTCGCGGTCTTTTCTGGCAATGACCAGATAGTGACCTATCTTGGCATCCACCACCTGAGTCTCCTCCCAGTTGGTGGGACACGACTCGATGAAGGCCAGTGCAGGATGGTGCTCGTAGTTCTCTATCATGTCGGCTGCCATCTGCCAGGGTGAGTAGAGCAAGAGGTAGAGCGACAGTTGCTTAGCCACCGTAGTCTGCGGATGAGTGCCCGGCACTGCCTTGTTTTCGAAGTTCATGATGCCGGGGGTGAAGTCTATCGGTCCCGCCAGTCCGCGGGTGAACGGCAGTATCACCTCATGGTAAGGCGGGTTGCCTCCGTCCTTGCTCCATGCGTTGTATTCCTGCCCGCGCACACATTCCGTGGCCATCAGGTTGGGATAGGTGCGGCGCAGTCCGGTGGGCATGGCTCCCTCGTGGTTCACCACCATCTGATGATACTTGGCGGCTGTCTCCACCACCTTGCGATAGTGGCGCACACCAAACTGCGAATGTTGCAGTTCCTTGCCGTCGAGCATGACGTTCACATATCCTGTCTTCACACTGTTGATGCCCAGGCGCTGATAGAGCGAGAAGGCCTCGTCCAACTGGTTCTCGTAGTTGGTAGCGCTGCCCCCCGTCTCATTGTGTGCTATGATGCGCACCCCCTTAGCGGCAGCATATCGGCAGAGTTCCTCCAGGTCATAGTCGGGATAAGCCTTGGCAAAGCGGAAGTGGTTGCCTATGCGTGTCCAGTCGCCATCCCAGCCTTCGTTCCAACCCTCCACGAGCACCCCCTTGAAACCGTGCTGTGCGGCGAAGTCGATATAGCGCTTGGTATTCTCGGTAGTGGCACCGTGGCATGGTCCTTTCTCCCAGGTGTACTTGCCCATGTGCATGCCCCACCATATACCTACGTATCGTCCTGTATCCAGCCACGAGGTGTCGATGCGACAAGGCTCGTTGAGATTGAGTTCCAAGCGCGAGGTGATGAGGTCGCCGGGCTTCGATGCCACGATGACGGTGCGCCAGGGTGTGACAAAAGGTGCCGAGGCATATACCTTCACGCCCGACTGCCATGGTGTGAGAGCCGTCACGAGACGGGTGCCGTCGCGAGGTGTGAGGTTGATGCTGGCATAGTCGGTGAGGTTGGCCTCGTGGATGGTCAGGTAGAGGTTGTCCTTGGCCTCGATGGTGGCAGGGGTGGAGAGGGTGTCCTTCTCGGAAACTGGTTCACGGGTGAACAGGGCCTCATAGTATTCAGTGCCATTGGTCTTTGCCGACCACATGGGAACATCCCACGGCAGTGCGAACTCTGTGAGTTCGTCCATAATCTGAAATTCGCCCAGTGCCGTCTGTTTTGGAAACTCATATCGGAAGGCGAGACCGTCGTCAAAGAGGCGGAAGACGATATTGAGCAGTCGTCTGTTTCCCCCTTTTTCCTGCATGTGCATGGTCAGTTCGTTGTAATGGTTGCGCACATATCGGCACTCACCCCACGGCTGTTCCCATGTCTCGTCCTTACTGTCGCGTGTGAAGGAAAGTACACGGAAATTGCTGTCGAAGCGTCCGGTGTTGAGCACAAAACCGAGGTGTGAGGGATTGATGACCTCCTCCTTTCCCCGTTGCAACTGATACCATGCCTGTCCGTCCTTCACCCCTGCGGTGAGCACCAGTGCTCCGTCGGGCGATGTGAGTCTGTCAGTAGACTTTGCTATGGCAAAAGTCCCCCCTAGCCCCCAACTACAGAGAGTGAGGAGGGCAATGATAAAATGCTTCATAATTCAGATACTTATTCTAAAGTCTTGATAATGGATTCCGCCTGTGCAGGTTTCATGGCAGCGAGGAAGGCATACGCCTTTGCCACGTCGGCGGTATTGCCTTTAGCCTTGCGCACGCAGTACCAGCGGTACACCAGGTTGAGGTTGCTCTCGGTGCATTTCACCCCCGAGAACTGCTGCAAGATGGTGAGGTATTGATATTTGAACTGCTGTGTGGGTTCGATGACCGTACCCTCGCCATAGTCATTCCATGTAGACACCTGCAACCACGAGAGTCCCGCCTGTTTGGCTGCGTTGAGTTGACGTTGGAAGAGAGCACCATCCTCGCGGTCGTAGGTGGTATATCCACTACCCTGTCCAAATTCCTTGTAAACATCCCAGAAGCCTGGCATGGCACCACCCATATACATATCCCACGACGATGCCTTGCTGTAGTCGGGTGTGGGTTGTACCCATAGGTACTCACCAGCCGGCGAACCGTAGTTGTCGGCATGGTTGTTGAGTGTCAGCACCTGAGCACTGCCCAGCGGATTGGTGATATACTGCCAGTTGGCAGCCCCTGTGACGCGTGCCGGTCCGAAGATGAGCAGCACGGGTTTGGTACCGTTTTTGGCATAGTTGGATTTCGACATGTAGTTCTGCTGTATGTATCGCATATCGGTACGTGCCTGTTCCTTAGCATCGTTGGCATCGGGAAACACCCCTGCGGCAAGAGCCGTCTGTTCGTCGTAGCAGATAGCAAACTGCAGTCCAGCCTTCTGCGTGGCACTGGCAATCTTCTTGGTGCCGGCAGCGATGGTAGCGAAATCATTCTTGGCAGACTCGCCCATATAGTCGACGATGACACCATCGAGCCCGGAGTATTTCATCATCAGGCACTGGTAGTCGAGCACAGCCTCGTCGTCGCTGGCATAGCATCCTGTGAGAGGCTCATAGTGGCTTGCCAGGTTGCTCTTGTCGCTTTGCAGAGCATTGGCACTCATGGTCCAGTGGTTCCACACGCCCGATGCTGAGGGGCTGACAAACCACGGCATGTAGTGTACGAAGAGTTTCATGTCGAGCGACTTCTCCGGTTGCACAGGCGAACCCGGCTGGTCATCTTCTACTGGTGGCGGGTCGGGAGTAGGCACCACTGGGTCGTCGGAGTCGCTGCCCCCGCAGGCAGCCCAGAGGCTGCATGCGGAAAACAGGACAAGATACAAAAAACATCTTTTCATCTTCTATTATCTTAAATACCTATAGTCAATATCCGGGGTTCTGTACCAGGTTGGGGTTCTTAGCCAACTCCTCTGCCGGTATGGGGTAGATAGCAGTATGGTGGTCGGCAGGGTCAGCATCCTTCATCCACCAGGCATTGAAGTAAGAGCCGAAGCGGATGTTGGTGGTGCGGCTCAGTCCCTCGAAAGCAAACTCATGCAGCCACTCGCGTTCCAGAGTCTCGTCATCGAGAGTAGTGAGTTCGGGCAGTCCGGCACGCTGACGTATCTGGTTGACGAAGGGCAGTGCACTGGTGGTATATTTCAGTCGGTAGTAAGCCTCTGCCTGCATCATCAGCACCTCGGCGTATCTCATGAGCACCCAGTCGTTGTCGCGTTCCCATGCATCGCTCACGCTCCACTCATACTTGTCCAGGCGTGCTCCCTCGTTTTGCAGCGCATTGGTATAATTGCTGATATCCTCGGTATAGTTGAGAGGTTCGCCATTATCCATATTCACTATGCTGCCGTCCTTGGCAGAATACTGCTGACCGATGAGCAGAGTTTTGTCGCGTCGCACGTCGCCCTCCTCATAACTCGACCAGAAACCCGGTTGGGCGCATATACCATTGCCGCTCCACTGCCATATACCCTCGGGGTCGAAAGCATACTTCTGGTTGTAGTGGTATGACATGGAAGCGAGATAGTTGCCCACAGTGCCCTGTTTGTGATCGTAGGGTATGGCGAAGATTATCTCTTTGTTTCCTGCATTCTCGATAGCGAAGGGAGCCTTGTAGTCGCTGTTGAGGCTATAGCCCTGTACCTTCTCGCAGGCATCGATGCACTTCTGCCACTGTGCTGTGCCAGTAAACACCTCGGCATTGAGATAGAGACGAGCCAGCAGCGTATATGCCACATTCTGTGTGAAGCGTCCGTACTGTATGCCGGTGGGCAACACAGGCAGGATATCGGTGAGTTCGTCCTCTATGAATTTGTACACCTCTTTCCGTGAACTGTTGGCAGGCAGTTCGGTGGCAGTGAAGTCAGTGGCGATGGGCACATTGCCAAACTGGTCGATGAGTTGGTAGTAGTAGTATGCCCTGAGTCCGCGCAGTTCAGCCTCTACCACATGTTTCTGTTCGCTGGTGAGAGTGCTCTGCTCCACCTGATAGATGATGGCATTGACCTTTGACACGCCGGTGAAGGCATATCTCCATCCAGCCAGCACACAGGCATTTGATGCATCCCAGGTATGGAACTGCAGTTGCTGATAGCGTCCACCGTCGTACCAGTCGGAGCCACGGGTGGGTATGCATGCCTCATTGCTGGAGCATTCGGTGAGGAAGAACACATATTCGCATGTGGGGTAGCAGTTCACGCCATTGCCCTCGCTGGTGCTTGAGCCGTAGCCGCGCAGTGTGGAGTAGGCACCTCCCACGATGGTCTGTACCTCCGACTCCGTCTTTCCGTAGTCGTCCATAGACACTACATCATACAATTCCTCGTCAAGGTTGGTACATCCGGTGAGGGCCAGGGCACCGCAGAGGAGAGAGGAAAGAATATATTTTTTGTTCATATCGATTCAATATTATAGGTTAGAATGAAAGGTTTACTCCAAGTGAGAAAGTGCGTGGGCGCGGTGAGTAGGTGGCACCGTCTTTGCTGTCGTTGTCGGTGACGAGTCGGTCTATGCCAGGTCCGCTGAGCACGTTGTCGGGTATGTACACCTCTGGGTCGTTGCCTTTATATCCAGTGATACAGAAGAGGTTCTCGCCGGTGACATAGAAGCGTATGCGTTCGAATCCCCATTTCTTGGCGAAGGGCAGCGAGTAGCCGAGAGTCATGCTCTGCAGGCGGAAGAACGAGCCGTTCTCAATGAAGTAGTCGCTGTATACGGGGTCGGCATGTATACCGCTGGTGATAAAGTCGTCGAGAGTGTTCTGTGCCGGCAGTCGGCTGGCATCGAAGAGTTGCATGCGTGTGGCATTGAGCACCTTCTGTCCGAACATGCCGTAACCTGCCACGTTGAAGTCGAAGTCTTTGTATGTAGCGCTGATGCTCAGTCCCAGGTTGTATTTGGGCAGTGCCGAACCCAGGTCGTATCCATTGCCGTCGGGTCCGTAGTCGAGAATATAGTTGCCGGTCTCGTCTATGCCAGTGCATTTTGGTCCCCAGAAGGTGCCGGCGGCATATCCTTCCTTGATGACCTGAGAATATATGCCCGACATGCCTCGGATGTTGTGCAGCGAGCCAGCCTGCAGTCCTACTGCCTGATAGGTATCGTTTGAGAGTTTGGTTATCTCCTGCTTGTTGTAAGCGAAACTTAGGTTGGCATCGAGAGTGAGGTCCTTGGTGCGTATGAAGTTATATCCGAGACTCAGTTCCACACCCTGGTTCTTCATGTCGCCCACATTGGCGAGCATAGTACCTACGATATAAGGTGGCTGTGGCACGGGGTAGGTCCAGAGCAGGTCGCTGGTTTTCTTGGAATAGAGTTCGATAGTACCGTTGAGTTTGCCGATAAGAGTGAAGTCGATACCCAGGTTCCACTGTGCCGTCGACTCCCATTTCAGGTCGGGGTTCACGTTCTGTGTCTGCACATAACTGTTCTTCCATGTCTGCGAAGCAGCGTCATAGTATGCGGCACCCGATGCGCTGAGCACTGCTATGCTCTTGTATGCAGCCACGCCGCTCTGGTTGCCGGTGACACCGAAGCCCACGCGCAGTTTCAGATTGTCGAGCCATGACTTGGCATTCTGCATGAAGGCCTCGTCGCTGATGCGCCATGCCAGAGACACTGAGGGGAATGTACCCCACTTATGGTCTTCGCCGAAGACTGACGAGCCGTCGCGTCGGAGTGTGGCAGTGAGCATGTACTTGTTCATCAGGTTATAGTTCACGCGTCCGAAGAAGGATATGAGTTTCGTCTTGCTCTTGTAACTGTATACATCGGTCTGGCGGTAGTCGGTACCTGCAGCCAGGTTGTTGTATCCGAAGGCATTGGTTTCATATCCGCTGCGTGTGGAACCGAAGCCCTCGTTCACATTGTCCATATATGAGTAGCCAGCCATCACATTGAGGTGGTTGTTCTCATCCAGTTGTTTGTCGTAGGTGAGGTAGGTTTCCAGTTGTCGGTTTCTATACTCGGCATAGGTGCGCTGTGCCCATCCCTTCTCGCTCTGTCCCTCCATACGTGCGTATGTGGGTTTGTAGATGCCGCCTGTGGTGTGCTGGAATTCGTATGACGCATTGGCAGTGGCCTTCAGTCCGTCGATGATTTCCAGTTCAGCCTTTCCGTATGCCAGGAAGCGGTGGCGTTTGTTGTCCTGTGTGCGGTTGGTATTTATCTCTACGGGGTTTTCGGTATTGGTACCGTTGAGTTGTGCGAAGGAACCGTCGGGGTTGTAGACGGGGAAGGTGGGGTTGAGGTTGAGTTCACGCTCGAAGATACGTGTGTCAATCGGGTGCCAACTATCGAAATTGGCATTGATGCCAGCATCTAGGCGCAGGCGTCCGTTCAGGCCTATCTCGTATGCGGTGAGCGAGCCAGCCAGACGGTTCATAGAGTTGTTCTTGATGATGCCCTGGTTGTTGTTGTATGTGATATTGGCACGGTATCCGCTGTGTTTGCGTGAGTTGCTGAAACTGATATTGTGTGAGTGCGACACGGCGGTACGCAGCAGTTCCTTCTGCCAGTCGGTGTCTGCTCCGTAGTCGAGAGCACCGCCCAGTCCATTGTCGCGCACGTATCCGCGCCACTGGTTGGCAGAGAGCATATCGAGTTGTTTGGCTATGTTTGCTATAGCCACATAACCGTTGTACTGCAGCGACTTCTGTTCCTTGTCTCCTGCCTGGCGGTTGGTGGTGACGATGATGACGCCATTGGCACCACGTGATCCGTAGATGGCGGCAGCCGAGGCATCCTTGAGCACGTCGATAGACACTATCTCGTTGGCTTGCACGCTATTAAAGTCAACTCCCGGTATGCCGTCGACTACCACCAACGGACCGTTGGATGCGCTGAGCGAGGTACCGCCGCGCAGTCGCAGTGAAGCGCCTGCCTCGGGCGAGCCGCTGCTCTGCACCACCGAGAGTCCTGCCACCTTGCCTTGCAGCAGTTGCTCGGTGCTGGTCACCACACCCTTCTTCATATCTTTGGCACTCACGCTGGTGATGGCACCTGTGAGGTCGCTCTTTCGCATAGTGCCGTAACCCACGCCCACTACTACAGTCTCGTCGAGCATGGTAGCATCCTCCTGCATAGTAATCTTCAGGTTCTTGCCTGCCTTCACCTGTTGGGTGATGTATCCTATGAAACTCACCTCGAGCATATCGCTTTGCGAACATGCCACGGAGAAATTGCCGTCCAGGTCGGTCACGGCACCTGTCTTAGCATTCAGGGCTCTCACGGTGGCACCGGTGAGTGGTTCGTTGTTGCTGTCCACCACCTGGCCCGTAGCCGTGAATGTCTGTGCCAGAGCACTCTGGCAGAACACCATCATCAGCCCAGTGAGCATGATGGCGAGTATGTGGTTGAAATGGTTCTTTTTCATAACTTGCTATATTCAATAATCTGTATACTTTGTTTACTCGTCATCCTCGGTCAGAGGTATGTCTGTATCTACCACGGTGGCACCCTTAGCGTTCTTCACCACCAGGTGCATGCTTTTCTCGGCAGTGCTGCCAATGCCCTCGAGCAGGTTGGCAGAGCCCTGGCGTTTGTCGCGGTTGCCACCCATCACGCCGCTGAATTCGCGGTCGCCGCAGGTGATGGTCCAAGTGAGTTCGCCATCGGTGCGTCCGTTATACTGACGTATGAAGGTGATGATATCCTTGGCGCACACCTTAGAGGGGAAGAAGGAGAAGGCGGGGTCTGGATAAGGCTCGGCAGTGCCAGCCTTGAACTCGAAGTCAAACTGTGAGTTTTCCCATTCGTTGAGTATCAGGCCGAACTTGATAGACTCTGCCACGAACGAGCCCACGAAGTCGGGATTAACAGCCCATGTACCATTCTGGTCCATACCCATATCGGTGAGTATGTATCCGCGTGGGTCCTCGTCAGGGTTGACGGGATTGTAGCAGAAATATTCCTGGGGTGTCATCACGTTCCATCGCCACACGCCGTTTCCTATATTCTTGAGCGAGGTTTTCTCTATACATCCCGGGCGCCATACGTTGAACTGCTGGTTGAGGTTGGGTGAGGGTGGGTCTACGAAGTCGTACTCTATCACCTCGTCGGCAGCATTGGTATAAAATCCGTGCAGTCCAGCATGTGTGCCAAAGAATTTAAATCCGCCCTGTGCAGCCAGTTCGTTGAGTGTCTTTCCGCCGATGGTCTGCAGGTCGCCGTTGAAGAGTATAGAGAGGGGTTTGTTCATCACCCACTTGCTGGTATACTCACCCTTCTGTCCGGCAAACACCTGTACGGCAGCGCCGGAAGCGGCGAAGTCGGCTATGTCGGTACGGTTGTGCTCCACGCAGAACACACCGCTCTGCACCGAACCGTCCTTGGTCTTCAGTCGGCTCCAGTATCCTGCCTCGCCCCATTCGCCTTCCATGAAAGCGAGCAGTTCGTCCTTGGTAGCAAAACGGTCTTGGTTCTGGAAGAAATAGTCCACTGGCACGAAGGTCTTCTTATACATGTTATCACCCAGGTACTCCAGTTTGGCAAAGTCGGAGGAATTTTCCCAGTTGCCTGCATCGGGCTCCAGGGGTTGCCACACCCACCAGTAGAGGTCGGTGCCCTCGGTCAGACCGGCATCGGCCATAT
>CAMHPC010000053.1 GCA_946186945.1 uncultured Prevotella sp.
GCAGAGGGCATACAGACTGGGGAGTTCTCAGCACGTGATATCAATATCGGTGCATACCTCAGTTATGACCTGGCGAAAAACCTCGCTGGCGGTATCACGGCTAAGTTTATCACATCGTATATCGGACAATACAATTCCATTGCCATGGGTGTAGACCTTGGTATCAATTACTATGACCCCGTACACCAATGGTCTCTCTCGGCTGTGGCAAAAAACCTGGGCGGTCAACTAAAAGCGTACGACGATGAGTTTGAACGGATGCCATTCGACCTGCTCGTGGGTGTGAGCAAACGACTCATTGGCGCTCCCTTCCGTGTGCATGCCACTCTCGGCGACCTCACACACTGGAAATACCGATTCATCAACCACCTCTCGGCAGGCGTGGATATCCTGATCTCCGACAATATATGGCTGGGGGCTGGATACAACTTCCGCAGGGCAGACGAGATGAAAATACAAAGCGGTGATGATGAGAGTGCTCACGGGGCTGGGTTCTCGTTCGGAGCGGGCCTCACGCTCGAACGCATCCGACTGCATGTGAGTTATGCCAAATACCATGTGTCATCGTCGTCGCTGCTGGTCAACTTCGCCTTCACTCTGTAAATTTTCTGTCAGTAAACTATCTCAATTCTTTATACTATGAAAAAAATCAATATCGCTGTCGATGGGTTCTCTTCATGCGGCAAAAGTACTATGGCAAAGGACCTGGCACGACGCATCGGATATATATACGTAGACACTGGTGCCATGTACCGTGCCGTCACTCTCTTTGCTATGCGAGAAGGGCTGATACACAAGGATGGAACGGTAGATGAAAAAACGCTGAAAAACCGTCTGCCAGAGGTCTCTATACACTTCGAACAGAATGCAGAGACAGGCAAACCGTTCACGTTCCTCAATGGTCAGTGCGTGGAGAAGGAGATAAGGGGCATGGAGGTGTCGGCTCATGTCAGCACTATCGCTGCCATACCGTTCGTCAGGGAAAAACTGGTGGCTGAACAACAGGCCATGGGCAAGGCGAAAGGGTTGGTGATGGACGGACGTGATATTGGCACGGCTGTCTTCCCCGATGCGGAGATGAAGGTCTTTGTCACTGCTTCTGCCGAAATAAGGGCTCAGCGCAGATACGATGAACTCACTGCAAAAGGTGAGAAGGTGGATTACAATGAGATACTGCAAAATGTGCAGCATCGCGACTATCAGGATACGCACCGCGAAGTGCAACCACTGCGGCAAGCACCCGATGCACACCTGCTCGACAATAGTCACATGACCATCGAGGAGCAAAACCAATGGCTACTGACCCTATATCATAAAATCGCAGAAGAATAAAGATTTTAAAGCCCTTAGGATCCTTAAAGTCCTTCGGGTCCTTAAAATTCAAACCATCAGCCGCTCCTTACACTCCTCCATCAGCCAGGTGGGGGTGGAGGTGGCGCCGCAAATGCCTATGGAGCGCACACCATTGGTCCAACGATAGTCTATCTCGGCAGCACTCTCTATCAAATGACAGTTGCTGTTCACACTCATACATTCACCATACAGCACCCTGCCATTGCTGCTCTTCCTGCCACACACAAAGAGCACCAGGTCATGACGTGAGGCAAAGGCACGGATGCGCTCACTGCGTGTAGACACCTGTCGGCAGATGGTGTCTACACTCACAAACTCCACACCATCCTCTATGTGCCCGCGGATATACTCCACTATGTGCTCGTACTCGTCTACACTCTTGGTGGTCTGGGAATACAGGTAGATGGCGCGACTGAAGTCCAATCTGCGCACATCGTCGATACTCTCTACCACGATGGCATCGCCATGGGTCTGACCCACCAAACCCAACACCTCGGCGTGACCGCTCTTGCCGAAGATTACTATCTGAGCACCTGGCTTCTCGGCGTAGCGCTTGTGTATGCGCCGCTGCAATTGCAGCACCACAGGACAGGTGGCATCTATTATCTCTATGTCGTTGCAACGGGCTATCTCGTAAGTCTCAGGAGGTTCGCCATGGGCACGCAACAACACCTTGGCATGGTGCAAACAGCGCAACTGCTCATGGTTGATGGTAATCAGCCCCATACCACGCAGACGGTCACACTCCATACCGTTGTGTACTATATCGCCCAGACAGTACAATGGATTGCCCTTAGCCAACTCTTCCTCTGCCTTGTGTATGGCAGTAGTCACACCGAAACAGAATCCGCTGCCGCTGTCTATCTCTATGCTATAACTGCTCATCGTGCTTGCACATCGTCAGGAAATAACGATCCAAGAGGTCGCGGGCAGCAGCAAACGAGGTCTTCTCACCTTGCAGCACGCGGCGCTCCTCCTCGCCCAACAGTGGCTCTATCTCGCTGTTGTGATAGAAACTGTTGCGCAGTATCTCGTTGATGCTCTCATACATCCAATATTTGCTCTGCTCATTGCGGCGGTAGTCGAAGTAGCCGTTGTGCTTCACAAAGTCTATGTATTGGAATATCATGTCCCACACTTCCTTCACACCGGTGCCGTAGAAGCCACTGTAACACAACACCTTGGGCGTCCAACCGCTGTCGGGCATGGGGAAGAAGTGAAGGGCATTGCGGAAATTGGTGGCTGCCATCTGACAGCGGTCCACATTGTTGCCGTCGCACTTGTTTATCACTATGCCGTCGCTTATCTCCATGATGCCACGCTTGATGCCCTGCAACTCATCGCCCGTGCCTGCCACCTGTATCAACAGAAAGAAGTCTACCATAGAGTGACAGGCTGTCTCGCTCTGACCCACTCCCACGGTCTCTACGAATATCTTGTCAAACCCCGCTGCCTCGCACAGGATGATGGTCTCGCGGGTCTTGCGTGCCACACCACCCAAGGAACCGGCGGTGGGCGAAGGGCGGATGAATGAGTCGGGACGCACACTCAACTTCTCCATTCTGGTCTTGTCGCCAAGGATGCTGCCCTTGGTGCGCTCGGAAGAGGGGTCGATGGCAAGAACCGCCAATTTGCCACCGCTGCGGTCCAGTACATGACAGCCAAACTGGTCTATGCTGGTGCTCTTGCCGGCTCCAGGCACACCGCTGATGCCTATGCGGATGCTCTTGCCACTGTAGGGCAGACAACGCTCTATCACTTCCTGAGCCTTCTGGTAGTGGGTGGGGTTGGCACTCTCTACCAAGGTCACTGCCTGGCTAAGGATGGTCACGTCGCCACGAAGGATGCCTGCCACCATCTCGTCTACTGACAATTCACGACGACGCACACGCTGACGCTTCAGGTAGGGGTTGATGATAGAGGGCTGTGACACTCCGCTGTTCACGGTCAGACCCTTATACTCGGCTGCATTCTCTGGATGTTCCATTATCTCTGCTTTTTCTTATTCCACATTCACGTTTATAACTACCTTGGCATTCGTCGGGTCGTTGGTTATCATCAGCACACGGGGCTTCACACGGGCATTGCGCAAACCCTGACGCTCGGCGGTGATGCGCAGACGTGCCGTCTCGCCGGGACGCAGATACTGACTGCTCAAATCTACCTTCAGACCTGTGGTAAACATCTGTAACGAACGAATCTCCAAGGGCATCTTGCCTATGTTCTCTATCTCTACCACTCCCTTCTTCTTTTTCTTCTTCTCAAACCTGCCCAGGTCCAGATTGTAGGTGGAGACCTGTATCTGAGGGGCATTGGCCAACTCATTCTCGGTGAGATGGGCAAAGTCGGGCAACAGCACGGTAGATACCTCTATCTCCTTGTCACCGCTGATACGGTCGCCTATGAAGGTGCCGAGATACACGGAGGTCTGAGTCAGGCCGAAGTCACGCAACTCCGACGACTCCAACGACAGACGTGCCACACACGATTTGCCGGGGGCTACGGTGCTGGGCGACACGTCGGCTTTCAGATATGAGGGCAGATGCATGAATACTGGGGTCACGGTCTCGCTTGAGGTGTTCAGGATATGTATCTCCTTCACAGGACGCTCACCACGGTTCACATCGTCAAACTCCACGGCATTGCAGTCGGTCTTCAACTTGCCTACCACATAATCGTACACACCGCTAAAACCACGACGCTCTGCCACTACCACACCGCGAAGGGTGAGCATCAACGGACGCTCACTGTCGCTGGTGTACACATCTACATACTTCTCAAAGTGACCCAACTGACGGGCATCGTATACGGCACTCACCACAAAGGGCTTGCCATGGGTGAGGCTGCCCTGAGGGTAGTTTACCGTGGTGCAGCCACAACTGGTCTGGATGTCCTTGATGCTTATGGGCGTGCTGCCCTCGTTAGTCAGTTCAAACTGTACGGTCACGGGCTCGTTGTATATCACCTGACCGCAGTCTATCACTTCATTGGTGGTGCTTATCTGTGCCGTGGCTATGGCGCTCAAGGCACTAAGCACTCCCGTCAGTAGATGTCGTGGTGTCATCGTCGTATCTGATTTATTATGTTTGTTGCTTGTGATTACATGGTCATTTCACTTCTATGCGCATGCCACTACTCCTACCGCTAAACTCGGGCGAGTATGCGCACTGGGCTTCGCAGGTGCCTACCTGATAGTTGCCGGCACGGTCTACGTAGTACTCAGTCTCTATCACGTGCTTGCCCTTGCCCAGACGGTTAAAGAAATATTCGGTGCGGCGGTCGCGAGGTGCCACGTAGCAGCCCCAACGGTAACCACTGTGCTGTTCCACGGGTTCCATGCAGGCGGCACGGTGGTCGATTACCTGCACGAAGTCGTAGTCGCGGTCGCACTCTACGGTGATGCGTACCTTCACCTTGTCGCCCACCTTGGGATTGTCGCCTATCACCTCGCGTGTCACAGTGATGCCGGTGCTGCTGGCGTCTATCTTGTCTACATCCTGGGTGAACTGGGCATAGACGGCGCCCCATGAGGTGCCTTCGCCTTGCTTCTCTATCCGAACCTCGCGCACTCCCTCGCCGCTCATGCGCTCCTTGGTGTAGCCTATCAGGGCGGTGCTGCCGCCTTCTATCTTCCTGCCGTCAACAGTGATTTCTGAAGGTGCTGCCACGAAGGCGTCCAGATGGTTGAGCACAAAGGCATAAACGGCCTCGGCACTCGTCAGGTTGGTGCTCCACATCGTGGTGCGCTTCTCCTGCAACAGCCAGCGCTGAAGCTCGCTGATGGTCTGCTGGTCGTCGGGGGTGATGCGGGTGATGGCTTCGATGGCTGCCACCTGAGAGGGGATGCGGTAGTCTTGCCAGGTGTACTGTGCCTTGTGGCTGTTGAAGAAACGACCCTTCTCCTCGGTCATCACGGTATATTCGCGGATGCTCTTCACAAACTTCTGAGCCTCTTTCTCCTGACCGTTCAGAAGGAAGATGGTGCCTATGTTCGCCTTGCCGTAGATGGTAAGGCCCTTAGACGACTTACTCAGCAACTTCAGCAGGTAGTCGCGGTCGGCCACCATGTTGGCAGGCCACTTGCCTTCGTTGTACATGCTCAGGGTATAGAGCAGGTCGCAGGTCCAGTCGCTCACGCCTGGTTCAGTCTTGTTCTCCTTGCTCCACTTCTTCATCTCTTTTACTCTCCTTGACAGGGTACTGTACATGGCGGGTGCCGCCTTGTCCAGCATCTCGGTGGTACGACTGTCCTCAGCTGTCATGTGGCGGGAACGGACGAGCAACTTGCACACGGCAGAGGTCACATACTCGCTGCCCAGCATGCCAGGCCACCAGGTGAACAGGCCATCGCCCTGCTGAAGGGCACGCAACTTTTCGATGATGTCCCTCTCACGGCTGGTCTGCTTCTGGGTGTCGAAGAAGTCTATCAGTGCGTGACGCCTGTTGCTCTCGCTCAGCGCACGCGATATCCACGGGGTCTCGTCCAATACCACGCTCTTCACATCCTGGTTCTTCTCCAGATTGCTCTTCAGGGTGGTGTCGCCATCCTTGTTGCCCTCTTCTTCGGATAGCCAGGCCTCGCAGGCGGCCTTCATGCCGGGCACCTGCTTCGAAATCTTCTTGCCTATGGCATTCACGAAATAGGCCACGGCCTGAGTGATGGCGCAGTCGTCACCGTTGGTGGCCAACTGAGGCATAGCCTGTACTACCAGCCATGCGGGGTTGTTGGTGTACTCCACGGTCAACTGCTGATGGCCGGTGCCGGCGGGGAAGAGTTTCTGCACATCGATGGTCTGCACGCCAGCATGGTGCATGGTCACCGACTGGGTGTTCATCACTTCCTGTACTGAGGGCAGGATGGGGAGGTAGTGTTGCTCGCCGTCACTATAGCCCTTGCCAGTGGCTACTATGCGGCAGATGAGCAGACTGTGGTCGCCCGGCGGGCAGTATTGGAAGGTGGCATGGGTGGTGTTGCCCTTCGCCACACTGAATGACTGTTCGGCACGGTATACCTCCTTCTCGCTCTCGGGGTCGAGCAGGGTGAGCACGCACTTGCCGCTCACGTCCTTCTCGGCGGTATTCACTATACGGGCACTTATTTGTGCAGCGTCACCCTCGCGGATGAAACGGGGCATGTTGGGCATAACCATCACCTCCTTCTTTGCCACAGCCTCGGCACGTAGCAACTGGTGGTTCAACTCCTTGTCGTGAGCCATACCCATAAACTGCCAGGTGGTCACACAGTCGGGCAGACGGAAACGCATCTGCACCTCACCCTTGCTGTTGGTGGTCAGGGCGGGCATGAAGAAGGCGGTCTCGTCCATGTTCTCGCGCACCTGCACTTTGTCGCCGTTCTTGCTCTTGCCACTCTTGCCAGTCTCGTCCTCGCCTTCGGCACGGGTGGTCTCCCTTTTGGCCATCATGGCATCCACCATGGGGGCTTCCTCTGCAAACGCTGCAGCACTCGAATCGAGATGTGCTCCAGTCATGTTCTTCATCCTCCTTGCACCGCCACGGCCGTAGACCTTCACGCTTTCGTCACCATCCAGACTGCCGTCAAAGGCGGTGTACTCCATCTCGTCAATGTCCAGTATCTTCAGTTCCTGACTCAGACGGGCACTAAGACCGCCGGTCCGGTAGTGGTGATCCCACGTGGTGGTGGGCACGTAATACTTGTCGGGAACGGAGAAATACCAGCGGTGGGGACGCAACTGCTCCAGAGACTGGTCGTAGAGGGTGGCCATTAACTGGGCAGCGGCGGGCTTGCCCTTCTGGTCGAGCACACGCAGGGTCCACGTCTCATCCTGACCCGGGGTCAGACGGTCGCGGAAGGTCACCCATTCCATCTTCAAATCCTTTATGGGCAGGGGCTTGTATATCTGGGTGGAATGACGGTACAACTCTCCTTCCTTCACCCATGCCACGGTATAGAGCACGCCCTGACCGTACTCGGGCTTGTAACGCAGCTCACGGGTCACGAGCGACTGGTCGAACGACAACTCACCCTCCTCCAGTATCTTGTCTTCTGATATGAGGAAGTATTTGGCATACACATTAGGATCGCTGCTGCCCATCTGTATGGTCACAGGACCGCCATCGCGGGGGAAGGTGTCGGCGGTCACGTAGAACCAGTCATGGGTCTTCTCCACAGGTGCCTTGTCCTTCAGAGAGAAGAAGGTGAACTTGCGTTCTATCTCGTCGTCACCGCAAACGGCCTTGAGCTTGTGGGCACCACTGGCCATGTGCTTCTTCTCCCATTTCAGAGGCATGGGCTTGTTGGCTGGGGCATGGTAGGGATGGCTCTCGTCGCCATCGATATAGTAGGTCACATCACCGTCTATCGGCGTACCTGCCATGTTCAGACGGGTGAAGGTGACAGTGTGCAGGGTGTCGGTCAACAGACGGTCGCCGTTTATGCTACAGTCAAGCATGGTCTTCTTGCCGCTCACAGGAGCTGACACACGACCCTCACGGGTCTCGCCGGCCTGGTCGGTCACCTTGGCCTCGGCCACTATGTTGTAGAAGTAATAGCCGCGCTCCTCGTGCTTGGGCATCACCATGGGCATGTCCACCACAAAGGCACCGTCACCGTCGGTGATGGCTGTGCCGCGCTTAATCTCTTCTCCGTCGAAGTTATAGCTGCCATCATAGTGACGACGGCTCCACCACCACCAGGCATGCTGGCGCTTGACGACATACTCCACCTTGGCACCCTGAACGGGCACGCCGGCATAACTCAGTGCATGACCCTTCACCTGGATGGTGTCGCCGTTCTCATACTCCTGGGTGATGGCGGGGAACTCCACACGGAAGGTGGGTCGCTTGTATTCCTCCACGCCTATCAGGGCGGTGCTGCTCCTGCCGTTATACGAGCACTTCACGCGGAAACGACCGGTCAGCGTGTTCTCTGGCAACTCGAAGGTGGTGGACACCACACCGTACTCGTCGGTGGTCAGCGTCTCTTCCTTCAATATCTTGCCGTTGACATCGTGAAGGGTCAGAACGGCACGCTTGCCAACAGCCACCTCGTTCTGGTCGTGGTTCTCATGCTTGTAGCATATCGCTGCAGCATACACCTTCTGACCGGGACGGTACAGACTGCGGTCGGTAAACACTTGTATCTGGGCATTGTAGGCATCACTCTGGTTGTCGTAGTAGTTGCTGTAGACACTGCCGGGCAGGGCGTAGCGCTCGGTATCGGTCACGGGCCGGAAAGACAGGTAGCTCTCTTTGAACCTCTTGCGGAAACTGCCTTTGGCATCGCAGGTGATGGTCTCTATGATTCTCTCATCTTTATAGCCCCAGTCTTTCCATACCTCAACTCTGGCACCGGGAACAGGCTGACCGGTGGTGGCACTCACCACACCATAATACATGGTGTCGCCAGGCAGCTCCACACCGTATATCAGCAGGTCGCTCACACGAAGCAGGTTCATGCTGCTGTCCATCTTCTTGTTGTCGGTGCTCATCTCTATCAGATACACACCGCTCTCCAACGGAGGCAGGGTGATGGTGGTGTCGGTATCCTCGTAGTTCTGCTTGCCGGAGAACAGCACATTCCAGGTCTTCTCGCTGCCAGGCACACAGGCCTTGCACACCTCTTTCTCGTTGTCTTTCAGGTTCTTGTGGAAACTGCCGTCCAGGGTGGTGCGGGTCAGTTTCACTGTCACCTTGTGCACGTTGCGCACATCGTTCAGCCTCACTTTCTTCTCCTGATGAGGCAGTATCACGTTGTCGCTCACGTCAAGATAGGCATAGGGCTGGGTCAGCTTCTCATACTCGTTGCGAAGTATGTTGGTGCGGGGCCATTTGCCCCACTTGCCAAGGGCGTAGTTGATGTACTGGATGCGCTCGCTCCTGTCATAATAGCCGCGCTCCATTAACTCATAGCGCTGCACGGCCACCTCGCCGGCTACCTCCAGGTCGCTGTATGCCTCGGCAAGGGAGTCCAGACGGGACAGGGTCTCCGACAGACTGGCATTGCCGCTCCTGCGGTAGTTGTACACCAGGGCATCCATGCCGCTCAGACAGGCTGCCGAGCGCAGGCTGGTGCCCTTGTAATAGTCGTGCATCTTCTGAAAACGGCTGGAGGTCATGCCAACAAGCGAGAGCAGGTCGTCATTGTACCACTTGCTGTCCTTGCCAGCGGCTATGAAGGGCTTCAACTCGCTCGCCTTGTGACGCGCCAGAAGGGCAGGGTCGCTCATCGCCTCGTCAAAATAGGCCTGACTCTTGTCGCCGCCCAGACGCCACGAAAATCTCTGATACACCATGCCAAGCATGCAGGCATGTACGGCACTCATCACAGGGTCTTTCTGACGCAGATTCTCATGACGGGCCTCCATAAGCGCCACATTGGGAGCCAGAGAGTCGTAGTCAAGGTCGTAGACAGTGTTCAGATAGTGCATCTGCGCCATCAGCCAGTGACCGTAAGCCTTCTCTTTCTCGGCTTTCCTTATAATTTTTTCAAGCACTTCCATGCCTGTACGGGGCATGTCGTCGTTTTCTGCCTTTTCTACTTTGCCCCACAGCGTCTTGTAACTCTGTGCCGACAAATGGAAAGGCATCAGCATCGTAAGAATGAATAGGATAGTGGTTATTTTTTTCATGTCATCATAGTTTTCGGCAAATATACATAAAAAAAAGAGATATCCCCTCTATATTATGAATTATTAAGTTTTCTTTACTAATCTCCACTTCCACCAGAAGGTCTGTATCACTCCACGCGCTGCCAGATACAGTAAAAGTGATATCCATAGCCCGTGATTGCCATGACTGGGTGTCAGACACAGGTAACAGGAAAAAAACAGCACTGTGGCAATGGCTGATGACCACAGCATGCCACGGGTGGCGGTCATGCCGATGAATATGCCGTCCCACACAAAGGCTAACATTCCGCACACTGGCACTAACCATGCCCAAAGCAGATAGGGAGAGGCTCTGTGTACCACCATATCGTCGCTGGTAAGAAGACCAAGGAAACTCTCACCACCCACTACGTATACCGCGGTGAAAAGTACAGTGACTGCCACACCGCATAACATCAGACTGCGTGTCATGGTACGCAGTGCCAATACATTCACGGCACCGGCATATCTTCCTGCCAACGCCTCACCGGCATATGCAAAACCGTCCATCACGTACGAATAGAGCATAAACAACTGCATGAGCAAGGTGTTCACTGCCAAAAGCAGGGCTCCCTGACGTGCTCCCGCGGTGAGGAAAAAGAGGTTGACGGCTACCAAACAGAGGGTGCGGAGGAATATGTCGCTGTTCACACGAAAAAACCTGCCTATTGCTCCATCTGCCCACAGACCACGCCAGCGCAGGTGCATGCGCCATCTGCCATAATAATGGTGCATGATAGACAGTGAGATGAATAGTCCACACCACTGCGCACTCAACGTGCCTAATGCCACACCCTCTATGCCCATGCCTATCACAAAGACAAACAGGAAGGAGAGCACTATGTTGACTATATTCTGCAATATGGCTACCGTCATGGGCGAACGGGTGTTCTGCATGCCTATGAACCAACCACTTTGGGCGGTCAAGAGCATCATGGCGGGAGCACCCCAGATGCAGATCCGGAAATAGCGGTGGGCCATGTTGCTCACTCCTGCCTCGGCACCTATCACGGCTATGGCTCCATGCCACACTAACCACTGGCCGAGAAACAGCAGCACACCTATGAACAGTGCCACACTGATGCTCCTGCCCCATACTCGCATCACTTCCTCTGGCTGACGGGCACCAAGCGCCTGAGAGGTCATGCCACTGGTGCCCATGCGCAAAAAACCAAATATCCAGTAAGTCACGTTGAATACCATGCTGCCTACGGCTATGGCACCTATGCTCACAGCATCGCCTATATGCCCCACTATGGCTATATCTACCAGTCCCAGCAGGGGCACGGTCACATTGCTCAGGATAGAGGGCACGGCCAGACGCAGTATGTCATGGTAGTGACTACTCATCTGGCTTCTTCATGCCAAACTCCGGGTCTATCTTCAGCAAGGAGGTGATGATGAAGGTGATGCTGCATGCTCCCATCACTATCCAGAAGAAGGTCTGATAACCCACACTCTCCTGCAAGGCACCGGCAAACAGACCGGGTATCATCATCGACAGTGCCATGAAGGCGGTGCATAGGGCGTAATGTGAGGTCTTGTACTCACCACGGCTGAAGTAGATGAGGTATAGCATGTAGGCGGTGAAACCGAAACCATAGCCAAACTGCTCTACGAATACGCAAACGTTGACTATCAGAAGACTCTCGGGAAGGGCATAACTCAGATATACATACACCATGTCGGGCAGCGTTATGGCACATACCATCACCCACAACCAACGCTTCAGACCGTGCTTCGCCACTGCCATGCCACCCAATATGCCACCCAGGGTCAGACCTATCACTCCCACAGTGCCTTGCACCAAACCGTACTCCTGGGGCGAAAGAGCCAAACCACCGTTGGTGCCGCTGTCTATGAGGAACAGGGTGGATACCTTTGCCAACAGTCCCTCGGGCATGCGGTAAAGCAACATGAACAGTATACCTACCAATACCTCTCGCCAGGGAAACTTGGTGAAGAAGGTGCTGAGCATGTGGGTGATGCTCTTGCCTATCTCGCCACGAACCATCTGACGCTTCTGGTCCTGATCGGGCTTGGGCAATACGAAATGGTGATAAAGCCATAGACCGATGAATATGCCGGTCACACCATAGAACATCAGACTCCACGACAGACGCACGTTGCCGCGGAAAAGCAACTGCAACTGACCGGCTATCATCACCAGCACTCCCTGTCCGAAAATGGTGGCAAGACGATAGAAGGTGCTGCGGATGCCTACAAACCATGCCTGTTGATGCTCATTCAGCCCCAACATGTAAAAACCATCAGCGGCTATGTCGTGAGTGGCGGAAGAAAAGGCCATCACCCAAAAGAAAAACAGGGTGCCCTGCAACCAAAATGAGGTGGGGATGGTAAACGCTACACCGCCAAAAGCGGCTCCTATGAGCAACTCCATGGATATTATCCACCAACGCTTGGTCTTCAACAAATCTATCAGCGGACTCCAGAAGGGCTTGATCACCCAGGGCAGATAGAGCCATGAAGTGTAGAAGGTAATCTCCGCATTGCTCATGTCCATCTGCTTGTACATCACCATGGCTATGGTCATCACTGCCACGTATGGCAGACCCTCGGCAAAATAAAGGGTGGGAACCCATGACCAGGGGTTCTTCTTGAATGAATTTTTCATTTGTATATCTTTTCTATTTTTGATCCCTGATAATAGTGGGCAAGGATTTCTCTGTAGTTGTAACCTTTCTCTCCCATCATGGCGGCACCTATCTGACACAGTCCCACACCATGACCCCAACCGGCACCGGTCAGCACGAAACGCTGGGGCACACCGCACTCCTCGTCAAGGGCATCCACCACAAAGGCACTGCTCAGCAGATGACTGTCGCTCAATGCCTTGCGTATCTCCAGTTCCTTGCCTATGGTGAATGAACGCTCGCTGCCATCGATGCGCAACAGACTTATCCTGCCACTCTTGCCACGCTCCAGAGCGTGCATGCCAAGGATGGCACCAAGCGAGGTCTTCAGGTGACGCTCTATCAGAGAGCGTATCTCTGCCTGACTGTACTCCACACGCCAACGGTAATAGTCCTTGGTCTCCTGGTCATAGTCGCGGAGTACCTGACTCAATACCTTGCTGTCGGTGGTGTGGCAGTGGGAGGGTGGGGCACTGCGTATCCACTGCTCGGCAGTACGCTCGTCGCTCAGGTCGGGCACGCCACCCTCACCATCGCGCACGGCACTGAGATAGGACTTCGGACTGTCTTCCCAACAGTATTGGAACTCCTCACTCACACCACCGCAACACTTGCTGAAGCGGGCATCACATATCTCACCGCCGGAGGTGAGTATCTGACCACGGGTGCTCTTTAGCGCTTCCAGCACCTTGGCACTGCGGGCATGGGTGATGCCCTGGTAGCGCTGGCAGTGGTCGTCAGCACACACGTCAAACAGGGTGTGGTCTTCCCTGTCGTGCCATCGCACTATGGTGTCATCCTTCTTCACAAAGGCAAAGAAATGGGCACCTGTGCCCGATACGTTCTTGCGCTTGTCTATCTGTGCCAACAACCAACTGCGGGAGATGACAGCATGAGCCTTCAGCAACTCGCTGCTCGCTGTGGCACTCATCTCACTCGATATCACCGATGCCAGATAATTCTCCACTTGCACTTCGTTGATCACCTGTATGCGGTCGGCGTCGATGATAAGGTGTATGCGCCCCTGGAAGGTGAGTCGCTGCTCGCGCTGCCAGTGGAAGTCTATACCTATGGTCATGGCTATGCTCCACGAACAGTTGTCACTCTTGGGCACAAAGGTCAGTTCTCTGTACGAATTGCCACGCCACAGCAGGGTGCCCTCACGCATCTCTACTCGCTGGGCGCCCTCTGCCTGCTCGCCCTTGGCCTCGTAAATGCCGTTAAGGGTGAACTCTATGCTCTCGGCACTCAGCAGACCTACCTCTACTGTGGGCTCACGGCGCATGGAGGGCACACTGCTCGCTTCCTCGCTGCGCAGACGCTGACACAGGTCGGCAAAAGCATCACTGCTCATTGCCACCTCCTCCAATATGCTCTCTACATCGCTCAGAGTCAGACGGCGGAAGTCGCTCTCGCGAGGGGTGATTATCAGACCTGCCATGTCCAAAGCACCGGGACTCACCATGCGCTGAGCATCACCAGTAGCTGTATAGCAGGCTGGACGGTGCTTGCTGCGAGGCAGCACCACACTCAGGTAGCGCTCGCCATCGCGCCATGCCACTATGTTCATCATAGGTTCGGGATGACTGCTGTCGTACATAGGTTCCATGGCACTGTACACACGGCGAAACAACTTTTCGTCGGTCTCCCTGCGCTCGCTGCTGATGAGAAGGGCTGGTATGGGATAGTCGGTTATCTGATACAGTGCGCCTTCTTCGTAGGTGTACAACTGGGTGAGGTTGCGCGAGAGTCGCTGCCATGCCCGCTGCAAGGGTAATACTCCACGGCTGCCTGCCTGCAAATGCAGGTGGTCGGGGGCAGAGGCACCACACTCCGGACCGTTGTAGAATACCATCAACTGCGGATGCCCGGTCAGCAGACGGTGGATGGTGCCGTAGTTGGGGGCTATGCGCTGGGGCTGATGCTTGCTGTTTACTATGGTCAGATGAAGGGGCAGTATGGGGTAGGGGTTTACCAGTATGTCCCAGTGGCTGTCAAGTGCCTTGCTTATCTGTACATCGGGACGCTGGGCGGGACATAGGAAGCAGGGACGCTCACGCACAGTCTTGGCATCCATCTTCGCACCCGTACTCACTATGCGGGCGGGATTCCACTGCAGAGTCAGGTCGGTCATGCTGCCTTCGCTGCCCTCTTCATCGTTCAGGTCGCGGGTCTCTATGCGTGAGAGGTCGCGAAATCGTTGACGCGCATCATCCCACTGCAGCAACTGACGGTCTACGAAACGGGTGATACTGTCGCCTTCCTCATCGCTGTCCTGACCGCTGTTCATCCTCTTGCGGGCACTCAACTCCATGGTGCGCAGGCGGTCCTTGTACAGGTTGTTGGCATTCACACGCTCTATGCTCAGGGCGGCATCGCTGTTGCCAGACCAACGACGGCAGAGGTATAACTCTTGATAGATCCTGCCTATGCGGTAGTGGCGACTGAACATCAGCCCTAAGGCGTAGTCCTCGCCATACGAGGTATTGGGAAACTGGATCTTCCGAACCAGTGGGGTGAAGAAGGCACGGGGAGCACCCAGGCCATTGATGCGCAGGGCGTTGTTGGGACCATTCTCGTCAGTCCACTCGCGGTGGTCTATCAGCCCCGGTGGCAGGGTGTTCAAATCAAAGTCGCACATCCTGTATGAACCTATCACCATAGCGGCATTCTGGCGAAGGAAGGTGTCTACTACCTGCTGCACGGTGCGGGGAGAGGAGTAGAGGTCGTCGCTGTCCAACTGTATGGCGAAACGGCCGCAACGGTGATCTCTGATGGCGGTGTTCCAACAGCCGCCTATGCCCAGGTCCTCGCGCTCGGGAATGAGGTGTACCAGCCGCTCGTCGTCTATGCTGCGCAATAACTCTGTGGTGCCGTCGGTGGAGTGGTTGTCTACCACTATCACGTTGAAACGAAACTTGGTCTTTTGAGACAGGGCAGAACGCACAGCATCGCCTATGGTCTTCACACGGTTGTACACAGGTATCACTACCGAGGCCTCTACATCAAAGTCTTCTTCGTAGAAGTCGATGGTGCGTACTCGAGTGGTGTCTACCAGTGCATCTACCTGGCGTAGGTGCTGGGTCACTGCCTGTTCCATCTCTATCTGTACCTCGCGGTTGCGAGGGTTCACATAGTCAAACTGTTTCTCACCCGAGGCTCGCAGGTCTTCCTCCTGCTCGGTATACAGATATTCGTTCAGATGGAACAGCGGACCACGGGTGCTCAGATACAGACGTACGCTGTACCAGCCTGCCCAGCGGTAGTCGCTCTTGGACTCTTGCTCAGCCCATGACCTCAACGACTCGCGCTCCAACAGTAGCAGAGACCCGAAGTCGAAGTCGTCACGCAAACTGCCTTCCTGATAGTCTATGGTGGGGTGCGCCACACGCTTGCCTGACTCTACCGACCAGTGGTCGCTGTATACCATAGGGGCTCCGGTGTCGGTCATGGCGCGTAACATACGCTCCAAGGCTCCCAGCCCCAGACGAAGGGTGCTGTACTTATGCCATAACAGCAGGTAGGGGGCATCGCCCGTCTCTGATATCAGGCTCATGGCAGTACTCGAATGTATGCCGCTCACAACCAATTCTTCCACTCCATCGGGCATGGGCGTGTCTATACTCATATCGCCATCGGTCAACAGCACTACACGGTCTACCAATGGCTCCTGCAACAGGGCAAGGACGGTGGGTGAGGCAACAACCCAGTCTGCACAGGGTATGAAACAGTCTATTTTGGTTTTCATATCTTCGTTTTATTTATTTGCAAAAGTACAAAAAGTAGACTGCTGGGCAAAATAAAAAGTATAAAAAGTTTATTGGAGTCGCTGCCTTGCTCCCTCATACAAGTCATGCATGATAACTTCTCATACCGAACTGTATTTGTTTTCTCTGCCAAAATATCCGTATTTATGACTCGTTGATACTAAAATATTTCGTGAAATTTGAATGTGGTATCAGAAACGTTTCGTATCTTTGCAGAAAGTATAATAGAAAGCGATGATAACAACGGATTTACAGCGCAGATACCCCTTAGGGATACAGACCTTTGAGAAGATTATCAAAGGAGGATATGTGTATGTCGATAAAACCGACTTGATTTGGCATCTCACCAGACAGAGCAACTATGTCTTCCTGAGTCGTCCGCGCCGCTTCGGTAAGTCGCTGCTCTCGAGCACGCTTGTCTCCTATTTCGAGGGGCGCAAAGAACTGTTCGAGGGACTGAAGATCATGCAGTTGGAGCAGGAATGGGAACAGTATCCCGTGCTGCATCTGGACTTCAGCGTGTGCAAGAGTCAGGCTGACGCTGCTGCCTTGCAACATTCGGTGGCACTTCAGTTGGAATCTTTCGAGAAACGCTATGGTAAAAACCCTGCGGAGATCACACCGGGTCAAAAGTTGAAGGGGGTCGTTCAAAGGGCGGTTGAACAGACCGGTAAACAGGTGGCTGTCATCATCGACGAGTATGACGCGCCGCTGCTCGAAGTGCTTCATGAGGAAGAGCTGCTGCCCCAGTTCCGCAAGGTGATGCAGGAGTTCTACGTGCCGCTGAAGGCGATGGACCCCTTCCTCAGGTTCTGCTTCATCACCGGCATCACCAAGTTCTCGCAGCTCAGCATCTTCTCCACCA
>CAMHPC010000054.1 GCA_946186945.1 uncultured Prevotella sp.
ACGAGTATGTAATCAATATCGGACCGCAACACCCGGCTACACACGGTGTGCTCAGACTGCAGACGGTGCTCGACGGTGAGACCATACGACGCATATATCCTCACTGCGGATATATTCACCGCGGTATAGAGAAGATGTGCGAGGAATATACTTATCCGCAGACGCTCGCTCTCACAGACAGACTCGACTACCTCTCGGCCATGATGAACAGACACGCTCTGTGCGCTGTCATCGAGGAGGCCATGGGCATTGAACTCTCTGACCGCATCAAGTATATTCGTGTGATGATGGACGAACTGCAACGTCTCGACTCGCACCTCCTCTTCTATAGCTGCTGCGCTCAGGACCTCGGCGGACTCACTGCATTCATCTATGGCATGAGAGACAGAGAACAAGTGCTCAACGTGATGGAGGAGACCACAGGAGGACGACTCATACAAAACTACTACCGCATAGGTGGATGCCAGGATGATATAGATGCCAACTTCGCCAGCAACGTGAAGAAACTCTGCGCTTACATCAAACCCATGTTCAAGGAGTATGACGATATCTTCACAGGCAATGTCATCCTGCAAAACCGCTTCAAACAGGTGGGACTGCTCTCCAAGGAGGATGCCATATCATACGGATGCACCGGTGGTACCGGACGTGCCGCAGGATGGCACTGCGACGTGAGAAAGACACACCCATACGATATCTACGGAGAGATAGACTTCGATGAGATCACATTCAACGAAGGCGACTGCTTCGCCAGATATATGGTGCGTATGGAGGAGATGAGGCAGAGCGTGAAAATACTCGAGACACTCGCCGACAATATACCCGCAGGCGACTTCTACATCAAGCAGAAGCCCGTCATACGCGTGCCCGAAGGACAGTGGTACACCTCGTGCGAGGGCTCACGCGGTGAAATAGGCGTATATCTCGACTCCAAAGGCGACAAATCGCCCTACCGACTGAAATTCAGACCCATGGGACTGCCCCTCGTGTCTGCTCTCGATGAAATTCTTAGAGGTGAAAAGATAGCCGACCTCATCGCTGTCGGCGCATCCCTCGATTATGTGATACCTGATATTGACAGATAATATTATGTTTGATTTTAGCGTAGTTACTACATGGTTTGACAACCTGCTCAGACAGACTCTCGGTCTCTCCGACTGGTTGGCCACTACCATCGAGTGTGTGCTGGTAGGCACTGCCATACTACTATCGTATGCCGTGTTTGCCATCATACTCATATATATGGAACGTAAGGTGTGCGCATGGATACAGTGCCGACTCGGACCCAACCGCGTGGGTAAGTGGGGACTGCTCCAGGTGTTTGCCGACGTGTTCAAAATGCTGCAAAAGGAGATCTTCTTCGTAGACAAGGCAGACAAACTGCTCTACCTGCTGGCTCCCTTCTTCGTGCTCGTGGCATCGGTATGCACCTACTCGTTCCTGCCATGGAACAAGGGCATGCAGATACTCGACTTCAATGTGGGCATATTCCTGCTCACCGCCGTCTCCAGCATAGGTGTCATCGGCATCTTCCTCGCCGGATGGGGCTCTAATAATAAATATGGTGTGGTGTCGGCTATGCGTGGTGCCGTGCAGATGATATCCTATGAGATTTCTCTCTGCCTCTGCCTCATCACCGCCGTGGCTCTCACAGGCACCATGCAGGTGTCGGGCATAGTGGAGAGCCAGAGCAACGCATGGCTCATCTTCAAGGGACACATACCCGCCATCATCGCCTTCCTGGTGTTTATAGTGGCTGGTAATGCCGAGGCCAACCGCGGACCGTTTGACCTGCCCGAAGCAGAGAGCGAACTCACCGCAGGATACCATACCGAATACTCGGGCATGGGCTTCGGCTTCTTCTACCTGGCAGAATACCTCAATATGTTCGTCATCGCCGGCGTGGCTGCCACCGTGTTCCTCGGTGGATGGATGCCACTGCACATCAGCGGGCTCGACGGCTTCAACCAGGTGATGGACTACATACCGGGTGCCGTGTGGTTCCTCGGCAAGGTGTTCGCACTGGTTTATATCCTGCTCTGGATCAGATGGACATTCCCACGCCTGCGTATCGACCAGATACTGAAACTGGAGTGGAAATACCTCATGCCGCTCTGTCTGCTCAACCTTATTCTCATGACTGTTATCGTAGCACTTGGATTACACTGGTAAAATGGAAAACAATCAATCATATTTCAAAGGGGCGGCAGCAGGCATCAAGTCTCTGCTCATAGGCTTCGGCGTCACTTTTAGGGAGCATTTCACTAAAAAGATTACCGAACAATACCCCGAAAACAGAAAAACCCGGCTGCATGTCTCTAAACGCCACCGCGGTAGACTCGTCTTCACACGGGATGAGAACGGCAACCACAAATGCGTGGCGTGCACCATGTGCGAAAAGGCATGCCCTAACGGCACTATCACGATAAAGTCGGAAATGAGGGAAGACCCGGAGACAGGCAAGAAGAAACGCTTCCTCATCGACTATGAGTACGACCTGGGTGAGTGTATGTTCTGCCAACTCTGTGTCAATGCCTGCAACTTCGGTGCCATAGAGTTTACTAACGATTTCGAAAACAGTGTCTTCGACCGAGCCAAACTCACTCTGCACCTCGACAAGGAGAAGTATGAGGGAGGAAGCCTGCCTAACCTCATCGACGGAGGGGCAGAACTGGAGATTGGCAAGTTTAATACGGGCACTAAATAAAGGAGGGTTCATATTATGGCAAATCAAATAATGTTTATCATTCTGGCTGTCGTCATCCTCGGCGCAGCCGTGCTCAGTGTCACCACTAAGCGCATCATGAGAGCCGCTACCTTCCTGCTCTTCGTGCTCTTCGGCATCGCTGGCATGTACTTCCTGCTCGACTACACCTTCCTCGGTGCAGCCCAGATCAGTATCTATGCCGGTGGTATCACCATGATTTATATCTTCGCCATACAACTGGTGTCGAAACATACTCTACAGGGTTTGTATGAACGCATGCGAGGCTCAAAGGTCATCGCTGGCTCCCTGGCAGCTCTCGTCGGAGCAGTCATGGTGGCTTTCATACTGTTCAAAAACAAGTTCGTAAGCATGGCTATTCCCAACGAAGAGGTGTCTATGCAGCAAGTGGGCAACACTCTCATGGGCTCGGAGAAATATCAGTATGTGCTGCCCTTCGAGTTTATATCCATCTTCTTACTCGCATGTATCATCGGCGGTATCGTCATTTCAAGAAAGGACAAGTAAATTATGATCGAGACAATCACTCAAGGGAATATACCCGTAGAATTTTTCCTGGCGGTCAGCACTCTGCTGTTCTTTATCGGCTTCTTCGGCTTCGTCACCAGACGCAACCTTATCGCCATGCTCATATCCGTGGAACTGGTGCTCAATGCCGTAGACCTCAACTTCGCGGTATTCAATCGCCTGCTCTTCCCGGGACAGATGGAGGGCTTCTTCTTCACCCTCTTCTCTATCGCTGTCAGCGCTGCCGAAACGGCGGTCGCCATTGCTATCATCATCAATGTTTACCGTAGGTTCCACAGCGATCAGGTGAACAGTATTGAAAACATGAAATTATAATGCATTATGGAATATAGTTATGTATTTCTGATACTGCTGCTGCCGGCGCTCTCTTTCCTCATACTGGGACTCTTCGGCATGAAGATGTCGCATCGCACAGCAGGTCTCATAGGCACGTGCTCGCTCGGTGTGGTCACCATCCTCTCTTATCTCACCGCCTTCTCTTATTTCACGGCAGACAGACTGGCTGATGGCACCTACCAGACCCTTGTGCCCTACAACTTCACTTGGCTGCCACTGGGCAACCTCCACTTCGACATAGGTATTCTGCTCGACCCCATCTCGGTGGTGATGCTCATCGTCATCTCTACCGTCAGCCTCATGGTGCATATCTACTCCTTCGGATATATGCACGGCGAGAAGGGCTTCCAGCGCTACTATGCCTTCCTCTCGCTCTTCACCATGTCTATGCTCGGACTGGTGCTCGCCACAAACATCTTCCAGATGTACCTGTTCTGGGAATTGGTGGGTGTGTCGTCTTACCTGCTCATCGGATTCTACTATCCGCTCAAGGCTGCGGTGGCGGCATCGAAGAAGGCGTTTATCGTCACCCGTTTCGCCGACCTCTTCTTCCTCATCGGTATCCTCATCTTCGGATATTACACCGAGTCGTTCAGTTTCTCCTTCGCCGGAGACATAGCATACGGTGCCTCTGCCACACAGTTCATCCCCGTGGATGCTGTCAAGGCGATGACGGCTGCCGGTTTCATCCTGCCCACGGCTCTGGTGTTCATGTTTATAGGTGGCGCGGGCAAGAGTGCCATGTTCCCACTGCATATCTGGCTGCCTGATGCCATGGAGGGCCCCACGCCTGTGTCGGCTCTCATCCATGCCGCTACGATGGTGGTGGCTGGCGTGTTCCAGATAGCACGTATGTTCCCGCTGTGGATAGAGTATGCACCCGGACAACTGAGCATCGTGGTATGGGTGGGCGTGTTCACTGCCTTCTATGCTGCGGCGGTGGCTTGTGCACAGACGGATATCAAACGTGTGTTGGCGTTCTCCACTATCTCGCAGATAGCATTCATGATGGTGGCACTGGGCGTATGCCTGCCCGGACATGAGGCAACACTCGACAACCACACCCAACTGGGTTATATGGCGTCTATGTTCCACCTCTTCACTCACGCTATGTTCAAGGCATGCCTCTTCCTCGGTGCAGGATGTATCATTCATGCCGTACACTCAAATGAGATGTCGGCGATGGGAGGACTGCGCAAGTACATGCCCGTCACACACATCACCTTCCTCATCTCCTGCCTCGCCATAGCAGGCATACCCTTCTTCTCGGGCTTCAGCAGCAAGGACGAGATCATCTCTGCCTGCTTCCAGTACAGCCCATGGGTGGGATGGATCATGACGGGCATTGCTGCCATGACGGCTTTCTACATGTTCCGCCTCTACTATGGCATCTTCTGGGGCACTGAGAACAAGGAACTGCATGCGCACCACACACCGCATGAGGCTCCGGCCAGCATGACCGTGCCCATCATCATCCTCGCTGTCATCACTGTCGGAGTTGGTGTATATACCACTCTCGCAGGCTTCCTGGGATGGGGTGGCAGCTTCGGCTCATTCGTGTCTGCCAGCGGTCAGGACTATACCATACATTTCGATGCACAGATAGCCATCACGTCTACTGTCATCGCTATGCTGAGTATATGTCTCGCCACATATATATATAAAGGTGAGAGTCAGCCCATCGCCGACCGTCTCTACCGTCGCTTCCCGCGCCTGCACCAGGCAGCATACCGCCGCTTCTATCAGGACGAGATATGGCAGTACGTCACTCACCGCATCATCTTCCGCTGCATCTCCAAACCCATAGCATGGTTCGACCGCCACGTCGTGGACGGCACGTTCAACTTCATGGCATGGGGTGCCAACGAGGCTGGTGAGAGCATACGCGGATGGCAGAGTGGCGACGTGCGTCACTATGCCGTGTGGTTCCTCACCGGTGCCGTGGCCCTCACACTCGTGTTGTTATGTGTATTGTAAAATCTGAAAGAAAGATAAGAAAATGAGTATACTGACTTTATTCGTAATTATCCCTGTTCTGATGTTGCTCGGCCTCTGGGCTGCACGCAACCTTAATCAGGTACGTGGCGTGATGGTAGTGGGAGCGTCCATGCTCCTGGCTCTGTCTGTATATCTGACCATCGCTTTCATTCAGATGCGTCAAGTGATTTCGGCAGAGGAGGCTCCCATGCTCTTCACTGCTTCGCATACCTGGTTCAAGCCGCTCAATATCGCCTACGCAGTGGGTGTGGACGGCATATCGGTGGTCATGCTGCTGCTCTCCAGCATCATAGTCTTCACCGGCACCTTCGCCTCGTGGAAACTGAAGCCGCTCACCAAGGAGTATTTCCTCTGGTTCACCCTGCTCAGCACGGGTGTGTACGGCTTCTTCATCAGCATCGACCTCTTCACCATGTTCATGTTCTACGAGGTGGCGCTCATCCCCATGTACCTGCTCATCGGCGTATGGGGCAGCGGCAAGAAGGAGTATGCTGCCATGAAACTCACGCTCATGCTCATGGGTGGTTCGGCACTGCTCATCATCGGCATACTGGGCATCTACTTCTTCAATGGTGCCAACACCATGAATGTGCTTGAGATAGCAGCAAACCATGCCATACCGGTGGCGATACAGAAGATACTCTTCCCGCTGGTGTTCATCGGTTTCGGTGTGCTGGGTGCCCTCTTCCCGTTCCACACATGGAGCCCCGACGGTCATGCCTCGGCTCCTACGGCAGTGTCGATGCTCCATGCCGGCGTGCTCATGAAACTCGGTGGCTATGGCTGCTTCCGCGTGGCTATGTACCTGCTGCCCGAGGCTGCACAGGAACTCAGTTGGATCTTCATCATTCTCACCACTATCTCGGTGGTATACGGTGCCTTCTCCGCCTGCGTGCAGACCGACCTGAAGTATATCAATGCCTACTCGTCGGTGTCGCACTGCGGACTGGTGCTCTTCGCCCTGCTCATGATGACCAAGGTGTCGTGCACGGGTGCCATACTGCAGATGCTCTCTCACGGTCTGATGACGGCTCTCTTCTTCGCCCTCATCGGTATGATTTACGGACGCACGCACACACGCGACATACGCGAACTCAGCGGACTGATGAAGATCATGCCCTTCCTCAGCGTGGGATATGTCATAGCCGGTCTCGCCAACCTCGGTCTACCGGGCTTCTCGGGCTTCATCGCCGAGATGACCATCTTCGTGGGCTCCTTCGGTGCCGAGACGGCAGTGGGCAGTCCCGATGTGATGCGCCGTGTGGCTACTGTCATCGCCTGTGTGTCTATCGTCATCACCGCAGTCTATATCCTGCGCGTGGTGGGTAAGATACTCTATGGCAAGGTAGAGAACAAACACTTCGAGTCTCTCACCGATGCCACCTGGGACGAGCGTGTGGCTGTGTGCTGCCTCATCTTCTGTGTGGCTGCCCTGGGTCTCGCGCCTATGTGGGCAAGCAATGTCATCACAGATGCCGTGGAACCCATCCTCAGTGTTGTAACTCATGTCAACCCGTAAACTCACTATCCAGATATGAACTATAGTCAATTTCTAAATATGATTCCCGAGGCGGTGCTGGTGCTCATCCTCATCGTAGCGTTCATAGCCGACTTCGCCTCGTCAAAGAAGGAGGAACGCAGATGGTTCAACCCGCTCATGTGCGCGCTCATGCTCGCCGAACTGGTGGTGTGCTTCCTCACTCCCGACCATGCAGTGACCTTCGGTGGCATGTATGCCACCTCGCCTGCTGTCAATGTCATGAAAACGATACTGGTCTTCGCCACTCTCATCGTGGTCATCATGAGCCGTCAGTGGCTCAGCCGACCCGATACCAGGGTGCGCGAGGGCGAGTTTTATATGCTCGTCGTCTCTACGCTCCTCGGCATGCTCATGATGGTGTCGGCAGGACACTTCCTCATGTTCTACCTCGGACTGGAGATGGCATCGGTGCCCATGGCTTGCCTCGTGGCACTGGATAAGTATCGCAACAACTCTGCTGAGGGTGCTGCCAAGTACATCCTCACTGCCACCTTCTCCTCGGGTGTGATGCTCTTCGGCATCTCGTTCCTCTATGGCGCTTGTGGCACGCTCTACTTCGTGGATGTGGCTCGCCACCTCACTGCATCGCCGCTCACCATCATGGGCATGGTGTTCTTCTTCAGCGGACTGGGCTTCAAAATCTCTCTCGTGCCCTTCCACTTCTGGACTGCCGACACCTATCAGGGTGCGCCCACCGTGGTCACCGGATATCTCAGCGTGGTGTCTAAGGGTGCTGCTGCCTTCACACTCATGGTCATCCTCATGAAGGTGATGGTGCACATGACTCAGTACTGGCTCTATATGCTCTATATCGTCATCGTGCTCACTATCACAGTGGCTAACCTCTTCGCCATTCGTCAGAAGGAACTGAAACGCTTCATGGCATTCAGTTCTATCTCGCAGGCAGGATATATCATGCTGGCTGTGGTGGGCAACAATACCATCGGTATGGCTGCACTGTCATACTATGTGTTGGTATATGTGGTGGCAAACCTCGCGGTGTTTACCGTCATCAGTCTGGTGGAACAGAACAACAACGGTGCTACCGACATGGATGCGTACAACGGGTTCTACAAGACTAACCCGAAACTCTCGCTTCTCATGACGCTCGCCCTGTTCTCGCTGGCAGGCATACCGCCTTTCGCAGGCATGTTCAGCAAGTTCTTCGTCTTCATGGCGGCGCTCGACCTGAACAAGACGGGGCATGTGCTGCCATACCTGGTGGTGTTCATCGCCTTGGTCAATACGGTGGTCAGCCTGTACTACTATCTGCTCATCGTCAAGGCTATGTATATCAAGGATAGCGACAACCCGCTGCCCACGTTTAAGAGCGACTGCAACAGCCGTCTGGCTCTCGCCATCTGTACCTTCGGCATAGTGGCATTCGGCGTGGTCAGTTGCGTCTACGACTGGATATACGCTGCTCTCTGATATCGCCCCGTAGGGGCAGAGAGCACTCAGCCCAGGGCAACGGCCCAATATAGGAATCGAAAACCAGATCGCCCCGTAGGGGCAGTGAGCACTCAGCCCAGGACAACGCCCTGGGAATAACAGCGCAAAACAATGCGCCCTGAAAGGGCAAAAGCATTCCACGAACAATGCCTTTACCCCCTTCAGGGCGCAATATTTCTCTACGGACCATGCACTACAACGGCACCATACAACTCTTCCCCCTGCTGCGCGTGGCATTGGCACTCGTGGCGGGCTGCGCCACGGCATTGCTATGGCCCGGCGTGCCACTGACCGTATGGCTCGCCGCCGCTGCCGTCACCCTGCTGATCGCCATCGCCCTCCACCGACATGCCATAGCGCAAAGCACGGCTCTGCTCGCCCTCTTCTTCGCGGTGGGAGCCCTGCGCACCGCCGGACAGTGGCACGATGCCTCACCCGTACTGCCGCAGGAGGAGCAAACGTATCATGCGGTCATCACCAGCACACCGCAGGAGAGTGGTAAGGTGCTCAGGATGGACCTCATGGTCGTAGGCGGACCACTGCACGGTCAACGTGTGAAGGCTTCGCTGCTGCGCGACACCGTCACCCGCCGCTATTCGCAACTCCGACTGGGCGACGGCATCGCGGCACGCTCCGCCTTCGTCACTCCCGACACGCTGAGGCAGTCGCAGTTCAACTACCCGCTCTACCTGAAGAGTCGCGGTTTCGTGGCTACCACCTTCATCTTCTACCGCAACTGGCGCAAGGCGGTGGTGCCGCTCAGCGACCTGCCACTCATCGAACGCACACGGTTGGCGGCACTGCAACTGCGCCAGGACATACTCCATGAGTACTTCTCATGGGAGATGGACGATGACCCCGCTGCCATAACCGTGGCGATGACGCTGGGCGACCGCTCACGCGTCACTCAGGACCTGCGCGAGGTATACTCCATCTCAGGCGCGTCGCACGTGCTGGCTCTCTCCGGACTGCACCTCGGCATCATCTATGCCCTGCTCGTCGTCTTCTTCGGCTACCGCCGTTTCCGAGCACTCACCGAACTGCTCATCATCGTGGGTATATGGACCTACGCCTTCCTCACCGGACTCTCGCCGTCGGTACAGCGTGCGGCGTTCATGATTACGATATATTCGCTGGTGTCGCTCATGCAGCGCGACCGCATGTCGCTCAATACGCTCGCTCTCACCGCCATAATCATGCTGCTCATACACCCGCTGTCGCTCGTCGATGTGGGCTTCCAGATGTCGTTCATGGCAGTGCTCTTCATCATCGTCTTCTCACCGCGTATGTTCGCGTGGATACCGGAGAGGTGGCTCGACTCGCTCTCCATTTTCTCCTACCATCCGCTGCGCTGGTTGTGGACTATGGTGGTGGTGTCGTGTTGCGCCCAACTGGGCACGGCGCCGCTCACAGCGTTCTATTTCGGCAGGTTCTCTACCTATTTCCTCGCGTCCAACTTCGTGGTGCTGCCTCTCACTACGCTCATCCTCTATGTCACTCTGCTGGTCTTCGCCACGGCATTTTTCGCCCCTGTGCAGCAATGGCTCATCTCGCTGCTCAACTCTCTCGTGCAGACACAGAACCAGGCACTCACCACCATCTCACAGTGGCCGGGCTCCCACATCTCCAATCTTTCGCCCTCTGCACTCACCATCGTCATCTACTACGTCCTCCTCTTCACCCTCCTCCTCATCCCATGGGGCAGGGTAGGGCGCCTCTCCCGCACACCAGAAATATGAGTATGAATTCACGAAGTATACGATATGCAGCAATGCACATCAATGACGCCGACGGCGTCACCGCTCCATAACCGAGGGTACGAGCGCAGCGGGCACCCCCGGATAGCAATGACTATAGAAAATGCACCCTGAAAGGGTGCCCCAAGAACCAAAAACAAAATGGTAATACAGTACATAATAACCGCGATTATAGTGGCAGCAGCACTGACATATGCCGCCTGTCGAATCAAGAAAATGTGGAAACAATCCCAAAAAGGCAATCCGACGTGCGCCGGTTGCCCACTTGCCGACGACTGTAATACATTGAAAAACTGCGACAAACGACAACAAACGAAAAAACTTCAAAAAAAACATACCGAAAAATTTGCAGGTAACAAAAATATATGATACCTTTGCACCGCATTTAAGCGAAAATGCCGCGGTACAGACCGCTAAGGAAGTTTGGGTGAGTGGCTGAAACCAGCAGTTTGCTAAACTGCCGTGCGGGTAACCGTACCGGGGGTTCGAATCCCCCAGCTTCCGCTGTGGGTTCGTACAAAATACGGTGGATTCATCTAATGGTTAGGATACAAGATTCTCAATCTTGGCATAGGGGTTCGATTCCCCTATCCACTACGAAAGACTCCTGCAAGTCAACAACTTGCAGGAGTCTTTTTGTATGTAGTGTCCAGCAGTCTGTAGGAGCGCACCGCATCCTGCGGTGCTAAAACAATGTCCCATCCGCTTTGTCATGACGCCGTCGGCGTCATGGGGGTGCGCAGTACCGAAGTTTAGTCCCGTAGGGACGTCAGAATACAGGCAGGGGTATCTTTGAAATCACATAACCTGGCCAGAGAAGAGTTCGTTGCGAAGGAAAGTATACACATATCCGGGACTTTGATAGTATAGTCCTGTGGCACTTTCTTGTAGTCTGTCAAACGTCTCTGATGTATAGAAAACGTCTATTGCCTGTGCAGGAGTATAATGGAAGTCGTCAACTAAATAGCCAACAAGTTCGGTGCTCAGTTCGTCTTTCATCAACTGTATCTGCTCAGGGGTTAATCTTGACTTCATAATCTTTTGAGTTTTTGTAATGCCATATCCCAGGCTTGTTGGCTATCTGCTGAAAGGTAGAAACCTCGACCAAAGTCTTTAAATGGTTTAGAATGATTAAGGTCTGGTATTTCAATCTTTACATTTGACCCGTGATATAGTTTTATCATGCCAACAACCCTCCATTGTTGTGGCAAACTTGTGCCAATGCCTCTACGGTGTCGGGAAAAGACTGGGTATGGAGAACACCATAATGCTCATGAAGGTGGTCTAAACCTTTGAAACGCTTCATATAAGCATATGCCTGACGAGGTGTGATTCCAAACCGTAGGGCAAACTCACTGATGAGTGCCACGACGAATCCTATTTTATTTCTCTCTTCCCTTGCCATTGCTATGAAATATTAGTTTTTTTGTTTGCAAATATAATTCTTTTTTCTTTCATTTGCAACAAGCCTTTATTTTTTTTACATTCATTGTCCTTGGGGCACCACTCCAGGGTGCGTAAGGTAGCACATTGCCCTGGGCTTGGTGCTCACTGCCCCTTCGGGGCGCATTATGGCAATAGCATTTCATGACGCCGACGGCGTCATGAAAGCGGTTCAGACGACCTTATTCGATGCACGCAAGATGCGTGCGCTCCTAAAACTACATCAGGCAAACGTAGGAGCGCACCGCATCTTGCGGTGCATTTATATGGTCGGCCTGTTGGCCTGGTAATGTCAATGCCCCCACAAAAAATCTACAAAAAAATTTTGTAAAAAAATGAAAAACAATTAAATTTGCAGCGGTAATTTAATGTCAAATGTAACAATGTCTACGGCTTTTAGCCATAAAGTACATGTTTAGAGTATGTTACACCGCTTCCTCATACCCTGAGGCGTGGCGTTGACTTTCGTGTAATTAGCATTGTGACAATGCTTGCTGCTGCTCGTGACGAGCGGCAGCAAGTAAAAAAATAAAAACATTACTAAGACTATATAACAACAAAAAACAATATAACAACAAAAAAACAATATAACAACAAAACAAACTATACGATTTGCAATATGAAAAAACTATTAACACTTTTTTTCCTGACGCTACTGTCGGTAACGGCGGTGGAAGCTGATAATTCAGCTCTAAAGTTGATGGGCAATGGCATTGACCACCCCACAGGTAACATCGGTGGCTCTGGTGGTAATACTTGGACATTTACATGTCCAGGTTCTTACTTTAATACGTGGAATATTGTCCAAAACAACAAGATTTATTTCCGACCCATTGTTGATAATGGTGGCACTAATCAAAGTGAATTATACCCATACGAAGATTTCACGATTACCACTTCAGGTAGTAGTTATGAGTTTAAATCTGACTATGGTGATGGCCATGGCAGTGGATCTGGTTCTGTTGCTATAGAGCTGCCGACAGATTATGCTAAAAGAACCTTTACTTTTTATTTATCAGGTTATGATACAACTAATAAAAATAAAATTACTGTTACAGTGTCTTGGACAGAAATACCCGTTCTTCTAAGTTCCACAGTAAATGGATTCGGCGGTGCTGAGCCTGAAAGCGGAGTAGGCACAAGTGGTAGTCCCTTTACATGGACATTATCTGCTGCAGATTTGAAGAACGCGGGCCTGACAAACGGCTCGAATCTGTATTTCTATCTCTCTGACGCCGATAACAACTATGGCTTTGATTACGACGAAGCTCTGACTAATGGTGCAACAAAGTTCCATGTTTACCTGTCATCAACTGCAAATGGTAATAATCCATGGCTTTGGGCATGGAATCCCAGTACCAGTGAAAATTACACTGGTGGCACTTGGCCTGGTAGTAAAATGCAAGATAAAGATGCTGATGGCAACTTTGTTATTTCTATTACAGCGTCAGTCAATCCTTATATTAACTTTAATATGGGTTCTGATACTGGAAAGACCGGAGATATTACAAATGCAGTTCGTGAAAAACATAATTTCTATTTATATAATGGTAGTGGCTCAGCAACAAAACAAAGTCCCACTGAGAATCCCGCTCTTGGAAATACTTATTATCCTTGTTTTGGTACTGCCAAAAGTGGAACTTCCAGCAAAAAATTTCATGTAACATACAACAAAGGTTATACATATACTATACGAGCCTATAAAGATGGTTCTTTAAACCTGTGGAAAATAAATGTTACAAGAGAAGCTGTTCCAATGATTCCCCAGTTGAAATCCACCATTGACTCATGGCGCGGTACTGACCCTGAGAGTGGTAGTGGTACAAGTGCCGACCCATACGTCTGGACATGGACAAAGCAGCAGTTGAGCGGTATCTCTGCTGGCAGCGAGATTGATTTCCAATTGTACGACCCAGAAGACCAAACCTGGTATGGTATGAGCTCAAGAACTTCAATTTCCAACGATAGTTGGTCTACCAGCAATCTCAATGGCCAGTCTGGTACCGCAAACTGGTACACCACTTACCAAAAGGGTTATACCTACACTATTTCAGCCAAATATGAAGGCGATGCATGGCAGGTGAAAATCACTGCCAATGAGATAGACCACGATTACTACTGGGTGAGTCCGCAGATAACCAACAACCAGAAGTGGGAGTACTTCAAGATGGTACCCTCACGCAACCGTTCACGTGATGGTGGCGACGGTAAGGTTAGCGACAAATATTTCTCGTTCACCATTAAGGACAGCGACCTGAAGAGATGGTCTGACGTGGGTAGTAATAACTCATTGACCGAAGGTGAGATGATACAGTGGTATATAGTGCGCGATGACGAGGCAAGATGGTACCGTCCTACGAGCGATACTCGTATAGATGTTGGTTACGATGACAATGGTGACGTTATCAATAATCAAACGCACATGCAACGTACTCTTGGCGATTTCAACTATTCTAATTATTATAAGGTCGGAACTATTGATGCTACATGTACAGGTTGCTTCACATTCCCAAAGGGCGGCAAACTGTCGAATGACCAAAGATTGTGCAGCGGACTGTCGTACACCTTTGTACTGAATGCAAAACCGTCGGGTGAAGGAAATCTTGGAAATGTGTTTATAAACACTCCTAAAGCCTCTGCCCCTTGTGCCGCTGACACAAAATATTACCTGATTGGTAACTTCACTAATGCTACAGGTAGTGTTAATATTGATGAAAAAGATCTAAGTCATGAGATGACACAACTGTGGTATAAGTCTGGCAAAGAATACAATAAGGATAATGTCACTGACGCTATTAAAGCAAGTCCAGACTCTGTGGTTTATGTGATCAAAGTCAATAGACCTGACAATGGCTGGGGTGACCTGTATCTCGATATAGCGCCATCCGGACAACATGGCTGGTCTGATTATGGAAAACTTGGTGATCAATATCGCCCGCTCATCAGCATGGGCAATAACCTCGATGGTCGCGCACTGGTTGGTGGACTGACAGGATACAACTCTAACCAGTCGCTCAACCCTGAACCATCTAGTTTCTATAACGCCTATACCCTCCGCTTCAACGCCACTACTATGACCTACAACCTAGAGTTCCATACCTCACTCTATCTCGTGGGTGATGGCGTGACGGCAAAAGACGATAAAAATAATGACTTGGGTGGCACATGGGACCTCAGTGCCGCAAACGCGCTCATTCCCCTCAAAGCCACTCAGGATCCCAAACACTTCCGCAATACCGTGACATTCAAGAATGGTGCATTGACAGGTGCAAACTATGACAAGGGCTTCCGCTTCCTACTGACTGAGGATGAAAGCGAGAATCGTACTTACGCCAAGAACTGGGGTGAGGACGGCAATGCTCCTAAATTTAACTCGCTGGAGACGGACGAAGATCACTTTGCCGGCAAAGATACTCAGTACAAGAACTATCTGCAGTACAATGAAGACAAAACTTCTTCCAATACAAATCCGTCTTCTGGAGAAAATGATCGCAATATCATCTTCGACCTCCCCGACATGGACGGCACCACCCCCCGCACATACGTCATCAACTTCTATAACTACGGTGTGAACTCTTACTACACCATAGAGCGTGAGGCTGAACTGCGCGACTTTAACGATGTGAAGTATAACGGAACTACTCGTACTATCAAAGGCCGGGGTGACTATAAGTTCTTCCGCGTATGGAGCGACTACATAGCATGGAACAAACCCGATGATGTGGACGTGTTTGTAGTAACGGGATTTAACCCGAGTGGTACTAATTATGATAAAGACTTGAAAACACTTACCGCTACTGCCACACTGACACCTCTGACGGATATTAAGTATATTCCTGCCAAGACTGGTGTCATCCTCGCCATGAAGACCGACAAAAACAGTCTGAAGGGTGGTATGTACTACACTCCCGCCAAGTCAGGTACAGAATACAACAACGCGTGGATGCAGATGACTCCGTATGTGGATCCGGGTGCAGGCATCACATTGGATGGGGGCAAAACTTCACAACTCCTGCCGCTCTATGAGTCTAAAGAAATCTCTCGTTACGAGACAGTTAACAGTACTGAGTATGCTAACTACCTCTTCGGCTTCTATCGCGCAAGTAAAGTGGTGTCCAATTACGTAAGTAATGGTGGTGGCACAGAGGACTTCCTCCTCGGCTTCTGGCAGGTCGCATCTTCTGGCTCCACATACGCTAATAGCGCCTTCCTGCAGATCACTCGTGATGATGCCAACAAGCTTGGCGTGGGTGCCTACTACACCGAGTCTGAGGGTGGAAGCAGTGCACCTGCCTTTATGCTGTTGTTTGAAGACCCCGTAGACCCCACTGTCACTGGCATCGTGGATGTGGACAAGGATGTGACATCCCCCACCTATAAGGCAGTAGACGACAACTGGTACACAATCCAGGGCGTGCGTATCGATGCTCCCACCACTAAGGGCATCTATATCCATGGTGGCAAGAAGGTTATTGTTAGGTAATAAATGGAGGACTAGGCAATGAAAAAGACATATATTTCTCCCGCTATAGAGATAGTAATAAGAACTGTTCAGGAACCCATCATGGCAGCACTGAGTGGTGTACCTACCAAAGGTATGGGTGACGACGGTGGTGTAGGTTCCAACGAAGGCACCTTCGATGAAGAAGACGACGGCTTCACCCCCGTAGGCAACTCTCTTTGGGACTGACCCCACATCTCTCTCAATAGCACTTACCACATCCCCGAGGCGCACCCCGCCCTCGGGGATGTGTGCTTAAGAGTGATGCTTAAAAGTAATGGTGATGTGAATAAATAACACTTGATTTTTTGAAGATTAGAAAAAGAATTATATCTTTGCAGCGGAATGAGTGATAAGCATCTGTATATAATCAGCGGGCCAAATGGAGCAGGAAAGACGACTGCATCCTATACAGTTTTACCAGAGATTCTGCAATGCAAAGAGTTTGTCAAATCCACGCTGTCTAATAGTTTATGGCGGCAAGGATGTTGAAACGGTAGTTTTAAAACAATCCATTTACTCTCAAATTCAGAACTATGTCAGATAAGGAAATGAAAGAACTCTCCCAAAAAATCAAGATTGGATTGGAATTGGCAGAGAAAAGTATGCTAGAAGAAAAGGCTTTAAGAGGACAGGATGTTATAGTCTGTGATTCTGACGATATTATCAGACGAATACCAGCAAAGGAAGTTATTAGAAATAATCCAATATTTCAGTAACGCTCCACGACAACGGCTTCACCCCCGTAGCCACCTCGCTCTGGGACTGACCCCACATCTCTCTCAATAGCACTTACCACATCCCCGAGGTGCACCCAGCCCTCGGGGATGTGCGGTGTTTGTGTGAGTTTTATCTTTTCTGAGAGTTAAGAT
>CAMHPC010000055.1 GCA_946186945.1 uncultured Prevotella sp.
TGCACTTCACTTTCTTCACCAGTACATTGCTACTTTCCACGAAGTTCAGTTCCTTCACATTCACCTCATGTATTATCAAGTCTGCAACTGCCGAGATATGAGCCTTTTGTGCCTCATCTATGGCAGGTATCATGATTTGCTGCAGCGGCTGTCTCACTTTGATGTTCACTTTTCGGCGCAATGCCAGTGTCATAGAAGTGATTTTCTGTGCCATCTCCATCCTCGTTTCCAACTGTTTGTCAATCATGTTCTCATCGACAGTGGGGTAGAGTTCCAGATGTATACTGTCCAGTTTCCCTCCCAAGTCAGAATATAGTTGGTCTGTGATAAAGGGAGCAAATGGCGATAGAAGTTTAGCCACCGTGATAAGACACTTGTACAGTGTGTGATATGCCGCACGTTTGTCATCGCTCATTTCCTTACCCCAGAAGCGTTTTCTGTTCAGGCGCACATACCAGTTGGACAGGTCATCGTTGATGAATGTATCAATCAGTCGCCCTGCACGTGTAGGATTATATGTGTCCATCTCCTTCATTACATTGATTATCAATGTATTGAGTTCAGAGAGAATCCACCTGTCTATTTCTTGCAGTGTCTCCGGTTGTGGAGTAGAGTAGGGGTCGAAACCATCCACATTGGCATAAAGCGCAAAGAAACTATACGTATTGTACAGCGTGCCGAAGAGTTTTCTGCGGATCTCATCCACCCCGTCGACGTCAAATTTCAGATTGTCCCAGGGTTCAGAGTTGGTCATCATATAGAATCTCACGGCATCAGCACCAAATTGTTCAATCATTTCAAAAGGATTGGTGACATTGCCCTTGTGTTTACTCATCTTCTCGCCTTTGGCATCAAGCACCAAACCAGTAGATATGACGTTTTTGAATGCCACACTGTCAAATACCATGGTGCCTATGGCATGAAGAGTGAAGAACCAGCCACGTGTCTGATCTACACCTTCATTGATGAAATCAGCGGGGAAGGCAAGTTTCTTGTCTATCACCTCCTTATTCTCGAAAGGATAATGAACCTGTGCGTAGGGCATACTGCCAGAATCAAACCATACGTCTATCAGGTCAGTCTCGCGGTGCATGGGTTTGCCAGTTTCGCTTACCAATACAATATTGTCAACGTATGGACGGTGCAGGTCTATACGGTCGTAATTTTTCTGAGAATAGTCGCCAGGCACAAATCCTTTGTCCTTCAGGGGGTTGGAGTCCATGATGCCCACCTTGACAGACTTCTCTATCTCATTGTACAACTGTTCCAGGGAACCGATGCACACCATCTCGTCGTCATCATTTTTCCAGATGGGTAGGGGAGTGCCCCAGAAACGCGAACGAGAGAGATTCCAGTCGTTAAGGTTTTCCAACCAATTGCCAAACCTGCCTGTTCCTGTGGATGACGGCTGCCAATTGATAGTCTTATTCAGTTCAAACATTCTTTCTTTCTTAGCAGTAGAGCGTATGAACCAACTATCGAGGGGATAGTAGAGCACAGGCTTGTCAGTACGCCAGCAGTGCGGATAGTTGTGCACATGCTTTTCTATCCTGAAAGCCGTACCTTGCTGTTTCATTTCCATACACAGCACTATGTTCAGGTCTTCAGCCTTGTTGGCAGCCTCCTCGTCATATTTGCCATTCACATTGAATTTAGGCGAATAGGCATTTTTCACATATTCTCCTGCATGTTCGGTATAAGCCTCCAAATTCACGCATGCTTTGATGAAATGCGAATCCAGATCGTTCACCACGTAATATTTACCCTCCAGGTCAACCATAGGTCTGGTCTCTGCCTTCTTGTTTATAAGGAATAGCGAGGGGATATTTGCATCTTTTGCTACTTTGGCATCATCAGCACCAAAGGTGGGAGCGATATGCACTATGCCAGTACCATCCTCAGTGGTGACATAGTCGCCCAATATAGTACGGAAAGCACAGTCTGCCATTTCCACAAATTTCTCCTTATCGTTATCGCTTCCAAAGACCTTGTCGAGATGCTGTTCAGCGTAGTCTTTTACAAATTTAGGTGCATTGGCATCAAGTTTCTGACATGGCTTCACCCAAGGCATCAACTGTTTATAGTGTATACCAGCTAGTTCTGTTCCAATATATTCTCCAACTATCCTATATGGCACTACCTTGTCTCCGTGTTTGTAACTATCCATCTGAGCATCAGCACCTTCTGGTTTCAAATAAGCATTAACCAGGTCTTTTGCCATGACTACAGTTACCGGAGCGGCATTGTATGGATTGTATGTCTGTACTGCTACGTATGTTATCTTCGGACCCATACAAAGTGCTGTATTTGAGGGCAGAGTCCAAGGTGTGGTGGTCCAGGCTATGAAATAGGGTTTTCCCCATTTCGTCCATTCTTCTTTAGGTTCGGTTATTTCAAACATTGCTGTGGCAGTTGTGTCTTTCACGTCACGATAGCAGCCAGGTTGGTTTAGTTCGTGTGATGAAAGTCCAGTGCCAGCAGCGGGCGAATATGGCTGTATGGTATAGCCTTTATATAGTAACCCCTTGTCGTACAGTTGTTTAAGTAACCACCATAAAGTTTCTATGTACTTATTGTCGTATGTGATATAAGGGTGATCCAGGTCTACGAAATATCCCATACGCTCTGTCAAATCGCGCCATTCTGCAGTGTATTTCATGACATTCTCCCTGCAGTGCTTGTTGTAATCTTCCACAGAGATGTATTTCTTTGAACTGCGGTTGTCGATATCGGCTTTTGTTATGCCTAATTCTTTTTCTACGCCCAGTTCCACGGGCAGTCCGTGGGTGTCCCAGCCAGCCTTGCGGTGAACCTGAAAACCGCGCATGGTCTTATAGCGGTTAAATGTATCCTTGATGCTACGTGCCAGCACATGGTGTATACCGGGATGACCGTTGGCCGAAGGAGGACCTTCAAAAAACACAAATTGAGGACATCCTTCGCGTTCATCAACCGAACGATGAAATATATCTTTTTTCATCCATCTGTCGAGCACATCCTTGTTGATTTTGCTCAAATTCAATCCATTGTGCTCGGGAAATATTTTCGCCATATACTATAAGTGAATTTTTATTTTGTATGTTTGTTTTATTTTAGTGGGCAAAGTTACAAAATGAAAATCGCAGTACAAAGAAAATGAAAAGAAAATACCAGTTAAAGACTTCAACTTTTTCAATTTTTTCTCTTTTTTTATAAATGTCAATCGTATATCATTCTTTTTTAGAGTCATAGAAACAACACTTGTTTTCCAAATAATATATATTATGATAAATAGAATGTGTGGACAACTTTATTCAGTTCTATTGTATCTCCCCTTTATTCGAAATATAAAAAAATACCCAGGACGTAAATTAAGGCCCTGGGCATTTTATATTGAATTGGTATTTTCAATACGATTCGTTCTCGTTTGGGAAATCTCCTGATTTAACGTCAGTGATATATTGTCCGATAGCATCAGTCATGATACTGTTCAGGTCTGCGTATCTTCTCAGGAATTTTGGTGAGAACCCTTGAGTCTTTCCCAACATATCGTCAATCACCAACACCTGTCCGTCAGTTCCGTTACCAGCACCTATACCTATAGTCGCACATTTCACAGACTTAGTTACCTCTGCTGCCAATGCTGCAGGAACTTTCTCGAGCACTATTCCAAAACATCCAACTTTGTCGAGCAATTCAGCGTCTTTCATCAGTTTTTCAGCCTCTTCGGCCTCTTTAGCCCTTACGGCATATGTACCAAACTTGTTGATACTTTGTGGTGTCAGTCCGAGATGTCCCATAACAGGAATGCCTGCATCCAAAATTCCTTTAATGGTATCGATAATACTTTCACCGCCTTCTAGTTTCAGTGCATCGCAACCACTTTCCTTCATTATTTTGATGGCATTTTTCAGTCCATCGTGACGGTCTACTTGATAACTGCCGAAAGGCATGTCGCAAACCACTAATGCTCGTTTCACGGCATTTACCACTGCCTTGGCATGATAAATCATATTGTCAACGGTCATTGGCAAAGTGGTAGTATTGCCTACCATGACATTTGAAGCCGAATCACCTATTAAAACTACATCTACGCCCGCTCTGTCCACTATACAAGCCGTAGTGTAATCATACGATGTGAGCATTGAAATCTTTTCACCCTTTTCTTTAAGTTCAAAGAAACGGTGAGTAGTAACCTTTCTTGTATCACTTACCAGATATCCTGACATAATAAAAAATGTTAAATAAATTATTGAAATTTGTATTTTGAAAAATCTGAGATTATTTCATCACTCAAACTGAGCAGTCTATCTCTATCTACTGTTGTTTGCAAAGCCACGACAAACATTCCTGCAGCCCTTGCAGCCTTCAGCCCGTTTACACTGTCTTCAAAGACCACACAGGAATCTTTGTTAACATTAAAATATTCTGCTGCAGTGAGATAGCAATCAGGATTGGGCTTACTTACTTTGAAATCCTCACTTGTAAATATCTTATCAAAGAGAGAAGTGAAGTCGGGATGTTGCCTATATACCTGTTCCATCTTCTTCCTGTTACTGCTTGTAACAAGTGCGGTATTCACCCCCCTACCCTTTAGTTTTAATAGAAATTCTTTAGCTCCAGACACATACTGATATGTCATGTTTTTTTCAAAATCGTTCAATTGTCTGACTATAGTTTCATACTCTTCGCGCATATCGGCGAAATAAGTTGAGAAAATTTCTGTCAGAGTTTGTCCCTTGATCTTTATCTCAAGGTTTTCTATCTCCGGTCTGTATTTCCTACATATCCAGCCCCAGAAAACTGTATATTGCGGTTCAGTGTCGAATATCACACCGTCCATATCAAACAGGGCTGTATTATGCACCATGGATGTATCTTTATTCATGTAATGTTTTAAAAACCGTGCAAAATTACAAAATATACATCATATACAAGTTGCTTAACGGTTAAAACTTGTACAAAAATCAAAAAAGTAGTTTTAATAATGTGAGATAAGAAGATAAATTAGTAATTTTGCGCAAATTTTCATGGAGGATTAAGGTAAAAATGAGAAAACAATTTCCGTATATACACATCTTTTCCCTTGCCATTCTGCTGATAACGCTTTTTGCCAGTTGCAATAGCGCCAGCCAAAAAGTCTCAGACAGGGGCATTGGCATCGACTCTATCTGCAAAGATACCACTATCTATATGAAGACAGGTCAGCAGAACCCCAATCTTCACATATTCCTCAATTTGAAATATACCGTCGGACCATCTTCACGTGCCATCAATGATACCATTCTGCGCCAGGTACTCTCGCCCGACTATCTGTCACTCACCACTGACAGTATCAGTCCCATTCAGATGGTAGATTCCTTTCTGGTGAACTATTCAAGAGATTATCGCACCTTCTATGGACAGGTATGGGCTGAAGAACCCAATTCAACCAATGCCAATGTGTCGCTTGACATACAGACAGACATAAGTGACGGTCGTGATGATGTGATGCTCTACGTGGCTCGTATGAAGAGAAAACAGGGTGCACAACAGGTTGACTACACCAAAGCATACAGCATCAACATGAATGACGGACGCTGGCTGCACCTGAATGATGTTTTTGTACCAGGTTATGAACGTGACCTCAACGAACAAATCATACGCCAGTTATGCCAGACATATGATATAGATGATCAGGAGAAAATCTCCGAAGCCGGTCTGTTTGTACATACAGATGTATATGCTACCCAGAACTTCCTGCTCTGTAGCGATGCCATAAGTTTCATTTACGTAAACGGAGAGATAGCCGACAGTAGTTTTGGTGAGATTACAGTCACGATACCCTATTCCGATATAAAAAATATTCTTAGATGAACGAAATACTAAAATATTTTCCGACAATCACAGACCGACAGAAAGAGCAGTTTTCAAGTCTTGAAGGTCTATATCACGAATGGAATGAAAAGATAAATGTTATCTCTCGTAAGGATATAGATGCTCTTTACCTGCATCACGTGCTCCACTCTCTCGCCATAGCCCGTGCTTTCCATTTCCGCCCTGGTTCCAAGATACTCGACTTTGGTACAGGTGGCGGTTTCCCAGGCATTCCTCTCGCCATATATTTTCCTGAATGTGAATTTACACTTATCGATGGAACGAGAAAAAAAATCCTGGTGGTCAATGAGGTGAAAGGTGCACTCTCACTCGACAATGTGACTGCTGTTCAGCGACGCGGAGAGGAGGAGAAGGGCAAATATGACTTTGTGGTAAGCAGAGCCGTAATGCCCCTACCCGATTTAGTCAAGATAGTCAAGAAAAACATATCTAACATTCCTCACAATGCCATGGGCAACGGCATAATATGCCTGAAAGGTGGGTCGCTTGACTCGGAGATAAAACCATTCTCCAAGAAATGTGAGGTACTGCCCATCAGCCAGTGGTTTGACGAGGAGTGGTATAAAGAAAAATCCATCATATATCTACCAGTATGATTAATGTTAAAAGTTTTGAAGTCAACATGTTGCAGGAGAACTGCTATGTGGTGAGCGATGACAGCAAAGAGTGTATCATCATAGACTGCGGTGCATACTACAACGGTGAGTCTGAAGCCATCATATCTTACATTCGCGACAACAACCTGACACCAGTGCACCTCGTGGGTACACACGGACACCTTGACCATCACCTTGGCGACTACGCCATACACGAGGCCTTTGGACTCCTGCCCGAAGTTCACCGACAGGATAGTGAACTGACACTGCATTTAGACCGTCAGGCAGAGGAGATGTTCGGCATCACGCTGTCATATCCAAACCTTTCACTTGGCGACGAACTCGACGAAGATGAAGGCCTCTCCTTCGGACATCATCATTTCCGTGTGATACACACCCCTGGACATTCACATGGCTCAGTTTGCCTCTATTGTGAAGAGGAAAAGGTGCTTTTCACCGGTGACACCCTTTTTCGATCATCCATTGGCAGAACGGACTTCAAGGAGGGCAATATGATGCTCATGATACAGAGCCTACGCTCTCTGGCACAGTTGCCTGATTCTACTGTGGTATATCCCGGTCACGGTCCGTCTACTACCATGGGCTATGAACTTCAGACCAATCCTTTTCTTGACCGTTGATACAGACAGAGAAGATAATATTAGGCATTGACCCGGGAACCAACGTGATGGGATACGGGGCGATACGCTGTTTGGGCAACCACGCAGACCTGCTGGCAATGGGTGTGATAGACATGCGCAAGACATCTGACCCTTACCTCCGTCTCGGTCATATCTACAAGCGAGTGTCGGGCGTCATTTCCGAATACCTGCCCGATGAACTTGCCATTGAAGCCCCCTTCTTTGGCAAGAATGTACAGTCGATGCTGAAACTGGGCAGAGCACAGGGTGTGGCTATCGCTGCCGCCATACAGCACGATGTGCCTATACATGAATATGCACCACTGAAAATAAAGATGGCTATCACTGGCAACGGACAAGCCTCTAAAGAACAGGTGGCAGGCATGCTCCAACGGTTGCTGCATATACCCGACGAAGAGATGCCCCATTTGCTCGATGCCACTGACGCACTGGGTGCCGCTTATTGCCACTTCCTGCAAGCAGGCAGACCAGAATCACAAGCCAACTACCACGGATGGAAAGACTTCATAAACAAAAATAAAGACCGCCTATGCAATCGGTGATTCGAATAGAAAACGGCATGGCAAGGATGCCACAATGGCAACTGAAAAGTCCTGTCACTCTCGACATACATGATGGGGAGCAGATAGCCATAGTGGGCGATAATGGCAGTGGAAAATCCATGCTTGCCGCTATGATTACCGGTGCGCACCCGCTGTTTCCCGACCAAATCTTTTACGACTTCGCTCCTTCTAAAAGCACAATGGTGTCGGACAACATCCGGTACATCACCTTCAAAGACTGTTACGGAGGCGACAGCGAACGCACCTATTTTCTTCAGCAACGATGGAATCAGCAGGAAATAGACGAGAATACTCCTACAGCTGGTGCCCTGTTGGAAAAGGAATTCTTACTAACAGGTGAGGATACCACAGAGAGGCGCGAGTTTCAATTATATATCTACCGCCTGCTACAGATAGAACATCTGCTGGATAAATATATTATTCTGTTGTCAAGCGGTGAACTGAGGAAATTCAAACTCGCTTGCGCTCTCTTCTGCCGACCACGGGTACTGATGATAGACAACCCTTACATTGGCCTCGACACTGAGACGCGCCAGGTGGTCACCGATATGCTTCAAACTATCACTACATCAGGGTCCCTGCAACTCATACTCCTACTCTCACGTGCTGATGAGATACCACCATTTATCACACACGTCATACCTGTAGAGGCTGGCGTGATCAAGAAAAAGATGCCCCTTAGCGACTATCGCAGTACTGCGCAGCAACTTGCCCCTTCCTCGCTCGATGCTCATACCCTACAACTACTCACCTCGTTGGTTCCTGCTGTTTCACATCCTTGTGTTAGCGACGAGGTGGTTCGAATGAACGATGTCACCGTGCGTTATGGTGCCCGCACCATCCTCCAATCACTCAACTGGGTGGTACACAACGGCGAGCACTGGTTGCTCACTGGCAGAAATGGTAGTGGCAAATCCACCCTACTCAGTCTGATATGTGCCGACAACCCACAGGCGTACGCATGCGATATCTCTCTCTTCGGACGACAACGCGGCAGTGGCGAGAGCATATGGGATATCAAGCGTCACATAGGCTACGTATCGCCTGAGATGCACCGTGCCTACCGATACGACATGACAGCACTGCAGGTGGTGGCGAGCGGTCTGAAAGACTCAGTGGGACTTTACACACGCATTACTGATGATGAAGCCGACATCAGTATGCAGTGGATGGAAGTATTTCGTATATCACACCTCGCCAAACGACGCTTCACCTATCTCTCCGACGGCGAGCAGCGCATGATACTACTCGCCCGTGCCTTTGTCAAGTCCCCTACCCTGGTCATCCTTGATGAACCCTTCCACGGACTCGACCTCACCCATCGCCAATGGGCCATGAGTGTGATAGATGCCTACTGCTCCATGCCAGGGCATACACTAATCATGGTCACACATTTTCAAGACGAGTGCCCACAGGTGATAGACCATCACAAAGAATTGCAACCCCACTTTTAAATAACGTATATAAACAAATCACAGTAATAGAAAATGAAAAAAACATTAGCAACAATCGTACTGCTTTCTGCCATAACACATGCTGGCATGGCACAGACCAAAAACGACTCCACCGTGGTTAGTATCTATCAGGAGATAGTCAAGATGTCGAAAGAGGTGGCAAACGACAAGAGCAAGAACATAGAGGTGCGCAAGATTGCCACCTTCAAAGATGATGCACTCTTCTACATGGCCATGCGTATGGGTGAACAGATGCCAGACAGCACCATCATGGTACTCGACAATCAGGCTATAGCACTGTACAATTTCATTCACCTGTTTCAGACCAAGATAGGTCGCAGTTCATCCCACAAGGAACGTGAGAAGATACTCAAGATGTTTCAGGATGCCAGTTTCAAGCATCCTCGTTTCAATGATATGGACTATGACTTGGTACGCGCATACTGCAAGGGCGACAAATATATCACCCGTTTCTCACTTGACACAGACTGGGTGAAGGCATTGGCATACGTGCGCAAGGAACTGGGACTCGATTAATTCGTCACCCTCATCCCTTGATGCCTCACACTAATGGGGGCCAAAGTCATAGTAAAACCAATACGAGTCGCCGAAATATTTCCTCAGGAGTTTCGGCGACTTCTTTTCTTTTTTTATTTTCTCTGCTGCATACTTGTAGTCGCGGTATCTCAGCATTAGGGCAGTATCGGTTACCACAGCCTTTTCATACCTGTCATCATATATTACCATTGCCTCCTTGTAATGAACGGGGAAGATGCTATCAGGATATTTGTGTAGTGCAGTCTTTGCAAACTGCTCTATCTCCCTCTGCCTCAAGTTTTCTATCAACGTATACTCCACCGCCAGTGAATCATGCCGAGTTACATTTGCCATGGCACCGACAGGCATTATCGCCGTCCGATGTCTTTCATCCGACACAAGAGTCATATTGCTGTTCATCACAGGATAGTGAAAGAACAGGTCACCCAGTTCACCTCTCACAGCCATAGCCAGAGCCCTCATCTGCATCATCTCAGTATTCGCAGAACGATAGTCGCTCCCAGTATTCAGCACTTTACCGTACTTGCCCTTCACCATCTGAGATTCCATGCGCAACTGGTAATGAAACAACGCATTGCTATTGCTGCACGCTCCCACCATAAGCATGAGTGCCACCATTGTCCACACGTTTATCCATAGAGGTCGCATAAAAGGAAGAATACCTGTAGAAACTGTTTCGTAAGGCTGTATCTGTCTACACGCCCATACCACCCCTACAAATAGGCAGAGGCACAGAGGCAACACCCACGACCAATGACCTATCACGTATCCACCATCTATATCGGTTGTAGCATCAGTGATAAAAGCAAGTATCAACATCGATGGGAAATAACTCAGGGCGTGCGCCCTGGCATGCAGTTGCGCCATAGTGTTAACACCTCGTTGCATCAGATATAGCACTACAGTTATGAGCAGGGCACCTATGAAGCGATTGAAATGAGTCTTGCCCTCGGAGAGCACACTCTGTGTATATGTCAGAATATCACACTGATAGTAGTATACATATACAAAAGAAAAGACGACAAATATCACAGCACAGGCCAGATGCACAGGAGTGTAAATGGTGGGTGATATTTGTCGTCTATTTTCCATTATGCTAATTTAGTTTTTGCGTAATACTACTGCACTGCGTGCAGGTATATATAGTTTCAGCCACTCCTTATGCTGATCCACATACAGTGGGTCGTAGTTTGTAAGGTGAGTCATGCTGTCATCCGCAAATCCATTGCCGCCAAACTCCTTAGCGTCAGTATTGAGCACCACGTCGTATGAACCGGTGGGTACGAGGAAACCATAGTCGGTAAATGAGCGCGTGGGACTGAAGTTGAATACGAACACCAGGTCACCTCTCATGAATGCCAACACCTGGTCGCCATCATTGTGCCATATCTCCTGTACGGGAGTATTCTGGAATTTGTCTACGCTCTTCAGCACCTTCAGCATTTCTCGGTCGAAGTCGCCCAGCCAATGGTAGCACAGTTCCTTATTGTCTACCAGGTTCCACTGTCTGCGTGCATACTTGTAACTCCATCCGTTGCCCTCGCGTGGGAAGTCTATCCACTCAGGATGTCCAAATTCGTTGCCCATGAAGTTAAGGTATCCACCGTTAATGGCACCCGCAGTCACCAGTCTTATCATCTTGTGCAGTGCTATGCCACGTCTTGCCACATCGTTCTCGTCACCTTTGCGGAAATGCCAGTACATGTCGGCGTCTATCAGTCTGAAGATAATAGTCTTGTCGCCTACCAGAGCCTGGTCATGGCTCTCACAGTAACTGATAGTTTTCTCATCGGGACGGCGGTTTTTCACCTCCCAGAAAATCGAACTAGGTTTCCAGTTCTCGTCGCTTAGTTCCTTGATGGTCTTTATCCAGTAATCGGGTATGTTCATTGCCATGCGGTAGTCGAATCCATATCCGCCGTCATTGTATTTTGCAGCCAGTCCGGGCATGCCGCTCACCTCCTCTGCTATAGTTACGGCATGTGGGTTTACCTCATGTATCAGTTTGTTGGCCAGTGTGAGGTAGCAGATAGCGTTGTCATCCTGGTGACCATTGAAGTAGTCGGCATAGTTGCAGAAAGCCTCACCCAGTCCATGACTGTAGTAGAGCATAGAGGTCACACCGTCAAAACGGAAGCCGTCGAAGTGGAATTCCTCCATCCAGTATTTGCAGTTGGAGAGCAGGAAGTGTATCACCTCGTCCTTGCCATAGTCGAAGCAGAGCGAGTCCCATGCCGGATGCTCATGCCTGTCGCCGGCATAGAAATACTGGTTGGGGTCGCCAGCCAGATTGCCAAGACCCTCTATCTCGTTCTTCACGGCATGCGAGTGCACTATATCCATAATCACTGCTATCCCGTTTTGGTGAGCAGTATCTATCAGAGCCTTCAGTTCCTCTGGAGTACCAAATCGGCTTGATGGAGCAAAGAACGAACTCACGTGATATCCAAACGAGCCGTAGTAGGGATGCTCCTGTATAGCCATAATCTGTATGCAGTTGTAGCCATCGGCTATCACGCGTGGCAGTACGTTTTCTCTGAATTCATTGTACGTGCCCACTTTCTCGGCATCCTGTCCCATACCTATATGGCACTCATAGATTAGCAGTGGGTTGGTGTCAGCCTTGAATTTCTTCTTCTTCCACACGTATGGAGTCTCGGGGTTCCACACCTGAGCAGAGAATATCTTTGTCACATCGTCTTGCACCACTCTCTGAGCCCATGCCGGTATACGTTCGCCTTCGCCGCCGTTCCAGTGCACACGCATCTTGTACAGGTCGCCATGCTTGATGGCTTTCTCTGATAACTTCAGTTCCCAGTTGCCCGTTCCCTCTATCCTCTTACAGCGATAGCGGTCTATCTCCTGCCAGTCGTTAAAATCGCCTACCAGGAAGATGTCTGTAGCGTTGGGAGCCCACTCTCTGAACACCCATCCTCTTGTCGTCTTGTGCAGTCCATAGTAAGCATGTCCGCTGGCAAAGTCAGACAGCGTGGTTTTACCATTTCTTGTCAACTGATTGATTTTCCATTCTGCATGGTCGTGTCTGCCACGTATGGCACCCTCATACGGCTCCAGGTATGGATCGTTTTTCACCAGTCCGATGTGCTTCGGAGCGCGTTTGGGCTTTTCTGCCACTTTCTTTGCATTAGTCTGTTTTGAATCTGTTTTTTCAGCCATAGTAGTCTTGGTATTATATTAAGAGTATAACTATTTTTATGTTGTTAATGAGTGTTTTTTCTGTCATTGCACGTTGCGTCGTCCGTTCCTGTACTCACCACGCGCTGTAATATGACCGTTGCGGTCTCTTTCCACAAACTCACCGTCTCTCTCTCCGTTTTTGTATGAGCCTTCAAAACGTTTTCCGTCCTTGGTCTCTTCTATTGCCTTACCGTGACGCAATCCTTTGTGGTAAATGCCTTTAAACCTGCTGCCATCATGCAGGTGTGCTATTATTTGACCTTCAAACATACCGTTTCTGAAGTCGCCCTCGAAGGTGTCTCCATTGGCTTTTACCAGTTTGCCGTGACCATGCTGTTTGTCGTTTGCCCACTCTCCGGTGTATCTGTCGCCGTTGTGCCATTCGAACGTGCCCGTTCCCTGTTTGTCGCCATGGTTGAAGTGTCCGTAATACACATCGCCATTGCGAAACTTGAAATGTCCCTCGCCGGTGCGTTCACCTTTCACATATTGTCCGTTGTATTCATCGCCATTCTGAAACAAGTATTTCCCTTTGCCGTTTTGCAGGTCATGACTCCAACTGCCGTTATACACATCGCCGTGGGCATAGTGGTTCACCCCCTGCCCAGAGCGCTCGTTGTTCTCCCAGTTTCCCTGATAGTACGACCCGTCACCCCAGTCGAAATAACCTTGACCGTTCTTCATGTCGTTTTTCCAGTAGCCGTCATAAAACTGTCCTGTAGCAAAGGTGTATCGTCCCTTTCCATCCCTCTTGTCCTTGCTCCAGCTGCCCTCGTATCTGTCTCCGTTATAGTAGTACATCGTGCCCTGACCGTGCTGATAGTCACGATACCATAGTCCTTCGTAGCGGTTGTTGTTGAGGAAATAGAAGGTGCCACGTCCGTGCTGCTGCCCTTTAAACCACTCGCCTTCATACCTTTCACCGTCGGCAAAGGTATATACACCGTAGCCCTGTCGCTGTCCCTTCACGTAATTCCCGTCATACACATCGCCATTGGGGTATTTAGTCACACCCTTTCCGTGAGGGCGTCCAGAAACCATCTCACCGTTGTACTGCCCACCATCTTTGGTGGTACATGAACCTAAAGATATCTTCTGTGCAAAACCTACGGCAGGCAATAGTATTAGTAATATGTATAGAAAAAACTTGTTCACTTTTAATTTAAGTATGATATTTCACGCCCAAAGTTAGTGAAAAAAAGCGAATTGCGAAAGAAGTTTAGATTTTTTTTGATTTTCCAACCAAAGTAAACATAAAAACACGGCATTAAAAGAAGATAAATTTATACTTTTGCCGTGGAAAATAACAAAACAAAAATACTAATGAAAGCCATAGCCATCATTCCCGCCCGCTACGGTTCGTCTCGTTTCCCTGGCAAGCCCTTAGCAATACTCGGCGGAAAATATGTGATACAAAGAGTGTACGAACAGGTATCGAAAGTTCTTTCAGACGTGTTTGTCGCCACCGACGACCAGCGCATCTTCAATGCTGTGGAGCAGTTTGGCGGTCGACCCATCATGACCTCGCCCGACCACCGTAGCGGCACCGACCGTATAGTGGAAGCATACGACAAATGTGGTGTCAGTGCCGATGTTGTAATCAATGTTCAGGGCGATGAGCCGTTTATCCAACCCAAGCAACTTCGTACTCTTATCTCGTGTTTTGATGATACTGACACACAGATAGCCACGTTGGGAAAATATTTTGATAATATCGAGGCGGTGCTCAATCCCAATTCTCCTAAAATAGTGATGAGCGACAACGGTTTTGCCCTTTACTTCAGTCGCAGCGTGATACCATTCGTGCGTGGCATAAATCAAAGTGAGTGGGCAAGCCATTTTCCGTTTGTCAAGCACCTTGGCGTATATGCCTATCGTACCGACACGTTGCATGCCATCACCCTTCTGCCCATGTCAACACTGGAGCAGGCAGAGAGTCTGGAGCAACTGCGTTGGTTGCAGGCAGGGTATCGCATCCGTGTAGGAATCACAGAGTTTGAGACCATCGGAATAGACACACCGTCCGATTTGGAACGGGCGGAGCAGTTTCTGAAGTCATTGAAATAGTCACAGCCAACTGACGGTCAGCACCCTTGTGGTGCTTTCCGTCGTGCTGTATCTGCGGTCGGTGCGTCTTCCCACTACCCACATTATCTCGCCGTTGGCATCGCACAGCACCCACTGACGTTCTTTCTCCACTACTGAGCATTTGGCTTCGGTCAGCAGGTCGCTTATTAGTTTTTTACCCTTCATACCAAAAGGTAAAAAAAAGTCCCCCTCCTTAATTCTTCTAAGCATCAGAGGCCATTTCACTTTCTCTGCATCGAGGGTGACGAGAAATGATTTTTTAGAAGGAGAGAAACCTTCCTTTCGGTCCTCCACAGTCAGTTTTATAGCCTTATCGCACATGGGCACTATATAGCGTCCACATTCAGGTATGCGCATAATGCCAGGTTTCTCCTTTTCACGCTTGTAAACCAATAGATATATCCTGTCTATTACAGCCACATAATCTGCAGAATAGAATACCTTGCCAGACTGTGTGGCGATATTATTGAATATATCCTTTACCTGCACGGCATTGAAACCGTATCTGGATATTACCTCATACAAAACTTGTTCATTATTTATCTTACTACGTATCAAGGCCTTCACCACATCATCCTTCTCACGCCCGATATCGGTTATGTCAGTCATCATCAGTTGCAGACCGTATTCGTATATCTCGTTCGCATCGTGTACTCGTTGTGATAACAAATCAATGTGTTCGCTTGCTGCCGGGTTTATCTCATTCAGCAGAGGCATTACATCCAGTCTCACCTTGTTGCGGGTATACACATTTTGTAAGTTGGTGCTATCCGTCACATACGTCTGTCCCTTTTCCATTAGGTATGAGAGTATACCAATTCTGTCCACAGCAAGCAAAGGTCTGACTATATGACCGTTGCGCGGCTGTATACCCATCAGTCCTTTCAGTCCTGTACCCCTCACCATATTCATTATCACCGTCTCCACATTGTCATCGCGATGGTGAGCCACACATACATCCTCAGCGCCGATATCCACTCTAAGTTGCTCGAAATATTTGTATCTCAGTTGCCTTGCAGCCATCTCGATGCTCACCTTGTGCCATTGGGCGTATGCCGAGGTGTCGAAGTGCACCTTGTGCAGAGTCACATTCAGACTGTCGCACAGATTCTGGCAAAACTCCTCATCGCGGTTGCTCTCTTCACCTCGCAGGTGGAAGTTGCAATGCACCGCATGCACATCGTACCCGTTATCTACCATGTAATGCAACAGCGCCACACTGTCGGCACCGCCGGAAAGAGCCACTAAGTACCTTTTATCGTGCTCAAGCAGAGAATGTTGCTCCACATATTTGTCGACTGCAGAAAAGAGTCTCGCTGCCATACTATTCCACATAGAGCACCAGTCCTTTGAGGTATTCACCCTCAGGATGGTAAATATTTATCGGATGATCGGCAGGTTGGTGCAACTGATGCATTATGCTCACCTTTCTGCCTGCCTGTGCAGCAGCAGTAAACACCGCATTACGAAAATGGTCTTTGCTTACCACCTGCGAGCAACTGAATGTGAAGAGGATGCCGCCCTTCTTAATCTTTTCGAAAGCCCTCACATTCAGTCGGGTATATCCTTTTAGTGCATTGTGCAGAGCCCCGCGGTGCTTGGCAAATGCAGGAGGGTCGAGCACTATCAGGTCATAGTCATTGCCCATACCTTCCAAAAACTTGAACGCATCCTGACAGAAAGCCTGATGACGGACATCGTCAGGAAAATTCAGACATACATTCTTATCCGTCAGTTCTATGGCTTTTGCACTGCTGTCCACCGAGTGCACACACGCGGCACCCCCTCGCATGGCATAGAACGAGAAGCCTCCGGTATAGCAGAACATATTGAGCACCCGTCTGCCTTTAGCATAGTGCTCCA
>CAMHPC010000056.1 GCA_946186945.1 uncultured Prevotella sp.
CACTTACTTCAGCAGCACCCCATAGGAGCGCACTGCATCTTGCGGTGCTAAAAAAATGTCCCAACCGCTTAAAAAATGATGCCAGAGACGTCACCGCTCGATAACCGGGGGGGTGGGGCGGAGCGTAGCGGAGTACCCTCGGATAGCAGAGCCGATACCCCCCCCCCCGACCCTAAAGGGGTCGCCCAGCACCGAGCACTTGGGGATTGTTTGGGTTTAAAAAAACTAAAATATATTGCCGCCCCACAGCATCTGTAGAAAATCTGTCACGTAGATCAGTTCTTCGTCTCCAGAGCGGCGAGTTATCGGGTCTAATGATACCAATATCATGCGACAGTCGGGATGCTCCTCTCTGAAAGCCTTCAACCCCTTCTTGTGCTTATTCTCCACATGCTCCGTAGATTTTATCTCGACAGCCACTGCCGCATTGCCTATCACGATATCCACCTCCTTCTTGTCGTATGTGTGCCAATATGATATGGTTTCCCCCTTGTCATTGTATCCCTTGTATGCCACTATCTCTTGCACCACATAATGCTCAAAGGCATGGCCGTAGTCGTCGGTGCCCCGTCTCAGATGGTGTCGTCCCATCAGATAGTTTGCCAGACCTACGTCAAAATAATAGAAACGCGGCGCCTGCACTATCCGTCGCTTTATCTCTTTTTTAAAGGCAGGTATTTCGAAGCCTACGAGTGTATCGTACAGTATCTGAAAGTATGTCTTCACCGTCTTTGCCGATACGCCACAGTCGGTGGCTATGTTGGAATAGTTCAGCATTTCACCGTCAGAGATGGCTGCCACCTCCATGAATCGCTCAAAGGCGTCGAGTCCGCGCACCTCACCCTCTTCCCTGATTTCTTCGTCCAGATATACTTTCACATATCCCGAGAGTCGCTTCGTGGCGTCTTCTACCATGTAGTGACGGGGTATCATTCCGTTTTGTACCGCACGGTCTATCTGAAAGTCGGTCACCTCGGGCCACACCAGGGGGTAGAGTGTCTCGGGGATGGCACGTCCTCCAAGGGTGTTGGCTCCCGACCGCTTGAGTCGTCTCGCACTCGAGCCGCTGAGGATGAACCACAGTCCCCTGTCTGCCATCAGTTTATGCACCACGTCCAGCAGTTCCGGCACTTTCTGTATCTCGTCTATAATGACCAGCGTGCCTGCTGCCTTGTCTTGAAGTGCCTCCCATAGCGACATGGGGTTCTGTTTGAAGGCTTGTCGCAGTCTGGGGTTGAGCAAATCGTAATAAGTGGCTTCCTTGAATCGTTCCTTCAATAGTGTGGATTTGCCTGTCTGGCGGGCGCCAAACAAAAACATGCCTTCATCCAACTTCTTATTAATGTCAAATATTCTCTTATACATATATTTCTCAATCTGTGGAGTCTATTCCTAATTTTTATATAAATCTCAGGAGTATACTCCCGATTTTCATGTTTTTTGTATTGCAAATATACGTATATTTCAGTATTTTAGCAAATCTTTCCTTATTTTTTTTGTTATTTTCTTGTTTTGATTGAAATATTATACAAAACGTAATAATTTATGATGCAATTTTCCAGTGTCTCAATACCAAGCGCTATGTCTGCTCGGTGGGATTTGCAATCCCACCGCACCTACTATAAGCATCTGTGATGCGTCAAAAAAATGTCCCAACTGCTTTTTTTTTAATAGGTTCCGACGACCTTATCCGATGCACGCAAGATGCGTGCGCTCCTGAGGCTTGCGCTTGCACATTATCGGACTCGGAGATCCGAACTCCTATAAATTCTTTTTTTTTCGAGCGCAAGCGACCAAAAAAATCGAAAAAAACTTCAAAAAAAGTTTGTAGAAGTTTATATTTTGTTTATATTTGCAAGCGAAAACATTTGAAAATATAAACTTATGACACATAAATGTAAATATATGAGAAAGTTACTTGATTTTATCCTCGGACGTAAATACTACGTCATCATCGTGGGAGAACGCGGGAGCGACCGCTACGACATGGCATCGCAGATACACACCTCGAAAGAGTCTGCCCACCAACACCGACTGCGCATAGAGAGCACACGCACCTACATGTACATCACCACAGTGAGTTTCCGCTCACACCACCAATTCTGATTCACACACATTCCCTCGCAAAAATGAAACAAAACACCTCACCACTGCGCCGCATCATCCCACTGAGCGGCATGCAAACACTCACCGACGACCACTCCGCCGCCGACGGCACCATCAGCAGCGCACTCAACATGCAGATCTCTGAGGCACACATGCAGGTGGCTGCCGCAGTCACAGTGCCACAGACTCCCACACCTCCGCCCCTCTGCCTGCGACAGCCGCTGCTCTATGAGTTGCACGTCACACAACGTCCGCTCAGGGTCTCCGCCTCGGTGCCACTCACCGACACCCTCGCACGCTACGACGCCGCACCCGCCACACCCGTCAGTGGACAACAGTCACTGCTCAATGCCACCCTGGGCACGGCATGGCACGACGCACCGCCCACCGCCGCCACCATGCTGCTGGCACATGCCCTGCTCGCCACCGACCAACAGCAGTCGCTGCGCGGACAGCAGTGGATGCACCACCTGCGCATGGCACGCACAGCCCTTCTGCTCGCCGACGGCTCGCACATCCTCTGGTCGGCTCCCTTCGCCCTCATGCCCGCATCGCTGAAAAACGAGGTGCACATCGATGATATCGACCAACCGCAGCGAGCGCTCCACTACCAGTCGTTCCTGCATGCTCACGAGGTGTGGGCACGGTGGACCGACGAGCACGACACGCACGACCTGCGCTCGCAGGTGCAGGCCATCGACATCTTCGTCAGTCAACCGCTCTATGCCATGCAGACCTCCACTCCCGAGGAGGTGATAACAGACGCGCAGGGCAATGCCCTCAGACTGCGCTTCGCACTCGCCGACGATGCCACGCTCGCCATGCGCTTCGAACGGCTGCAATACTCGCTCGCACTATCGCTGCCCGTCACCGACATGACCTCTCCGCATGCCATAAACCTGCCTGCTGCGGGCGCACCACTCGCCGACCTCTCCGATGCTCACGCACACGCGCTCTCCGCACGCGTCACATGCCTGCATGAACAGAGGTGGTGCATGGCAGACGTCACTCCCGTCTACCATGCGCCGTTTCTGCCACTGGTGCACTTCTCATTTCATACACTCACACCCGAGCAGAGGGCTGACCTCAGTGGCGACGCGCTCGCCGAGGCTCTGGCTCTGGAACAACTGTGCGACCGCAGGGCAGACATCGTCGACTCTCCCGCACCGGCACCTGCCACTCTGGTGGCGGAACTGACGCTCTACGAACAGGGGGCTCTGCGCTCGTACCTCTTCTCGCAACCCGCCACTTACCCGCTCTGCATGCCCCTGTGGGTGAACGACCGCAGGGCGCGGGCACTGCACCTGCATATCAGCACCACCATCGACGGCATTCGACGCTGTTGGCACCGCAGGGCTGTGCTGGCTCCCATGACCGACGGCTCCGACGGGGCTTACGCGCTGTGGCGGGGACAGGCGGCAGGACATGCCGAGGGCACCACGGCGCTGCTCTCGCTGCTCATGCAACAGTGCCGCCAGGTGGGCTACGACGGTGCCACGCACACCTACACTCCGCGATACTCTATGTGGGAGGTGGAGGATGCCAATACCTTCGATGACCTCCTGACAAGAGCGCAAGCGCAACACTACGGGGTGGACATGCCGTCGACGCTCTGCACAGGACTGACGGGCAGCACGCTGGTCTTCCCACAGGCACTGTGGGTGACGGTGGGCACAGGCTCCATACGCGCTCTGTGCACCAACACGCAGCGTTACAGCAACCTTCAGATTGGCACCTTCCCGCTCCTCACCTTCGCTACCGACGGGGTGTGGGCACTACAGGCGGACACGCAGGGCAGGTGGCGACAGAGACAACTCATCTGCCGCGATGTGGTGGAGGGACAGCAGCAGGTGACGGTTGCCGGACAGGCGGTGGCGTATGCCACTGAGTCGGCCATTCGTCTGCTCACGGGCACGAAGGTCAGCACGCTGGCACATACCGACTCGCCTCTCGATCCACCTCTCGCCCTGCCTCTGCTCGGCGAGGTGATGCAGGCTCTCGCCTCTCGCTATGGCACTACTGCCGACGCCTGGCTGCCCGCTGCCATTGAGCAGGTGCACAGCATGGGCAGGGCTCACCTCTTCTACGATGACCACCAACAGCGGCTCTGCGCTCTCATCGAGGGCACGTGCTTCACATGCAATGTCAATACGGGCGAGTGGGGCACGGCTCCGGTCATCGACACTCCGTCGCCTGACACTGCCATGCCGGCGCTCTTCATCACTCGACCGATGAAATGGGGCGACGCTCACCGCCGCAAACGACCATGCCACCTCCACCTCTGCGGACGACTGCCCGGGGCGATGAGCATGGCGCTGTGGTGGAGCGACGACCTGCGCTCATGGCACCTCGCTGCCACCTCTGCCTCGCATGCCATGCACCATGCTTGTGCCTCGCCACACCGCTTCTTCGTCCTCCTCGGTGCTGCCATGATGCTGCCGGGCGAGTATGTCAGCGATGTGGTGGTCGACTTCAGACAAATCCACAAATAATCACCTATTAGACTAATTAACAGTATGAATATCAACCATTTCCTTACTTCCACTCCGTGCCCCCGGCGACGTACTTATATCCGCCGGCGCAGTGAAGCTCTCTCTCGCGGATACTTGCGGCGCGTAGGACTGCTGTCGCAAGACAATAGAGATGAACAGAACATCACTTCACCACAAATAAAATTGGTATCATGAAAAAAGATAATGACAAACATACTGCATGCGCGCATCAGACGCTCATACACGAGGCTATTCATGCCATGACCGCCATGACGGACTATGTGGCGACTCGACGACGATCGGACGACGAGCAACGCTTCGACCGACTGTCACTCATACCACCCGACAAACCGCTGCTCATGCGGCTGGCACACGAGGCTCTCGCTTCGCTCCCTGCGCAGTGCCAACTGCCGCTCCCGCCTCTGCAGCGCTCCCTGGCGGTCAGTGCCATGGCTTACCACATGATGTGGAAATGGCTCGCTCTCGTCAGTCCCGACGAGGCGACCCCTTTCCAACAGCAGGCAGAGCACACTCTGACAAGCCTCGCCGATGCCCTGAGGCTCTCACCATCTCGCACACGCCGCCACCTCCACCCCTTCTAAACAGTGGGGTAGGAGGGGCAGCCTTCTCCGTAGGTGGCGCTTCCGGCGCCACACCCCATAAATATTTTAAAGCGCAGATATAATAAACGGCGGTGCACATACGTTAGAATGATAAGAAAACGAACGAAAAAACCCCAACCGCCTATGCAGAATTTTACTCTCGAAGAACTCCGTCCGAAAGAACAGACACTCAATTTCATCCGACAATTCGCCTACACCTACTACACACTCACCCTGGCAGGGCAGGAGGTAGGCTGCTGCATCAACTGACGGACACTCCCACAACAGACAGACATGAAACGTGAAGTACTGATATCACCCTCGCTGCTCTCCGCCGACTTCCTACATCTCGACCGCGACGTGGCGATGGTGAACGAGAGTGCAGCCGACTGGCTGCACTGTGATGTGATGGATGGCGTGTTCGTGCCCAATATCTCCTTCGGCTTCCCCGTGCTGGAGGCGGTGGCACGTGCCAGTAAGAAACCTCTCGACGTGCACCTGATGATCGTTCACCCCGAACGGTGGGTGGAACAGACGGCACGGCTCGGGGCGATGATGATGAACGTGCACTACGAGGCTTGCACGCACCTGCACCGCACCATTCAGGAGATACATGCCGCAGGCATGAAGGCGGGAGTCACGCTCAACCCCTCGTCGCCCGTGTCGCTGCTCGCGGATATCATCTGCGATGTGGATATGGTGCTGCTCATGAGTGTGAACCCAGGTTTCGGCGGACAGCAGTTCATTCCGCGCACTTACGAGAAGACGCGTGCCCTCCGCCGCTTGATCACGGAGAGTGGCAGTCAGGCGCTCATACAGATAGACGGTGGTGTCACCACCGACAACGCGCCGCTACTCGTAGAGGCAGGTGCCGATGTGCTGGTCAGTGGCAGCCACGTCTTCCGCGCTCCAGACCCCAAACAGGTCATCACCCGCCTAAAAGGCTGATAATTATGGTAGCTCGGAGAGGCGTCATAATACAGGCAGGCGGTATAGTCCCTACGGGGGCTTGGCGGCGGACTCTTAGCAGAGTTCCAATTCTATGTGGTGATTTTTTGCCATGCGGCGCAGGTTGAGCACTGCATAGCGCATTCGGCCTAAAGCCGTGTTGATGCTCACGTTGGTCAGAGAGGCTATCTCCTTGAACGACAAATCCTGATAGAAACGCATGAACACCACCTCACGCTGAGTGGGGGGCAACATGTTCATCATACGCTTCACATCACACAACACCTGCTCGTTCACATACTGACCCTCAATGTTCGAGTCGAGCACCTGCTGACCGGAGATATTGCTCAAGTCATTGTCAGCAGTGGGTTCCACGATATGACCCGCCCTCTGCTCACGATACCAGTCCATGATGATATTGTGGGCTATGCGCATGAGCCACGCACTAAACTTCCCCGTGGTGGCATACTTGCGCTGATGCAACTTCGTGATCACCTTCACAAAAGTCTCCTGGAAGATGTCGTCAGCCACATCGCGGTCTCTCACCACGAAGAGAATATACGAGAACAGTTTTGCTTGATTGCGCTGCAACAAAAGGTCGAAAGCACTATTGTCGCCATCGATATAAAGCAATGCCAGTTGCTCGTCTGGCAAATCATTCAGATTTCTCATTCCTTAAATTATTCTTTGTTTTAAGTAATGATGTTTCGATAGGCAATAGCGGGTTTAAGTTTGACAAATGGGCATGATTTCTGCCCTTTCCGCGACAAAGGTAATACATTTTTAGTTTTTTGCAAGCATTTTCATAATATTTTTTTATTTTTGCACCCGTGCCGCAGCGTCTCAGACGCATGAAGGGCGGCGCAAATATGCTATGAAACAACTCGTCATAATCATATTGTGGACAATGTGTGCCGTGGTGGCGCATGCCCAACCCCTCAGCCCTTATCCTGGGGCGGGCAAGAGTGTGAATGTGAGGCAGTTGCTCTCGCTGGCTGAGAGTGGCGACACAGCGGCGCAGTATCGCATGGGCTACTGCTACGACCGCGGTTGGGGTGTGGCGAAGGATGTGCGGATAGCCGCCCAGTGGTATCTGGCGGCGGCACGTGCCGGACATGCCCTGGCGCAGTGGAGCGTGGCAGACTGCTACGCACGGGGCGACGGCATGGAGCACTCCGACTCGCTGGCGGTACACTGGTATCTGGCGGCGGCACGCCAGGGGGTGAGCGGCGCGCAGTACAGTGTGGCTCTCTGCTTCCTCTACGGACGGGGCGTGGCGGCGGATGCCGCCCAGGCGGTGAAATGGTTTCGCGAGGCGGCGGCACAGGAGGATGCCGAGGCGCAGTACAACTTAGGGTGGTGCCTGGAGAGCGGCACCGGCGTGACTGCCGACATGCACAAGGCGGTGTTCTGGTACGAGGAGGCGGCACGCAAGGGGGTGCCAGAGGCGATGTACAACCTGGCTCACTGTGCACTCGACGGCAGGGGGATGCAGCAGGACGTGAAACGCGCCCTCTTCTGGTTGGAAGAAGGCGCGAAACGTAAAGACCGCCGTTCGCTGCTCATGCTCAGCCAGTTGTATGCTGAGGGCGAGGTGGTGAAGCGTGATGTCAAGCGCTCTGAGAAGTATCGGCGTCGGGCTGAGCGCTTGGCCGCACCATGAGGTCCACTTCTATATTGCTCATCTCTAAGGTGTCGAGCCCTATCTTCGTCGCCACCTCACCCGCTATCTTCGCTATCCGACCGCTGTCGTAGCACTGGCGTATGTTGTCCAGGTCCATGTATGCCCCCTGGGTGAGGAAGTCTACGAAGGTGTCGATGATATCGGCGAGCGAGGTGGTGGCATTGCGTGTCTGCTGCTTGAAGAGGGTGCCCGACGATACTGACGCCCCGCGCTTGCCCTGCAGCACGCCGCTCACTCCCGAGATGTCTTCAAACAGGTCCAGTTGAGTCTGCAGCAGGTCGTGTATGCCTATGTTGGTGGCGTTCACCGCTATCTGTTGCGGCATGGGTGTGCCGTTGCGTGTGCGCACGGCTATCACCCCGTTGAACCGTGCCCACTCCTCGGCGAAGTCGTCCAGACTCATGCCGTCGGGTATGCTGTCCTCGGGCACCATCAGCACACCTTTCGCCGACGAGCGCATCACCCAGTCGTAGAGTGTGATGAGGCGGTTGGTGTATCGCTGCTGGTCTATCACGTCGTCTACAAACGAGTGTATCTCGCCGTCGATAAACGGGTATGCCTTGTACACGAAGGGGTGGCGGCGGTGGCGGAAGGGTGACATGCCCTCGGCGATCACCTCGCCCCAGGGGGTGAGGTAGGTGTACTGCCACCACTCGTCGAAACCCCAGTATGCGCTGATGGCGGGCTCGCCTGCCTCGGCACGCCGCCTGCTCTCGGGTGCCACGTGGCGGAAGTACTCGTCGGGTGTGCACCGTATGAGTATGCCTTTGCCTCGGTCGTGGCACAGGTAGCGGGGTTGCTGCACCCTCTGCCACACCTCTATCACACGGCAGCGGTCGGCAGGGGCGGTGAGGAAGGGGCGCATGAGGGGTGTGTGGGGCATGAGGGCGAGTATGTCGTCGGTGCGCACATCGACGGCAGAGGGACGGTAGGCGTCACTGAGCCAGCGGTAGTGCGACGGCGTGCGGGCGAAGAGCGAGCACAGTTGCTGAAAACTCATGTCGCACACCCTGCCCACTATGTCGGTGTCCCACCCACGGCTGTCGTGCGCGTAGCGGTCGAAGAAGAAGTGCTGGGGTGCCACCTGGTCGGTCCAGCAGTCTGTATGTCCGTGGCGCGAACCGACGGACTTGCGCTGCACCACCATGCCTGAGATGAGAAACTCCTCGAAGGCGCGTGCCTGCATCTCCGTGGCACGGTTCAGTTGCCAGTTGTACTGCAGCACGCGGGTCATCGTGGTGGCGAGGTCCTCCTCGGCGGGGTCGCGTGCCACGCACTCCAGCGACGGCATCTGCTGGCGGTACAGCCCTATCACGTTCTTCACCAGGCGCCGTATCAGGTTGTTCTTCAGCGGTTCATTGCCTATACTGCGTATGTACTCCTCCTCGGTGGTCCAGCGGCCGTCCACTCTCACGCGGTCTTTCCACTGGTCGCCGTAGGTATAGCGCTTGCACCGCTCGCGCCGCCGCCGGTATTCGTCCAGTCCTGTCCAGCAGAGGGCGGCGCGTGCCAGCAGGTCGGTGCGACGCTCTGCGAAGTGGTTGTCCTGTACTCTTGTCATGTCACTATCCTCCAGTTGCCGTCGGCTGTTATCGTCCTTGCTCCCTTGCAGTTGTCCACTCTCAGCACGTCGTTCACACTCTGGTTGGGTGCGTTGTCGTGCAGGGGTCCCACGTCCCATCCGCCCAGGTCGGTGCTGCGCAGGGTGAGCAGGGCACCGCCTATGAATGCCTTGTCGGCATCATCGTAGCGGTAGCCGTTGTTATGTCCCACTATGCCGTTGTTCACTGCCCCCTCGGCGGAGGTGGTGAAGCGGCACCGCTCTATCGTACCCTCCTCCTCGGCGGATATGCCTATGCCTATGCCTGCTCCTGCCCACTCGTCGCTCTGTGGGGCTCCCATGTAGTGTATCACGCAACGGTCCACATGCCACCGTGCCTCGCGCCCCTTGCCTGCCGTCTCGGGGTGCAGACAGTAGCGGGCGTTGCGGGCTGCCAGGGTCATGCCGCTGATGGTGCCCTGGTATTCGCTGCCATACTGTATGGCGAAGATCTGCATGCGCATCACCTGTGCGCGTGTCATGCGGTAGTCGGGTGGCAGACCGTAGGCACCGTCCAGGAATATCACGTAGCGCTCGGGGTGGTCGGGGTCGGCACTGGTGAAATTCACGTACCTGCCGCAACTCTCCGCATTGGCGGTGCCGCCTATCATGATGCCGCGGGCACTGGTGCCGTCCAGGTCGTGTGCTATGCTGCACTGTGGCGAGATGTCGTAGGTGCCCGCCTCGTCTATCATTATCGTGCAGCGCAGCAGGGGGTGGTTGTACAGGTGGTGGGCGGTGCCGTAGATGCTGCGGGCGGCGCTCAGGGGGTCGGCGAAGTGTGTCACGCCCCATCCCTCGGTGGCGTAGTTGTACGAGTGGCCCACGTGCAGGTATCGCATGCCGTAGTTGTGGCTGTCGCGCTGTTGCTCGTCCTCGCCCTGGTAGGCGGCATACAGGGCGGCGTCGGCGGCGTTGTCGAACACGTAGGTCACCCTTGCCCGCATCGTCACGTCCTCCTCTATGGTGTAGTGTGTGCGGGGTTGCGCGTTGAGTCCCTCAGGCCGTATGCAGTTGTCCATGTCGGGTGTGATGTCGCGTTCGAAGATGATGGTGTCGCCCTCTTTCCACACGCGGCTCCACTGTTGGGTGTAGTACTGGTCGGGCTGCAGTGGCGTGGTGAGGTAGAGGCGTACGTGCATAGGGCGGTGGTAGAGTTGGCGCACGAAGTAAAACCACGCATACACCAGTCCGCTGGAGGGTCCGCAGTCGTCGCCGGCGGCGAAGTGGCGTTCTGTCCACGAGGGGTAGTTGTAGCGTGCCTCGGGCTCTGTCTCGTAGGTGTGGCGTGCTATGAGTTCGCGGCACAGGTCTTGCAGGCGCAGTGTCTCCTCGGTGCATTGCCGCACCTCGCTGCGCAGACGTTCTATGCTCTCGGTGGCGAGGATGGTCTGGCTCGCCTCCATCCGTTGCCATTCGCCCTGGGTGGTGCATACGTAGGCGTGCACGCCGTCGTCTTCCGTCACCAGGGCGTACATGCCGCGGCGGGGTAGCGGCGTGGCAGCCACCAGACTCTCGAACGAGGGCCACAGACCCAGGTCCATGCCTTGCAGGTGTGTATAGGTGAGCATGCCGCCCACATGCACGTCGCCGTGCAGCAGGGTGGGGCCGCTCACTTCCAGTCTGTTGCCCACCCGTGCATCGTGTGCTATCACCAGGTCGCTGGCATCGTGGTGGGCGGTATAGGGTATGGTGCTCTTCATTGTTGCAGTATTTCTATGGTTCGTAGTGCTGTGTGTGCCACTATGTCGTGGTACAGCAGTCGGGGCATTCGCACCCATTCCTCGCCGTGCAGGCAGTGCTCCACGTGGGGAGTGGGCAGGTAGAGGGCCTCGGCGAGGGCGGCGCTGTCGCCGCCCTGCGAGGTGTAGAAGGTCAGCCGGTGGCCGAAGGCGGAGGGCTCCACCACTGCCACGGGACGCCAGGGGTTGCCGCGCACGGCTGCCACGTGGCTCTGCTGCCTGTGGTGTGCGTCGCTGCCGGCGGTGATGATGGTGGCGGGTCGGTGCCAGTCGTTCATGCGCAGCGTGACGAGTGTGAGGTAGTCGGCGGGCAGTGCCAGCCACCCGGCTCCCTGTCCCACGCGTCCCATCCAGTGTATGTCGCTTTCTATGGGCAGTGCCACGTCGGTGGCGAGGGTGGGGTGGGCGAGCAGTGCCTCGCGCCAGCACTCCATCAGTGCGCCGTGTATCAGCCGGTGGAGCATGGGGTGGGGCTCCAGGTCAGAAGAGAGCAGGCGAGGGGTCTCCGCACTTGCGTTCATCAGTGTGCGCACGTCGGCGTACACTCTTGTCAGTGTCGTCATCATCGGCTATGAGGAAGAAACGTCGGTTGAATGCCGGGTGTCGCTCCAGTGCCTCCTGCAGCACCGCATCCTCGGTCATGAGGATGCTGGTGCCAAGGGTCTGCGGGGTGAACGTCACGTGACGTGTTCCCGCTGGGGTGCGCACGTTGAGCGACAACACGGTGTTGGCTCTGTATATTCGCATGGCAGTGGGTGTTTAGGCGGTCAGTTTCAGACGGGCATGGGCATTGGCATAGCGCAGGTAGAGGCAGGAGATCTCCTGTATCACCACAGCGTCGGTATTGCGCACACCAGCCGACTTCAGGTCGAGGATGTTGCGGCTCCAACTCAGGTGGGTCTTCTTCGTCAGGAATTCGGGGTCGAGGGCGAAGGCGCAGTCTGCCATGCCGTTCAGGTCGAACAGTTCGTCGTGCATGGCGAGTATCTCGCCGAAGTCGGTCTCCCAACTGCGGAACTTCAGGTTACATACCTCCACCGTGGCTTTCATGCGGAATTTCTGCGAGTCGAGTTTGCTTAGGGCGGCGAGGAACTCGCTGCCGCAGAGCAGCACCTTGCGTTTGTTGCCGATACCGGTGCCAACAAACAGGTCCTTTGCCACGTCTACCAGTGTGGCGTCGGTGATGCGTATCTCGTCGCCCACGCGCTCGCCCACCTCCAGGTCTTTGCCTGCCTGCCACCAGATGCCTTTGGTGAACCACTGTGCCATGCCGTCCTTGGAGTTGTGCTTCACGCAGTTCATGTCGCCGAAGAGGAACGAGTTCTCCATTGCCAGGCGCATGTCGTAGATGGAGTCTTCCTCTATGTCGGAGAAGCCCCAGTTCACCTCTTTGTTGGCTATCTTGTCCAGGGTGCTCTGTTCTATCTGTGCCATGAAGTTCTGGCAGTACTGCATATTACTCACGGGCAGGTTGTTGAAGCGTCCGGTCTGCACGTCCAGTTCACCGCAACTCTTTCCCATCCTGATGAGTGTGGTGCCGCGCTCTATGGCTGGCACGCCGATGTTCTGCTGTCCCACCACGCGTCCGTTTACGGCATATACTATGGGTTGTCCTTCTGAGGTCTTGCCGCACACGCAGAGCACCAGGTCGGGGGTGTCGTAGGCATCGGGGTCGTAGGCGCTGCCGCGGTAGTTGGTAGTGGCTTTCACGCCCACCACGCGTATGGTGTCGTCCAGGGTGAACATGTCGGGGTCTGCCACCTCCAGGGCTACGCTCGTGGCGCTCTCCGAGGGTTGCACGTTGGCGCTCAGGGTGGTTTTCACGGGTCGGGTGCCCACGCTGTAGTATTTCACCTCGAAACTGCTGGCATGTTGCACGGCGGCGTAGCGTGCTATCTGGTCTACGGGTGTGGCCATGGGTCGGATGCGTGTGATGCGTTCGTCTATGTCTTTCTGATACATCTCGGGGTCCACCTCTCTGCCGTGTGTCTCGTTCACTATGCCGTCGGCGTTGTGCAGGTACTGTGGTTGTGCGGGGTTGGGTTCTGTGGTGCCCTTATACTGTTCGGCACCGCTGATGATTTTGTTTTCCATTTCTCTAAACATTTTTTAAAGTTAATTTTAATCCATTGGTTATCGATAACGTTGGCAAATTTACTCCCTTTCTCTCCCCTCACACCGTCATCCGTCAGATTTCTTCTTTCTTTGTAGTGGCATAAAATAATGTCCCATCCGCTCTGAAAAATAGGAGCGAAATAGGAGCGAAATAGGAGCGCACTGCATCTTGCGGTGCTAAAAAAATGTCCCAACCGCTTTCCAAATAAATAGGTTCCGACGACCTTATTCGATGCACGCAAGATGCGTGCGCTCCTACACTTACTTCAGCAGCAAACCATAAGAGCGCACTGCATCTTGCGGTGCTAAAAAAATGTCCCAACCGCTTTTTTGCTCGGCGGGATTGCAAATCCCGCCGAGCGTGAAATATCCCGCCGAGCGTGCCAATTATTATAACTAAAGTTTCCCACTTCCCATTTTATGGGCTTTTCCCAATGACGTAATCTCGTTAATTGCAGATAATCAATGATTTAACATTTTGCAAACATAAGTTAACGTGAGTTCGATGAATTATAAGTGCTTATAAATTTGGTGATTAGCGAAATTTGTTGTAACTTTATAGTGTTGAAATACAAAGAAATACAGACAAACCACAAAAAATTACTGTAGGAGACGATAATAACAGAAAAGTTTACCTCTATCACTGGAATAATGTTTACCTTTGCCACAGAAACCAAACCCGTTGAGACATGATAGATATACGTCTAAAAGTATTCCTAAGCGCGGCGATGAACCTTAGCTTCACTAAGGCCTCACAGGAGCTCTTCATCAGTCAGCCCGCCATCAGTAAGCATATCCAGGAGCTGGAGCGGGAGTATAACTGCCGGCTCTTCGACCGACTGGGTAACCGCATACAGCTCACCCATGCCGGTCAGCTACTCCTTGGTCACGCAAGAAAAATACAGCAGGACTATCAGCAGATGGACTACGACATGAACTCCCTACAAGAGAAGGTAGCCGGCGAACTGCGCGTTGGGCCAGCACCACGATATCGCAGTATGTCTTGCCGGGCATCATCGCCGACTTCCACAAGCGTTTTCCCGATATTCGCATCACAATGCTCAGCGGCAACAGTCGGGAGGTGGAGACTGCCCTACGCGAGGGGCGCATCGACTTAGGCATGGTTGAGGGTATTGTCAGACGGCCTGAGCTGAAATACCATCCGTTTATGGACGACGAGCTTGTGCCCATTGTCAGGACTGGCGGACGTTTGGCTAAGTACGACACCATCACAATGGAGCGACTTAGGACAGTACCGCTCGTACTGCGCGAGTTCGGTTCGGGCTCCCTAGATGTGTTACAGAAAGCACTTGAGACAAAGCACATTGCACTCACCGATCTGAATATAGAAATGAACCTTGGTACTACCGAGGGCATCAAGCACTACGTGGAGCATACCGATGCGATGGGCATTGTCAGCATACAGGCGGTGCGCGACCAGATATATGCCAACATTTTCAAGATTGTGGACATTGAACATCTGAAATTTGAACGCCAGTTCTGCTTCGTTGAGAAACAGGGAGCCTCACCAAAGTTGCAGTCGAAATTCAAGCACTTCATAACTTCAAGTTATAAGTCATAGTTATTCTGTATAATTGTCAGCGGCTTTTTCTTCTTACCTTTGCAGGCGGAAAATTCATAAAGTAAGAAGAAAAATGAGATTATCAGAACAACGTAGCAGTATGCTTCACGGCGTGCTGCTGATGGCACTCTTCTCGTGTGCCGCTTTCTATGTTGGCGACATGAACTGGGTCAAGGCTCTGTCGCTGAGTCCAATGGTCGTGGGTATTGTCTTGGGCATGCTCTATGCCAACAGTCTGCGCAACAACCTGCCTGACACGTGGGTACCGGGTATCAGCTTTTGTAGTAAGCGTATACTGCGATTAGGTATCATCCTCTACGGTTTCAAGCTTAGCTTTCAGGATGTCATGCAGGTGGGAATCCCTGCCATCGTCATTGATGCCATCGTCGTTGGGGTAACCATCGGCCTCGGTATCATCATCGGCAAACTGCTGAAGATGGACCGTAGCATCGCCCTGCTCACATCGTGTGGCAGTGCCATCTGTGGTGCTGCGGCGGTGATGGGTGTCGACGGCGCCATACGTCCGAAACCGTATAAGACCGCTGTTGCTGTGGCCACTGTTGTCATCTTCGGAACGCTCTCGATGTTTCTCTATCCTATATTGTACCGTTGTGGCATCTTCAATCTCTCACCCGATGAGATGGGCATCTTCACCGGCAGCACCATTCATGAGGTAGCCCACGTGGTGGGTGCGGGCAATGCCATGGGTACGGCGGTGAGCAACACGGCCATCATCGTGAAGATGATCCGCGTTATGATGCTCGTGCCCGTTCTGCTTGTCGTGGCCTTCTTCGTGGCTCGTGGCGTGCGCAGCCGTGGTGGTGGCGCGCAGAAGAGCACTATCACCATACCATGGTTTGCGCTGCTGTTTCTTGTTGTCATAGGGTTCAACTCGCTCTCCCTGCTACCCTCCAATGCTGTGTCGCTCATCAACACCTTCGACACTTTCCTGCTCACCATGGCCATGACGGCTCTCGGTGCTGAAACGAGTATCGACAAGTTCAAGAAAGCCGGATTCAAACCGTTTGTTTTAGCCGCAGTCCTCTATGGTTGGCTGATTGTCGGCGGTTATCTCATGGCCAAATATCTTTCTCCTATATTGCAATGAGGTGCTATCGTCTTCAGTTCATAAAAGTATTCATACTTAATTGATGAGGAGTTGTTCTTATCGGTAGTGGTACCGATGCCGATGCTTCAGGTAGTTCAAATCGCTTTGATGGTTGTAGGCCTCTTTTTCGAAACGGATGTTGAAGTAGGCCTTGATGCCATTGCGAAATTTGACAAGGAGGAAGAGCCACTCGACAACATACCAAAGATAGAATCCGACAAAGAACAGTTCCCGTTGGTGGGCGGTATGAATGCGCTCATGGTTAAGCTCCACGGCACTGAGCTCCTGTATGGTGAAGATAATACTGAAGAGGTTGATGGCATAGAAACCACCCTTGACGGGAAAGCGCCTGATATGTACGATCTTTGTCATAGGCAATAATGGTACTAAAGTTTCCCACTTGCATATAAATCGTACTTAAGGCCTTAAAACACAAGGAA
>CAMHPC010000057.1 GCA_946186945.1 uncultured Prevotella sp.
AATTCGCCCTGATAGGGCAAAAGCAATAATACCAATCTCGTAATGACAAATCCTGACGCCGACGGCGTCACCGCTCCATAACCGGGGGTGCACAGCCCAGCGCAGCACCCCCTGACAGTAAATCCAACACAACAACCGACCCTGAAGGGGTCGCCCAGCACCGAGCAGTTGGGGATAAGCCACCAGATTGAGAGATTACCCACCAATAAACACGCAAAGATATCTATCAAGTCATAAAGATACCAGACGAATCATCAACCTATAATACAGAAAGCGTATGAAACTATATATTGCATCTTCTAGGCTAAGTTTGAAATACTGCCCGAAGGCATAGTACTGGTGAAAAACGAGGGGCTGAAGCCTAAGGATATCAGAGCCGCAGAGATGGTGCTGGAAGAAAACAAAGAACTGGCTATAGAAAAATGGAAAGAATATTTCGGAAGGAGTGTGAATAATGAAGATTAATAAGATTTGGTTTGACAGTGACCGCATTTACGGTCTCACCGATGATGGCAGGACTCTGTTTCAGTCGCTGCTCTACTACCGACGGCTGAGGGCAGCTACGGAGGCTGAACGGCTGGATTATGAAATGGACGACGAGGGTATTCACTGGTACCAGTTGGATGAGGACGTGTCGTTCGAAAGTTTTGAGTACGACGACCCTGAGCCTGTCGGCATCTCGCGCATCTTCCTCTCCCATCCGGAACTGAATGCTTCCGCCGTGGGACGCCGCCTGGGCATCAGTCAGAGTCTCATGGCGCAGTATATCAATGGCACGAAGAAACCTTCTAAGGAACGCGAACAACTCATCAAAAATGAGATAGCTAGCATTGGCAGGGAACTACAGCAGGTCTGTGTGTAGAGGCCTGTATTCTTTTAAAAAAAATAAATCAAATCCTGCCAAACGGGCTAAAAACTTCCGCAATCGGCAAAATAAAACACTGCTTATTTTGCCGATTGGCATATTTTTATCACCTTTGCGGCAGATTATAATCATCATGAGCACAATTATCGGAAGAATACATGAGATAGAAGAGTTGGCAAAATGAAGAAAATACTTTTACACAAGATGCGTCTGCGCGGGTCTTCGCGCTTGTTTTCACTCGTATTGACTGTCTGCCTGGCTGTGGCTGCCACAGCATGCTCTGGCACTGACAATTCTGCCGAGCAGACTCGGCTCGATGAGATCCTCTCTGAATACCCTGACATACCCGTAGATGGTAAGGTGGCGGAGATAGTGAACCGTGGCACTCTGCTCGTGGGTACTACGGGCGACTACCGACCGCTCTCTTTCTGCGAACAGGACGGCTCTTACTGGGGCTTTGGCATTGAGGTGGCAAGGGAGATAGCAAAAGGACTGGGGCTGGAGACTGTATTCGTGAAAACTTCATGGCCCACGCTGACAGCGGATGTGCTGGCTGAACCTCAGAACTTCGACTTCGCTATCGGTGGCATAACCATCACTGATGCCAGACTTCAGACGATGATGATGAGCGAAGGCTATCTCGCCAACGGCAAGACTATCCTCTGCCGGACGGTGGAGAGGGATAAATACAAGTCGTTGGCTGATATAGACAAACCTGAGGTGAGGGTGATGGTCAATCCCGGTGGACTGAATGAGAAATTCGCCAACGAACATCTGACCCACGCTACTATCATCGTGCACCAGAAGAATGAGGAGATACCCGCTCTCATTGCTGAGGGGCAGGCGGATGTGATGATAACGGAGATAACGGAGGCTCCGTATTATGTGCAGACTGATGCGCGTCTCGCTGCGCCGCTGCTACATGAGCCTTTCACTCATGGCGAGATAGGGGTGCTGATGCAGAAAGGGCAGGAGGACCTTCTGCTGATAGTGAACTCTATCATCCGGAGAATGAAGGCTGATGGCTCGCTCCGACGCCTGCACGAGAAATACGGCTTGGTATACGCCTATTGATTGTTATAGGCAAGGATCGTGACAAAGGGCTTCAACACTTATACTCACCGGGGGTCATGCCCGTGAGACGACGGAAATATTTTGAGAAAAACGAGGGGTTGGAAAAGTGCATCTCCTCGGCTATCTGCGCCGCAGACTTGTCTGTGTGGCGCAGTTCTATTTTGATGCGGGTGATGAGGGCACGGTCTATCCAGTCCTTGGCGGTGATGCCGCTGGTTTGGCGCACTACGGTGGTCAGGTAGCGCTCGGTGAGGCACATGCGCTCTGCATAGTAACCTATCTGGTGATGCTCGGCACAATGCTGGGTGACCAGGTGAAGAAAGCGGTCGAAGATGGTTTGCTCGCGCGAACGACTGTTGGTCAAACGGTCCGATTGCTGATGAAACAGATGGTCGTAGTGGTGCATCAAGGCTGCAACGAGGGATGTGACGGTGGGGCGGTAATACTGGTCGGTGGCATGCACTGTCTGCCAGATGGTTTCAAGTATGTGCCTGGCTGTGGCGAGGTCGTCCTCTCCTACGGGCAACTGGAAGTCGCGCACCTGACCGTTGAAGGCTGATGGCATCTGTACCTGAGCAAAGGGCATGGAGAAGTTGGAAAAGAGACCCATTCCGAAAATGCGCAGTTCGGGCGACAGGTGCTTGGGGTGGATGATGGTGCCTGGACCGAGATAGACCAGTGTGCTGCTCGTGAGGTGACGGTCTTGCAGGTTGATGTTGATGTCGGCTTCACCGCTCATGATTATGCCCAGACGGTGGTCGTTGATGATGAAGGGAGGCCTCTGCCGCATCAGCAGACTGAATACGGTGTGGTCGCCTCGAACCATGGTCAGTTCGCTGTTTAAAAAAATGTGCTCACGGATTTGAGAGAGGTGGGGGGTGAGGATGTCGCGCATGCGCGATGCATCCATCAGTTGCGGCTGCCTGTTTATAATATGTCGTTTGTGACGGCAAAGATAATGCTTTCCTGAGAAACAATGCTCTATTTTTGTATAAATCAAACAAAAAGAACATCTTTCAGTTCCTGCGGATAACTTGATGAATGAATATTCACTTGCGAAAGTTCAGTAATTTTATAAATAGTGTAAAAGACTTGTAGAATTCTCATTCTTTTTCACTAACTTTGGCGCAACTACTGAGTACCAATCCTCCGGGCTTCCCTCGAAAAGGGGAACGATACGAATTGAGAACAATTAATAATCCAAAATTATGAAGATAATCATACTTCTCCTCGCATTGTGCGGTTCATTCTGTTGCTCAGCACAGTCAATAGATGAGATAAAGACGATGGCAGAACAAGGAAACGTCAGAGCCATGAGTATGTTGGGCTCAGCGTATGGGATAGGTGCAGGCGTAGAGAAAAACTACGGAAAAGCAGCATATTGGCTGAAAAAGGCGGCTGAAGCGGAGGACGCTCCGGCACAGGATGCCTACGGTCTCATGTTTGTTAATGGGATGGGAGTGTCCAAAGACTACCAACAAGCGGCATATTGGTTCGGCAAGTCGGCAAGAAACGGTTATGATCTTGGTCAGTTTCATCTTGCCAACTGCTATAAAGAAGGGGTAGGGGTTGACAAAGACTACAAACAGGCTGCTTATTGGTACAAGAAGTCTGCTGAGCAAGGCTATAAAGGGGCTCAGTGGTTTCTGGGACTGTTCTATTTTGACGGAAGAGGTGTGGAAAAAGACTACAATATAGCATCCTACTGGCTTGAAAAAGCGGCTGAACAAGGACATGTTGAAGCTCAGGTGCTCTTGGGACTCATGTATAGCGAGGGAACAACGATTATTAAAGACATTAAAAAAGCTAAGAACTGGCTCCAGAAGGCGGCGGAACAAGGTGATGAAAATGCAAAAAGAGAATTGGAAAAACTGAAATGACAACCATTCTTCACCATGTCTCATATTGCAAGGATTATTAATAATAAAATACAATAAAAAAGATTATGATCATCGATGGAGGTCCGAGAAAAACATTCAATACGGCCTCGATGCTAAAGAAGTTTGCCGAAGGTGCTGCTTCTGTAAGTGACCAGATAGAAGTGAAGACTGTGCGATTGTATGGTCTTGACTACAAGGGCTGCATGTCGTGCATGGCTTGTAAGGTCAGAGACAAGGTTTCTAATGTCTGCAAGTTTAAAGATGCTCTGACTCCTGTGCTGCAGGAGGTGGCTGAAGCCGACGGACTGGTGCTGGGCTCACCCAACTATTTCGGAGAAATCACGGCACAGATGCGTGCTTTCCTGGAACGGCTGGCATTTGCATGGCTCTCATACAACGACCATAGCCTGACAGCACCGAAGCGTATGCCAGTGGTGCTCGTGGAAACACAGAACGGCACCAGGGAGTCTAACAACTGCAACGGCTACGGCACTATGGAATACTGTATCGCCCAAGCACTCGGTGAACCGGAGAAACTGATTGCTTACAATACCTATCAGGTGAAAAAGTATGAAAACTACGAACTGCGTGGATTCTCTGAACCTGACAAGCGGAAGTATCGCGAGGAACACTGGGAGGAGGACCTGCAGAGTGCTTTCGATGCGGGAAAGAGAATGGCAGAAAGTATCCTGTAAAAAGTATTATGGTGAAAACACAAAAGCATGACCGCTGACGGTCATGCTTTTGTAATTGTTGACTGGCTGTTGCCCTCTTACTGTAATCTCCCAATGCTCTGTTTCAACTTCAGTATGCGGCGAACACTCTCGTCAATGCGTTGCTCACTGATCGTACCATCTTCTACTGCTTTGACCACGGCATCGAAAGCCTCGGTGAACACCAGCGGACCAAGCACGATATCGACACCGGCTTTGATGCAACCTACGGCTGCCTCGCCGTTTGTGTACTGCTGGGTGATGGCACCCATCTCCATGCCGTCGGTGATGATGATGTTCTGATAGCCAAGTTCACGGCGCAACTTGTCCTGAAGGATGACCGACGACATAGTAGCAGGTTCGTCGACACCTGTCACGTTGGGAGTGCCGATGTGGGCTGTCATGATGAGTTGGCAACCCCACTGAATGCCTGCCTTGAAGGTCACCATCTCGCAACTGAGCATCTCATCCCATGTCTTCTGGGTGCTGGCATAGCCGAAATGGGTGTCGGCCTTGGTGTCGCCATGACCGGGGAAGTGCTTGATGCATCCCGTCACACCGGCATCCTTCAGTCCCTGCAGATAATTGGTCACCATAGGAGCTGCCACCGCGGGGTCATCGCTGAAGGCACGGGCGCCGATGACGATATTCTCTGGGTTGGTGTTCACGTCGGCCACAGGTGCGAAGTCAATATCGAAGCCGTAATGGTGGAGATAGGTGCCGATGGTGTTGCCACACTCGTAGGCATTCTTCGGGTCGCCTGTGGCACCGATGGCTCCCATGGATTCGTAGGTCTTCACGTTGAAGTTGCTGTTGCGTCCTATGCGAGCCACTCGACCTCCCTCTTCGTCAATGCATAGCAGGGGTGAGCCCTTCAGCGAGCGTATCTCTGGGATGAACTGCATGAGTTGCGCTTCGTCCTCGATATTGTGGGCATAGAGTATTATGCCTCCCACGGGGTATTTCTCGTTCACACCACGCATGGTCTTGTTGACGGCCTGCAACTTGACCTTGGTGAGGTCGTCGACACTATGGTCTATTCCGCCAGGGCGGTTGAAGTGGATGGTGGTGTCGAGACATTCGGGTCGTACGTAGAACATCTGTCCCACCTTCTCGCGGAGGGTCATCTGCTGAAGTTGTGCCTCTATTGGGTCGGTTGGAACAATGTCTTTGTCGTCTTCATTTGTACACGAACTAAGTACCACCAGACCACAAGAAGCAAGGATGGTGGCCAACATCCATAATTTCATTTGTTTCATTCTTATCTGATTATCTTATCTTTTAATTGCTGTATTCTTTTTGTCGTGGGTGTTAATAAATGGTGCTCCAATCTTTGTATTTGTAGTGAATAAAGGGATTGGAGACCTTTGAGGAAATGTTCTCTGTTTACTTCAGACTCTTGCCGTCAGAGAAGGCTTTGCCTACAGTCTCGCCTAAGCGGATATAGGAATGATGCACAGGGTCGTAGGTGATGATACCCATCGACTCTACATCGGGATTGCCATCCTCTGCCAGATACCGTTCATCGCACAGTATATTTACTATCTCGGCTATGAGGTAGTAGCCTGTCTCTGATTCTTCTATCTTCTGCTTCACCTTGCACTCAAGTGTCATGGGGAATTCCTTAAACAAAGGAGCATTCACGTTGGGAGCCTTCTCTATGGTCCAACCTGTTTTCTCCATCTTGTCGGGTGTGTTTCTGCCACTGGCTATTCCTACATAGTCGGCTGCCACCAGTGTCGATGCTGTGGCAAAGGTCACTGTCAACTCCGGATTAAGGGCAAGGTTGTCGGTGGTCTGATGTGAACCGAGCGAGATGATAATCTCATGCATATCCCACTGGCCACCCCAGGCGGCATTCATGGCGTTGGGCTTACCATCCTTGTCATAAGTGCCTATTATCAGCACGGGTTGTGGAAGTATCCACGGTTTAGATCCAAAACTTTTCATCTTTTTCTTTCTATTTGCTGTTATTGTTTAGGTTTATTATTCTTCTTTTTTTTCCTCCTCTGCTTAGTATAATCATTTCCATCGTTTGATAGTCCAAATGACTACGCCCCATACCTCGAAGTGGTCGTCTGCATCTATACGGATAGGCTTGAAGTTCTTGTTGGCTGGGCGCAATTCGATATAGCCATCCTTGCGATGTCGCAGGTCGAGGTACTTGATGGTGAACTCGTCATTGATATATCCCACTACGATATCACCGTCGTGAGCTTCTACCGAACGGTCAATGACTGCTATGTCACCGTCATTGATGCCTGCCTCTATCATAGAGTCGCCTTCCACTCTCCCATAGAATGTGGCTTCTGGATTGCGTATGAGGTCACGGTTGAAGTCCAGTGTATCATGATTATAGTCATCGGCGGGAGAGGGAAATCCCGCCTTGATGCCAGGTGCGAACTGAAGTTTCAGTTTCTTGTCAAAGTCGCCTTGTATGATCTGAATGTTTGCCATATTGCTTCGTCGTGTCTTTCTCCCCTCATGATTTGCTGTGGCATGCTATACCACTATATGCACTAAACGGTTTCTGCGATTTCACTGATGGACTTGCGCTTCTTCTCTTTCGGCTCGTCATCAGCATAGCCCAGAGGGATAATGACGGCTGGCTCTTCACTCGCGGGCAGGGTAAACAGTGCTTTGCACAGGGCGGCATCGAAGTTGCACACCCAACAGGTGGCGAGACCCTGCTCTGTGGCTGACAGACAGAGGTGCTCCACGGCAATGGCTATGTCTATGTCGCCGTGACGCTTGCCGTCTGCTCGCACCCACTCTTCATCATGCAGTATTGAGGCAATGATATACATGGGAGCGGTCTTGAACCAGTCACGGTCGTAGCATTGCTGTATCTTCGTCTTGTCCTCTTCTCTGATGACAATGTGAAATCTCCAAGGCTGTTTGTTTACTGCCGAGGGTGCAAAACGTACACACTCCATCACATACTCCAGTTTCTCTTTCTCTACGTCGCAAGGCTTGTATGACCTGCAACTGTATCTCTGCTTCACAAGTTCTAATAAGTTCATATCGCCGTATTATATTTTATTGTCCATAATCCTGAACGGGTCAGATGACTAAACTCTGTTCTATCTCTGTCATACAATGTGCAAAATTAGTGCAAACCGAAGACAATACAAAATGCGCTTGCACATTTTTATTGTTGAGGTGCCGCCTGATTTCGCAAAGCAAAATTAGTGCAAGACGGGCACTTGTCATAATATCCTCTGTATGTTCACGATATTGGCTATGGGTATCGTTCTCCCGTCTGTCAATATCAGGAGATGCTCGACTTCATCTATTATCTTCAGTGCCCCGGTCATACTCTGGTATGAACCACCTGCCTTGTGACTGTCGGGCTGGAAATAGACAATCTCTATATCGGGATGTGTATGGATGATAGGCATCAGTTCTGACATCTGACTGTTCAGCCTGTCGGTGTCGCAGTCGTCGAGCTCCATGAAGGTGTCGGTCTGACGTGCCGTTTCCTTGATCGCGGCATCATAGCCGGTAAGTGCAGCAAAGGGGGCAAACTGTGCTGCACGGTTCCACATCGTCATCCTGGGATGATGCTCCGGCTCATGATGTGGCATGTCTATTATATCTTTGTAATCGTCGGTCAGATGCCCTGTCATGCCTTGTGTCCTCCTATCTGTGCATTCCTCTCTTTGGCTGTAGCGCCTTCCTCAAAGTTTAGGCCTTTCAGTATGGCATTCTTGCCAAAGCGTCGCTTGATGGCTAACTGTGCCTCCTGTATCCTTCGTTCTTTGTCGAGTGCAGCCTGCTTCGCCTCTCTTTCTCTCTTCTGCGCTTCATAGTCTACAAACAGGTCCAACTGTTCGGGGGGCGTGCTCTGGTGTGCCGTTGTCTCGTCTGTCACATTGTTCACTGACAGATTGAGGCGGCGCACCAACAGGTCTTTGTTTACTATGCTGTCAAACAGTCGGGTGACGGCTGCTGTGATGAGGTTTGATGAGGAGGTCTTACATTCAAGATTGGCTGTGCCATGTGCATGCTTTGGAACTTCTCGCCCATAGTAGTCGGTTGTTATCACTCCTTGGTATTTGGCCCTTATCTCAGGATTTGTCAGACTCTCTCTGTCATAGCCTACGCTCAGTACTATCTGGTCGGTCACCAAACGCTTGGCTACAAGGTGAAGTGCTGCCTGGTCTGCCATCTCCTGTATCACTACACGGGCTTTCCTAAATGTATATGGTTCCTGCAGTACCTGACCGCTGCTGAAGGAGTTTCTATCAGGCTTGTAGGCCTTCACTACATCCATCGTACAGGGCTCCCATCCCCACGCATGGTCTATCAGCAACTCTGCATTCACTCCAAACAACTGGTATAGCAGTTCATCATTGCGGACCGACTGCCTTGCCAGTTTGCCCATGGTGTCGATGCCGTACATGGCAAGCCTCTGGGCTATACCTCTTCCCACTCGCCAGAAATGGGTCAGTGGACGATAGTCCCACAACTGCTTGCGATACGACATCTCATCCAACTCTGCTATTCGTACGCCATCTTTGTCTGCTGCCGACTTCTTTGCCATGATATCCATTGCCACCTTGCAGAGATACATGTTGGTGCCAATACCTGCGGTAGCCGTTATTCCTGTCTGGCGGAGCACGTCACGTATCATTGTCATGGCAAGATCATGGGCGGTCATCTTGTAACTCTTCAGATAGGCGGTCACATCCATGAACACTTCATCGATGCTATACACGTGTATGTCCTCCGGAGCAATGTATTTCAGGTATGTCTGATATACTCTCGTGCTTACATCGATATAATGAGCCATCTGCGGAGGCGCTGCTATATAGTCGAGCTCAAGGCTTGGATTGGACCTCAATTCAAAGTCGTTACAGGACTTCCCGGTCATTCGCCAACCTGATCGTCGCTTGCGATCATAGTTTATCTCACGAACCTTCTGAACTACCTCGAACAGACGGGCACGACCACCTATGCCATAGGCTTTCAGTGACGGAGAGACGGCCAGACAGATAGTCTTGTCGGTGCGGCTCACGTCTGCCACCACAAGGTTGGTGGCAAGAGGGTCGAGACCTCTGTCCACACATTCCACCGAAGCGTAGAACGACTTCAAATCAATAGCTATGTATGTGCGCTGCTGCATAAATCTATCGATATCTTTGCTCCTTTTACACTACTGTTGCATGTTATCTCTCTAATGACGTTTCTGCATCTGTCATGTGGCGTGAATGACTGTCATAATTCTCTTGCATTTTACGCATTAAAAACCTCACAGTTTGGGAGGCTAATGTCGTTCAAGGTGTTTAGAATTCCAGTCTCATCCCAATTTTTTTGGCATGCTTATATGCTTCTTCGTCAAAGGTGTATAACTTTGGAGAGCGATATGGATTGCCTGTGACTTTCTTTCCCGTTTCTTTGATATAACCGAGCTTCAGCATCTTTTTGGGGAAGTTCCGTCTGTCTCGAATCGTATTGTCTTCTTCTGGTGGATTAAGAATGGCAATGTATATGCTCTGCAACTGAGGCATCGTGAATTCCTTGTCAAGCAGATTGAAACCGATGGGTTCAAAATGTATTCTTTCACGAAGTCTTTCTATCGCATCTTGTATTATCTGGGCATGGTCAAATGCAAGATTCAGTTCAGATAATTCATTGACGGAAAACCACTTGGCTTCTGCAGCATCATCACCGCCTTTGATTACATATTTATCTCTTTTTACCAGCGCATAATATGCTACAGTGACTACGAACTCGCGTGGGTCTCTTCCTCGTGCCGAATACGTTTTAAGTTGTTCTATGAACTCCGGCTTTATGCCTTTGTCATTATCAAAGAGTTTCATTGATGATTCCTCAAATAGTTCACGATGAACACACTCATCAGTTGGCTCGTCTTTTTGAATGAAACCACCGGGCAGTGCCCAATAGCCCTCGAAGGCTCCAACTTCACCAGGTCTCGCCTTGCCTCGTTTTATTAAGAGGACTTGCAAAGAACCTTCTTCTTTGTCGAAACCGAAAACTACAGCGTCGGTTGTCAATGACGGATGCCAGTACTTGGACTCCCATTTGCCTGTTTCCTCATTAAATACCATACTCTAAAATTCCTTTGCGTAATATTTACGCTGCAAATTTACAAAACATTTTTATTCTTACCAAACATTATTGTGTGAAAAATACACATACGACTAAAAATGTTGATTGCACTTCGGTAACCTCTCAAAAAAGTCAGTGATTATTCTTGTCTTTGCACTAATAAAACGCATCTGTGGATATTTCTCTCATCAGTCATACTGTTACTGTGCGTCAGTCAATGTTGGCAAAGGAACTGCTATCCTATGAAAATTCCAAAGACATTGGTCTTCTACATTTAGAAAGTCTTCCAGCCGCTTATCCTTGAATGGATTTTCTTCTTTACCCTCTACAGGATAGATAACCACGCAAGGGATGTTTGTTACTGGCTTTGTAGGGAAAATCCACTTGTCTCGGCTATATCCGCTAAGTTGTCGGACGATGTAAGTATCTATACCTCCACGCTCAAATCTTGGAATGTATTTAGTGTCTAATACGATATTAGGCGAGTAGCAGACGAAGTCAGGATAACCTGTATGCCCTCGAACCTGATAGTGTATCTTGGAACCGTATGCCCGACGGAGCAAACCCAAGACATAGTGTTCATACAGCATAGCCATGTCAATCCAAAAAACAGGGCAATACTCTTCTGCTGCTTTAGTGATATTGGTGATGCTGTAGTCATAGCGATGGAGTATCATCTGAGCAAGTTTGATGGCATCATCATATTCCCTGAATATCTTGTGGCGCTTGATAGTCTTTACTTCCCAAACTTCAATCTGATCGCCGACATTGGCAAAGGCAGCCAAACACACATGCACCGTATGTTGCAATGGAAGCAGACTCTCTGACACTCCTTTTAATTGCAAAATTTGCTGAGAGAATTTCAGAGCCTTTTTTATTAGTCTGTTTTCAACAGTGTCTTCGGAATACTCCTGATAATGGCAGAACACCTTATCGTAGCGTTTCTTTAGAACATTAATCCGCTCATTACGTAAGATGCCAATATGCCCCTTTACTTTTTTAAGGTTTTCCTCTCGCTGAACATAGTCCTTTTTCAGTCCTCGTCTTACTATTTCCTTAACTACAGAAAGGAAATGGGCAACTATAAGCGGACTTAAAACGCTTTTGAGTTCTGGAGCCTTTATCCGAGGCTGTTCCATGTCAACTTCATAAATCTTTGAGAATTCCTTGGATGCAATACCACTGTTGAAGCAGACACTGAACATTTTCAGGAAATCAATTCGATCACTACCATATTTTGTAGTAACGACAAGTGGCAGGGTTTTTGCCTTGTCAAACCACTGTGCACCGATGACGTAGGAAGCATAATAGCCTGACTCCGTTACCATAGGCTGGTCAGACTCGACATCATCATTTGTCGGTGATGAATTACGCCACTGCCACTGAAAGAACCATCTGTCTAAACCATTGCTTTGGCTTGGAAGACGCATTCCTTCACCCCAATACTCTTGGAAAGCAAAGGAATCGTATGGTATCTTTTCGTGTTCACGCATTATCATTCGGTATAATCGTCTGTCTTTGGATAATAGCACTCGGCATTCTGCCACTTCTCAAAGTATTGTTCATCATCAGATTCACCTCTGAGAATACCATCCTTGATGTATTCCTTAATCAGAGGCACTACCTCAAAGCGCATCTTCATTTTGAGACTCGCCATGTCTTTAGCCATGAAGTAACTGTGACCTACCTTCAGGTCTTCGAGTTCAAAGTCGGCTGCTTTATGCTTGGCGATGAACGAACTTGTATCTGTCTTTCCCTCACCATTTATCTGAGTAAACAAGGCAAGGGCAGCGTTCTTGACATCGGAGGGCACTGACTGGGAATCACACCAGTCTTTGATGACATCAGACTTCGATTCCAAGGTGACGAAGGCAAAGCGACGACGCACAGCATAGTCAATCGTTCCTGTAGAACGGTCGGTTGTATTCATGGTACCAATGATGTAGAGGTTGGAAGGGACGGAGAAGTCTTCCTTTGAATAAGGCAGTTTTAAACTGATGTGATGAGTTCCACCACCACTGCGTTTGTCAGCTTCAAGCAGCGTTATCAGTTCTCCAAATATCTTGGAAACATTGCCACGGTTTATCTCATCGATAATAAGAACGTATGGTTTATCAGATACCTGATTCTCCAAATTATACTCTTTCTTAACAGCATTGATAAAAGCCTGTGCATAATGTCGCCAGTTATTCTCTTCACCTTCACCAAGCGCCTGCATTTTAACTTTCTCTATGTTAAGAGGTGATGGTGAATACTGGTCGCCTTTTTCACTTTTTGACAACACACTGCGCGTACTTATGGTATCATTACCTTCTGTCCACCACACAAACAATTCTGACTTCCCGGATAATGTGGGGATAGTTTTTTTGTTCTCATAGCCCTTGATAGTTTGGAGATATTTGTCAATACAATTCGTAATATCTGCATCTTCTTTTGTCTGGGCCTTCTCACAGATAGTCTTGAAGATGCCATTCTCCACATTGTATTCTACAGCATTACCTTTCACTTCAGGCTTAAGTCCCTCTACGAAATCCTCATAATCCATCGACTGATGGAAGGTGCAAAATGCTATCTGTCCTTCGTTCGTCAGACGTTCGTATTCTTCCATTACCTTCTGATGATTGGCAAAATCAGTAAAGGCAGGATTACACATACCAACAGCTAAGGAGGCTGTCTTATAGGTCTTGCCTGTGCCAGGAGCACCTTGAAGAATGATCTGCTTCTTTTGTTTGAGTATTTCTAATTCCGTCATTGTCTCAAATGTCTGAGGATTATTATTATCTTGTTTGCTGTCACCTTCTATCAATTCCAAAATTTTAGGGATATACTTGGATTTAGTAACATTGGTCAGTGCTTTGGCAGGAAACTCATTTTGACCGAACTCTTTCAATATAGAAGCACAATGCCAAAGTCCCTTATGAGTCCATAAAATATCTCTGCAATGCTTACCATAAACAGACTCATCATCAAATCGATAATCGCCTGTTACAACTCCCATGCCGACAACATCAGATTTACTGTATTTGGCCAATACAATGTCACCTACATTTATCTCATTGGCTATGGCATGTAGCATACCTGTCAGATTTCCAGTATTAAATTGATACTCGTCAATGCTTTGTCGTCTCTTGTCAACACTTTCTTTGTCTGGACAATCACTCAAATCTCCAGCTTTATCCCATCCGCATAGAGCCATTACGCCATCATTATACATTTCTTCAAAATGATAATCGTTAGCGTCTTTTCCTCCTAAAAACAACCAAACCTGTTGTTTCTCGTCCTTGCGCAGTCTGCTGACATAGTTCCACAAAACGGTTTGGGCAGTCAGTATAGTACTCTTTATGTATTCTTCCTTTTGCAATTCATTATTGACGGACTCCATGAGTTCGGTGTCCTGCTCTACAAGAGGTATCAGGTACTGATGGAGCAATTCATAGAAATGAACAAGTTTCTTACCGGCTTTCTTCGCCTCAACTCCAAGGATTTTGCAAAAGCTATCATAAACATCAGGCTTGTAAAACGTGTACTTTTGTGGGTCGTGTAAGGTCAAGAAACAACTTATCAGTCTTTCATCACACATCGCACGGGTCTTCTTCGTAAAGTTTTTCTTAATCTTTCCATCCCATAATGCTATACAAGCAGATGTAAAAGTATTAACCCGCTCCTGCAAATCCGCAGTTTCATCAAACAACCCCTTGAAAGCATCGCGGTATTCTTCTGGCTCATATTTTGCAAAATTCCTGATTGCAGTTAACTGTGGACCATAACAGAGATTCTTAAACACTAAAGATTGTATTTCTTTCGCGAAGTCTTCCGCGTCAGTATCCGGATGACCTACCTGCTTGGTCACCAGTTCCCATTTATACAACTCTTGCTGCATGTTATCACCATTAAGCCCATATTGGAGTTGATGATTCTTGAAAGCGGTTACTATTTCATTTAAATTCATTGTATTTCTTCTCATACTGTTCTGATTGCAAAAATACGATTATTTCCCGAAAAAAAACCGCTGATTTATACACGAATTTCTCATTTCCCAGTGCAAAAAATTATTCTGGGGGCAATTCTTATTGTCTCTTTCTAAATATGCGAATTCCATTTGTTTGTGCTCCAAAAATACGCCTCCAAATTGTTAAAAACGCCTTGAATATCCATACTTGCCGTTGTTGCATATCAGAAAATAAAGAATTTGTTGTATATTTGCGCTCGGTAAGTATAAGTTGGGTGTCAATGCTTGACCAATGCCGCGAGGATGGAAACGACGACCGACCACTTCTGCTTTTACGGACATTATCGAAGATTTAAACGATGAAAAAAATCATGATTATCGACGGAGGCCCAAGAAAGACATTCAATACGGCCTCGATGCTGAAGAAGTTCGCCGAAGGTGCTGCTTCAGTAAGTGACCAAATCGAAGTGAAGACCGTGCGCTTGTATAGTCTTGACTACAAGGGCTGCATGTCGTGTATGGCATGCAAGGTCAGAGACAAGGTTTCTAATGTCTGCAAATTCAGGGATGCCCTGACTCCAGTGCTGCAGGAAGTGGCAGAAGCCGACGGACTGGTGTTGGGCTCACCCAACTATTTCGGAGAGATTACGGCACAAATGCGTGCATTCCTGGAGCGGCTGGCCTTTGCCTGGCTCTCCTACAACGACCACAGCCTGACAGCACCGAAACGAATGCCTGTCGTGCTCGTAGAGACACAGAACGGCACCAAAGAGTTCAATAATTGCAACGGCTACGGCACGATGGAATACTGCATCACCCAAGCACTCGGGGAACCAGAGAAACTGACTGCCTACAACACCTATCAGGTGAAGAACTACGACAACTACGAACTGCGTGGATTCTCTGAGCCAGACAAGCGGAAGTATCGCGAGGAACACTGGGAGGAGGACCTGCAGAAGGCTTTCGATGCAGGAAAGAGAATGGCGGAGGGTATTATTGCATGATTTGAATAGATTTGTAAGATTTCTCGAAAATAATATGCTTGCGTGAATAGTAATATTTCATCTAAAATATGACTATACTGGATGCCATAGAAGCCCGGCATAGTGAAGGGGCTTACAAAGACCAATCATTGAGCGAGGAAATCGTCAGGTTGCTTGAAGATGAAATCGTGAAGTTGAACCATGAGGGACAACTCCACATTCAGTTGATATGCAATGAGCCGAAGGCATTCCAAGGGACTTTGGCCAAATATGGAAAGTTTCGTAATGCCAATAACTATCTGGTCATGGCTGGAAAGAAAACCGAAGACAAAGTGGTGGCTCTGGCTCGCATATGTCCGGCCGGTACACACATGAAGGAGATTTCCATTGGAATGGTCATCACTACCGAACGAGGCAAAGGCTATGGCAAGCAGATCTTGCTCCATGCCATCGATGCTGCTATTGAACACTTCGATGCAAAGCGCATCGATATTGAGGCACAGGAATATGCCAAAGGATTCTATGAGAGTGTAGGCTTCCGGCAGTCATCAGACACCTTCATGCTCGATGGCATTCCGCATATTAAAATGACTTGGAAAAATAGAACAGACAACTAAATCGGAATTTAACATGAAACTGATAAAAATACAGTCAAGCAAAGACCCGCTG
>CAMHPC010000058.1 GCA_946186945.1 uncultured Prevotella sp.
AGAATGCCTGCCTGTCACGCAGGAGGTCACGGGTTCGAGTCCCGTACGCACCGCAAATCGCGAAATCCTCGTGCCAAGAGCGTCAGACTTACAAAGTCAGACGCTCTTGTTTTTTTGACTCACCGAAGAACGTAAGTAACTGATAATCAAGAGAGTCAACTTTGCGCTTCACGGCCAGCAGGGTAAAAATATTGTTCAACCTGCGAGAATGCGGACGAAGGACATGAAGGGGTCACCTGCATAACCACGTGGATTAACCGAAAATCTTGACAAGCCTGAAGATGAAGTATTTCTTGTCAACGACACCTCTTAGCTGAGTCCTGAAGTCCTTAATTTTAGCATTAAGCGATTCGGCTGAGGCGTTAGTTGACCTATTGACAAAGCCTGATTGGATTTCTTCTCTTTGGGCTTGACCTCAACATTCGTCAGTTCAAACCATTCAAGCATGTGCTCAGGCAACAGGCATTTGGCAAGTGTTTCGTATTGTGGATTCATCGTGATATCTCGTTTATTATAGAACGAAAATATCACGAGTTTAGTGTGGATGCTCACACATGGTTATGCAGGTGCCCCGAAAAAGACATGAGATTAGTGCTGTCGCTGTCTTATAAGTTCAATGGCTTCCTTACCCGTAAGGTGTTCAATGTCGAAGCGGATAGCCAACATACGGGATAGTCCGCTTTCAATTTCTTTCTGCAGGGCTTCGTCCTGATTTGGATTATATCTGTTGCCAAGCAGTTTGGCAACTTCCAGTTTTTCCCTTTCATCCTCGATGATGTGTATTCTTCCGAAGGCAATCACGCTCCGGAAGAAAGTAGTGTATTTCTCAGGATGCACCTCATCCTGTGCTATGACACAGAATGAAGCCTTGTCGCATTTCCTTATAGCATCCACTTTATGACCAGCCATTGCGCTATGGAAAAAAAGTTTGCCATCGGCATAGACATAGCTGATGGGAACAGCGTAAGGATAATCATTATCGCCAAGCAGTGCCAACGTCCCAGCAGTGGCACTTTCCAATATGGACAGGCTTTCGTCCTGCGAAAGCAACTGTCTCTTTCTTCTCATTTCTCTGAACTCCATACGCTAAGAAATCGTTTTAAGCCCGATAATAGACGCAATGAGCGTCGTAAGGAAGAACAAGCGCCAGAAGGTAGCCGGCTCTTTGAATACAAAGATGCCAACGACTACTGCGCCAACGGCACCTATTCCCGTCCATACGGGATAAGCTGTTCCAATAGGCAATGTCTGCGTAGCTTTCGCCAGCAGTACTGCACTCATTACATAGAAATAAGCAAAGGCGGAAACCCACATCCACCATGAGGAGCCTTCCAAACCTTTAGTTTTTCCAAGACAAAAGGTGAAGCCCACTTCACATAACCCTGCAAGAATAAGGACAATCCAATTCATAAGTGATAGTTAGCCTGTTTGAGGGCTGCAAGACTATCTCGGCGACTCCTTCTAAGGCGCTGCAAAGGTACGATAAAATAATGAGATAATGTTATAGGATAAATCTCAAATGCAAAAACCGTCTAAAATGGCATGTATATCTCACTAATTGTGTAAATTTGCAAGCGGAATGAAACCTGATACCTATTTACGATGAAGTGCATCTTGAATAACTTTCTACTTGCTATCGCTCTGGTTCTGCCTGTGCTGGCAAATGCACAGGAGAGGGTGGTGGTGGCGTATGTCACCTCATGGACAAATACTATACCCGATCCCACGGAGATGACGCATATCAACTATGCTTTTGCTCACGTAAACGACTCGTTCGATGGGCTGCGTATCGACAACCCCGACCGCCTCAGACAGATTGTGGCACTGAAGCAGAGGAACAAGACTCTGAAGGTAATGCTGTCAGTAGGAGGGTGGGGCAGTGGACGATTCAGCGAGATGGCTGCGTCTGAAAAACTGCGCAGGGCGTTTGCCAAAGACTGCCGCAGAGTGGTGGACCAGTTCGCTCTCGACGGCATCGATATAGACTGGGAATATCCCACACAGTCTTCGGCGGGCATCTCTTCTACTCCCGAGGATACTAAAAACTTCTCGCTGCTGATGCGCGATCTGCGCAGCCTTCTGCCCGACAAACTGCTCTCCTGCGCCACCGTGGCAGGTGCTCTGTATGTAGACTTCGCCAACTGTATAGAATATATTGATATGGTCAATGTGATGGCCTATGATATGGGAAATCCGCCATATCATCATTCAGCTCTCTATCCCTCTGAGATTACCAATGGCATGTCTTCTTCACAAGCAGTGAAGGCGCACCTCAAGGCAGGCGTGCCACGACAAAAACTGGTCATGGGCATGCCGCTCTATGGGAGGGGAGTGGATGGCTATACCACCAGGCCTGACACCGTGAAACATGTCATCTCGGCATGGCACGACCAGTCTATGGTGCCATTCTTGGTGAACGACAAAGGTGAAATGGTTATGGCGCATGAAAATGAACATTCCATCGGTATCAAATGCCAGTATATCGTAAACCAAGGGCTGCTCGGTGGTATGTACTGGGAGTATGGCGATGATAATCAGAAACCCCTGCGACGTGTGATTTGCAATATCCTGATGCATGGAGAGCCAGGACCATATCCTGCCGACTACGCGGCTAATCGCGTGCGCTTCCGTGCATTGCTGATATGGGACCCCTCTGCCGAACCCGACCATGTGGAGTTTGACAAACAGGCACTGTACTTCTTCCATAAACTCAGTTATGGCGACACACGCACACAGTGCCCGGAAAGTACCGACTCTCTCAAACAGTACGATGTGGTGGTGATGCTCAATACCCTGCCACACTCTCAGACGGCAAGAAAGGCTTTCGAGAACTATATGGAACAGGGTGGGGGATGGCTCGGATTTCATGGCACAGGATACAACGATGCTAATACACACTGGCCGTGGTTCAACCAATTCCTGGGGTGCGGACCCTTCCTGTGCAATAACTGGCCGCCGCAGCCGGCGCTCGTCGATGTGGATACGCACCACCATCCCATCACACGCAACCTGCCCGAAGAGTTCGTGGCACCCGCCAGCGAGTTCTATCAGTTCTCACCATCGCCACGAGCCAACAAGGATGTGGAGGTGCTGCTCAGCATCTCACCGAAAAACTATCCCTTCGGCATAAAAGATATAGTGACACACGGCGACTTCCCCATAGTGTGGACCAATACACGATACAATATGGTATATCTGAATATGGGGCACGGTGATCAGGCGTTTATCGATGCTACTCAAAACCTGCTCTTTACCAACGCCTTCCGCTGGGTGTGCTTGCAAAGGTAAGACATGCAAAAGCCCTTCCTGTCAAGAGCAGACGACAGGAAGGGCTTTGAGAATGTGAGAGCAAAAGGGGCTATCTTCATTCAGCGATTACCAATCTATCTTGCTCATTACTGAGAATGACTCTGTGTGCGAACGACGTGGATTTGCCGTCGTGAATAGCAGATATGTCTATTCCACGGCGGACAAATTCATCAATCAGAGCCGCATGTAGTGTGGCTCGCATTGAAGACCATCCATAGTTGCCTACGGACTTATTGAATGTATCAACTAAACTCTGGGTGTAAGCAGCACGGAACTCCGCTGCGTACTTTGCATAAAAATCAATTGTTTCCATACTTAGGATCATTTTGAAGTGAATAACTAATTAGACTTCCGCATCGTACCTGGACCACCGTGGCATCCATATACAAATCTCACAAATATCGCGACCCAAAGGCTGGTGTCAATTAAAAAAGGTGAAACGCATTTAAATCAACAAATAGGTGACAACGCAACAGATGAGCGCCACAGGGAAAAGGCCCAGACGAAACCATGCTGCCACCATGCCTGTCAAGAGGGCAATTATGCCCGGCAGAGGAGTGGGCGTGGCAAGTATCATGTCGGGGAAGGTCATTACCGCCAGAGTCACGTAAGGTACGTAATACAGAAAACTGCGAACGAAACGGTTATGAATCTGCCCCTTGATGAATAGCATCGGTGTCACGCGTATCAGATTGGTGACAATGATGACCAGTAGGATATAAATGATCATGCTATGCTGCTCCATCTACCTCTGTCTTTATGGGTTTAAGCCATGCTGCTACAGCAGAAATGATGATTGTCAATACTACCGTACGCATGCCACTGCTCCACTCGCTGACAACAGGTGCTATGGCACACAACCCGCTTAGCACGAAACTGGCTATCAGGGCATAGAGCACATTACGGTCACGATGGGCTGACGGAAGGATGATAGCCAGGAACATGCCGTAGAGCGACATGCTCAGCGCCGTCACTATAGGCAGTGGCAGCATATTGCCAGCGAGGATGCCTGCCATACAACCCGATGCCCAGAAGAGTGAAGATATCAAGGCTGCAGAGTAAGTGTATGCCGGTGGGGTGTAGCCGGGATGCGCCACCGAGATGCCAAACACCTCATCGGTCACACAGCATGCCATCAGTATCCGATGCACCCATGATATGCCGGGTGCCATCTTCTGAGAGAGTGCGGCACTCATCAGCATATAGCGCAGGTTGGCCACCATACATATGGCTATCACTTCCACGTATGATGCCTGGACAGCCACCAATGTGTAGGTGCCATACTCTCCAGCAGATGCACGGGTGAAGAAACTGGTGAGAAATCCTTCCGTACCCGACAGACCTGCCTTCGCAGCAATGATGCCCAGCGAGAAAGCCACGGCAAAATAACCCATTGCGATAGGGATACCGTCATGTATGCCGTGCATGATGTGTTGCCTGTTCTCAAGTAACGCCATAGTTGAGATTGGTGGTTGCCGGTATCTACTTGAAACAGATGGGTATCGCCATGCGGGTGCGCACTGCCTTGCCACGGTTCTTGGCAGGCGACCATTTCGGCATGGCCATTACCACGCGGAGGGCCTCTGCATCCAGCTCAGGGTCTAAACTCTTCATCACCTTGGCGTCGCTAATGCTGCCATCGCGCTCTATCACAAAACTCACTATCACGCGCCCCGTTATACAGACTTCTGAGTATTTATCAGGCATCTTCACATTCTCGGCTAAATACTCCTTCAGGCCTTCTACACCTCCATTGAAGGTGGCTGGCATTTCAAAATCCTCAAATATCACTCCTTTCGAGAAACCAACGCTGTCTGTGGCTCCTTTGTACTCCTGACCGTGAGCCGTGACACATGCTACCGACAGCATCAATACCATGCATAACACTTTCGTTTTCATAATCTATTCTTTAATGTTATTATCGGCTATCTCGCCACTGACCGCAATTTCTTCCTATACTCGTTCGGACTCATACCTAAACGCTCTCGCACGTACTTGCCAAAATACGAGGCATTGGGAAAACCCAACTCATCGCTTATCTCCTTGGCTGTCAGGTCGGTCTGACGTAGATAATACGTTATGTCTTCCATCACATATTCCGATATCCATGTCATGGGAGACTTGTCGCTCACGGTGCGGCAAATGGTGGAGAGATACTTGGGCGTGATGCACATCTCATTGGCATAATCAGCCACACTCAACTTCTTCACATGACGACTGGCCAAGTGCTCTAAAAACTGGTGAAAAAGCATCTCCATGCGAGAACTGCCATGAGATACGATGCCCGACTCTTTCTCGCTCTCTCCATGCATCATCTGGTCGCACAACTCTAAAAGGGCGGCACGCAACAGACTGATCAATATCTCGCGCTTGAAAGGACTGTCATCGCGTATCCACTGATAACGCAAATGCTGATAGAGGGCAAGACTTTCTGCTTCGGCATTGATGATGATGAAACGGTGGTGATACAACATCTTGTTCCACAACTGCATCTGTGAAGCAAGAATGGTGCGCAACAGACGGTCGCTCACGCACAGCAATTTACACTCCACCGACGGACTCACCATGTAGTTAGACAATACAGTGTGACTGTGACACACTATTATCTGACCGTCACTCACTGATACCTGCTCGCCAGTGACTTCCAACTGTAACTTGCCGCGCACACATACTAACACTATGTTGAAAGATATCTTGTAACCGGTGAAATCGGGTATGTCGCGCAAATCGTCTATGATTATCAATTCGTCGTCTCTGTATCCTAACGTCTCACCCTTCCTTTGGGCTTCGATTACTATATCAGAGAGGGCAAGGGGCTGTATCTGTTCTCTTTCTTCTCTGTTCATACCTTTTTTTCGTGTTCTGCATTATATTTCGTATACAATGTGCAAAGATGATAACTTTTCTGGAATATACGTTATTTTTAAGAGATTTTTTGCTATAAAGATGTTCTATATGATATATTAAAAACTATCGTGCGCGATATAATGTTAAATTAGTTTAAACTTTAATTTAAATCGCTTGCGATATAAATTATTGTTCGTATATTTGCACTTGAAATACAGAACGTGATAAAAACAAACAAAACTAATAATCGTAATAGATATGAATAAGATTTATGATTTCAAGGCTCTCACGAGCAAAGGCAAGGAACTGGATTTTGCTCAGTTCGAGGGAAAAGCGCTGCTCATCGTCAATACTGCCAGCAAGTGTGGTTTCACTCCTCAGTTTGCTGGGTTGGAATCTCTCAATCAGAAATACAAGGACAAGGGCCTGGTTGTCATCGGCTTCCCCTGCAATCAGTTCAAGGAACAGGACCCTGGCACCGACGGACAGATAGAGGAGTTCTGCCAACTCAATTATGGGGTGACTTTTCAGATAATGAAGAAAACCGATGTCAATGGTGCCGATGCCTCTCCCATCTTCGAGTACCTCAAGTCTCAGGCTCCCACCGAGGAGTACCGCGGACTGAAGGCGAAGGCTGCCAAGGCTCTTTTCAAGACCATAAGCAAGAGTGTGGAGAAGGACAGTGACATAAAGTGGAACTTTACCAAATTCCTCATCTCTAAAGATGGTGCCACTATCAAGCGATATGCTCCCACCACCGAGCCCGCCGATTTTGAAAAGGATATCGAGGCTATGCTGTAATGCACCAAACTATCAAATCTGATTAACCGTATATGTAAATACCCCCTCGGAGCCTGGCTTCGAGGGGGTATCTTAGTTATCGTATGTTTCTGCTTCACTCGCTTAAGGGCACTGCGAAGTACTTCTTCTTGCCTGTGGGATACAGACCCTGGATATACAGCACCTGATCTTTGCCTGTGGAGGCCTTTGCCACTGCCTGCTGCATGTCGTCGATAGTGCGGATGGGCTCGTCGTTCACCTTCTGGATGATGAAGCCCTTGGTCACGCCCTCGTCCTTCATCCTACCGGCATTTACCTTTATCACTTCCACACCGTAGTTGATGCCCAACTGCTTCTTCTGCTCATCGCTTATCTCGCGGAAGTTCACACCCAGCACGTCCATGTCGGCGGTCTTCACCACATTGGTGGTGCCCTGGGCATTCTTCAGGGTTACGGTCTTCTCTTGCTTCTTCTTGTTGTGCAGATAGGTCACCTTCACCTTGTCGCCGGGACGCTTCGAAGCCAGATACTCCTGCATCTCTGCCATCTTGGTTATCTTCTTGTTGTCGAGCATTATCACTACGTCGCCCTCAGACAGTCCTGCCTCGGCACCGGCACCACTCTCGTCTACCTTTGCCACATACACGCCGTCAACAGTGCCAAGGTCCACGTCCTTGCCCTTGCTCTGCTGGGCGTCTATGTAGTTGTGCACATCCTGACCCTGTATGCCAAGTATGGCGCGCTGCACAGTGCCGTATTTCTTCAGGTCGTCCACTACCTTGTTCATGATGGTGGTGGGTATGGCGAAACCATAACCGCTGTACGAACCGGTCTGAGAGTACAGCATGGCGTTGATGCCTACCAACTCGCCCGAGGTGTTCACCAGGGCACCGCCGCTGTTGCCGGCGTTGATGGCGGCGTCGGTCTGGATGAACGACTCTACACCGTTGGCATACAGCGAACGGGCCTTGGCACTTACTATGCCGGCGGTCACTGTGCTGTTCAGGTTGAACGGGTTGCCCACGGCTATCACCCATTCACCCACACGCAACTTGTCGCTGTCGCCGATGGGCAGGGTGGGCAGGTTCTTGCCGTCTATCTTTATCAGGGCCAGGTCGGTGTTCTTGTCGTTGCCTATGATGCGGGCACTAAACTCACGGTTGTCGTTCAGGGTCACGCGCAATTCGTCGGCACCCTCCACCACGTGGTTATTGGTCACTATATAACCGTCGGAGGAGATGATCACTCCCGAACCGCTCGCCTCTCTGCGTGGGGTCTGTACCTGACGGCGCTGGGTGCCACCACCACCGGGGTTGCCGAAGAAACCGAAGGGGTTGCTGAAGAAATCCTCAAAGGGGTCGCTCTGCACTTCTATCTCCTTCACTTTCGAGGTCTGCACGTACTTGATGTGCACCACAGCGGGCAGGGCTCGCTCGGCTGCGTAGGTCAGGTCCACTCCTCCGGGAGGTACTGCCACGCCGCTCTCTGGTGCCACATACGGGGTTGCATACGATGGGGTGAATACCATGGCTGCCATGGCTATGGCTGCCACTGATAGTTTCATTGTCTTTACTGTCATAATATCTCGTTTTTTTTTGAGTTCCAACTCTGTCTGGTTGTCTTTTCCGCGTGCAAATATATTAGCAAATTGTTGGGAAACGATGAAAAACGATGATTATTTGTTGTCTTTTAACAAACTTAAAACGTTCGTTAACGCATGTTTGCTATCTTCTCGCTTTTTTTTACGATTGTTAAACCTCTTGCCTGTACTCTCCATCGTGGCTCACCGTTGCTTCAGCACCTCTACCAGTATGTACGAGGGGCATAGCACTCTGTTGCCACGGCGGGGCAGGGTGATGCTGTGACGGCCGTCGGCATCGCTCACCACCACTCCGGGAGCCAACAGTTGCTCGTTCTCTCTGCGTGTGCGCCAACTCTCATTCTCTGCTGCGTGGTCCAGTATGGCATAGCCGTTGTGGTAGCGTATCACAAACTCGCCGCCCACGGTGTCTACCCACAGTTCGGTGTTGCCCCTGCGGTGATAGCCGCTGAGGATGGCGGTGCGGAGCGAGTCGGCATCCACTTCCACAGCGAGCATCATACCGTCGATAGGCAGGGTGCTCTCGCTGTTGCTCTCCCTGCTGCACGTGCCCATGCTGATATATACTGCCAGGAGCAGTAATGCCACTAATCCTATCAATATGTTATTTCTCATTCTTTTCCTCGCTGTGAAAATACTGTTGGAAACTCTGACTGCGCATCACCTCGCTCAGGACGCGGGTCACCAGATTGCGCAGTTCCTGTGCACTCAGCCGGCTCTGCACCACACGTAGGTATACCACGTAGAAACGGTAGTCTGAGGCCCGCTCTGCTTGGGTCACGTCGCGGTCGGTTATCACTACTGCCAACATGCGGTCATTGTCCTTGTGCTCCAATTTCAGTGTGCCGGTCTTCATGTACAGGTGATAGCCACCAGGCAGCCTGCTGCGGTCTACCATGCTGGCACCGGTGCCGCTCTCGCTGCACAGACGCATGCCCTCGTACAGGTGGCGCTGGAAGAAACCGAACAGACGGTCCTGGCGCAGACTGTCGAGCATGGTCCACTCGCCGCTGCCACGCATAGCCTGTGGATAGAGGTGGGCACTGTAGTCGGTGGTCATGGCAAACAGCCTGCCATACATCTCTGCCATCTTCACAGGGGTCAACTGCAGGGGATACGCCCCCAGGGCGTATTGCTTCAACTGGCGCGAGGGATTGCCCATGTCGCGGAAGTGGGAATAGTAGGCGGTGCTCACGTTGGGAAACACCCAGGGGAAGAGACGTGGTGTCTCCGAGCCCGACGACAACCAGCCACGCACCCAACTCTCATGGTAGAAGGTGCTGAGGGAGTCGTGCTCCGAGGTCACCAATCCTAAGTTGCGCAGTCCTAAGTTGAGCAGACTGCTGCCCTGGGCTGCAGGGGGCACGGCACGCGGGGTGAGCAGACCGCCCATACCGATGCGCACACGGGGGTAGTCGGTCACATCGTCGGATATGCGCCACAGGGTGTCGCTCACCTCGGTCATCAGTCCTATGTAGGTGACCAGGGCATTGAAGAAATTGCTGGAGTGTTGCAGGTAGTACCGGTCGTCCACCCATCCGCCGTGACCAGCCTCGTCGGCAGCCACACTGGTGAAGGGTGGGTCGAACGTGTAGGAGGGTCCGAAGTGCAGCAGATTGCCCTGCTCGCTGTTAAAGGGGGTGGGGGGCTCCAGCATCAACTGCCCCCACGATATCCTGTCGAGGGTCTGCGAGGTCACGGCGGCATAGGTCAGGGGCTTCATCGACGAACCGGGACCGGGCTGCATGTACTGCAGGTTCATATTGCCGAAGTACAACTGGTTCTCGCGGGCTATGGGGTTCAGATAGGTGCGCTCGTGGGTCTCCTGCACCTGCTGCTCGTCGTTGGGGTCGATGACATAGCGCTTGCCCTTGTAGTCGGACAGCAAGCGCACTCTGCCGTCGCCGTCCATACCCACTACCGAGGCCTGCATGCCATGGGTGCTGTCGCGCAGCAATGCCTGCATGCGGTGCTGCAAATGGGCATCTATGGTCAGGGTGTCGTTGCTATGGCGGTGGGGGGCATCCACGTAGTCAAACAGACCTGCATACTCGCGCAACCAGTACAGGTCGCTGCCGTGAGGGTATATCAGCCGGCGACTGCCGTTCACACGCATGTTCTTCACCAACAACTCGTCCTGACTGCCACGCAGTGAGTGGGTGAAGGTGGTGCTGCCGTCGGTGCGCGTAAATTCTGCCACGTCGGTATGGCGAAGGGGGAACACATGACTCTTCATGGCATAACTCTCACCATCGCGGTGCAGGGATATCAGGTAACGGTCGTAACGCTTGTCGCGACAGTCGATGATGGCGGTCCTGCCACCCGAGGTCCAACCCGACGGCACTTCGTACTCCATGAAGTGGTCTTCCTTCACCGGCCCCACTCTGCGCATACGCTCTGTGCGCTCGTTGCGCCGCACCTCGCTGTACACCTGACCCTGCCACTGGCGCTCGTCGGCATCGGGACTGTGCAGGGAGTAGAAGCCGTTGTTCAGTGCCAACTCATACCCTCTGCCTATGTGGCGCAGGTGGATGATATTGTCGAAACGGTTGCGCTTCTTCAGGTTGTCGCGAAAGGCCTGATACAGTGAGTAGGTGAACGGGCTGATCAGGGTGTCGGCATACATCTGCTCCACACTCTCGCTCAGATGCAGACGTTGCTCTATGTCGTTCCACAAGGGGGTGAGGTTGTCGTCGTTCTTCAGACGGCGGTCCTTGCCACGGTAGGTGCCCAGAAGGGCGTTGACGGGTTGCAGGTCGCTCTCTGCCTGGCGCATGGCGGTGTTCAGGTTGAAGCGCCATGCCTCCTTGCCTCCGTACAGACTGCGATAGTTGTTGCCAAAGAGCACTACTATGGCAAACACTACTATATAACCGCCGAAAAACCACTTCGTGCCACCGCTCTCGTGCCACTGACGCATGCCGAGCAGGTAGTCGTGCTTCACGCTCGTATCTCTCTCTTCGCCCCACATGCCGAAGAGGGTGCCAAGCAGCAGGGCAAACAGACACGACACTATCAGGGCGTTGTGGGTGAGGAAGGGGAAGTCCTGACCGAAGAATACCATCCTGTTGGTGTTTGCCAACCATACGAAGGTCATCTGGACGGCTATGAGCAATGACACCGCCCACGACAGCATCCTGCCCGATGAGGAGGCACCAGGCATGCGCATCACAAACCATAGGAATGCCAGCGCCAGTATGATGATACATACGGGCAATATGCTCGATATCTCGCCCACTACGTAGCGGGAGAGGATGACGTCGCTCAACTGCGTGGGCCAGGTCACACCCTTGCGGAAATGGGGCGAGGGCACAAACAGACGGCTGTCGGTGGCGAGGCTGTCGCCCTTGTTGTTGTGATACTGGATGAACCACTGGTTCTGTGCTGCCTGCAGCAGGCGCTCGCTGTTGCGCTCCAGTATGTTCTCGCCACGCATGATGGTGCCCACTTCCTGGGTGTGTATCAGGGCTCGGTATTTGAAATGGCCGTTGGCATCCAGGAAACGGGGCACGAAGTAGAGCACCGAGGTCAACATCACCGCCACTCCGCACAGTGCCCACCAACGGCGGTGGTGCAGTCCTTGCCACCAACTGCTCTCACGCAGTATGCGCCATGTCACTATTATAATCAGCACCGATATCACTATCAGGGTGGCACGGGCATAGGTCAGCCACGAGTCGCCCCACAGCGGACGACTGTCGTATGCCTTGCCCAGAAGCCACGACGAACCGAGCACACCCATCACTACCAACAGCACGCTCAGGAGGGTCAACTGGCGTGAGAGCAGTTGGTGGCTGCTGTGCACGCTGCGCCTGTGCACCATCAGCAGGTAGGATATGTACAGACAGGCGAAGATGGCGAAGAGTATGGCATAGCCGGGGTCGCCCAGCAAAAAGGATATTATCGCCATACCCACGTTCACGGCATGCCATATCAATGGCAGATGACGAAGGGTGAACCACTCGCACACGAAAAATACTGTCAGGGGAAGTGCCAGACAGATCAGAGGGCCGTGACCTATCAGCACCACTGCCAATGTGAATGTCCACAGGGCGGATATTGTCTCACGCTGGTGCTTGCCGTCGGCGCGCATTCTCTGGTATAGGTCTTTCACTCTCTGTGGCACTCTGCCCCAGCGTGCCGCTATGGTGCATGCCATAAGCAGGGCTGTCATGGCTATGGTCACCACCATGCCGTTGTGCAGGAAACCACCCTCCATGCGGTACACCTGAAATACATGGCGGCTGATGTCCTCTACCGGAGGAAATACGGCTATGCGCCACAGCAGAAACAGGCGAAGGGTCACTATCGGGATGAAGAACAGCCATATGCCCAGGGCAAAGGCGGCACGGCTGCTGCCACGCCACATGATACTGCATACTGATAGCGAGAAGCACAGAAGCACGAAGATGATGAACCAGATGAAGGCGTCGGTCACAAAGAGGTTAGTGCCGCCGCTCACCGGACTCTCGCTGCGCAGGTCGTCCACACTCAGTTGCCACTTGGCACCTGAGGGGGTGGACAGTTGGTAATGCCTGATGATGCCCGTCTGGGCGTACTGGTTGGTGCGCTGGTCTATGATACGGGGCTCAAAGGGGGTGCGACTGTCGGCCGACTGGTAGGAGATGATGCCGCTCAGGTGATAGTCGTTCTTCTTGCCGTGGAAGAGGTCGAAGTAGAATGCCTGACTCACGTCGCTCTCCAGCAGGTCGTGTTGCGAGGTGGTCAGGTGTACTATGTGGTGATGGCTCTTGCGCTCGCGGTCGTTGGGGAAATGGCGCATCAGGGGCATGTCGTAGCACAGACGCACACTGTCTGTGCCACCTCTCTCATAACGCCACAACTGGCTGCGACTATGGCCTATGCCCAGAAAGAAACGCTCGCCGGCTTTTAGGGTGTCGCTCACTGTGCCATTGTCTCTCTTCACCTCCTTGCCGTCCACTCTCACCGTCACTCCTCGCATGCTTGGGAGTAGCAGGTGCAGGGTGTCGCTCGGCGCTATGTCCTGCCCGCTGTCATGTGCCACTATGCGGCGCACCACCCACACATCGCGCAGGTGGTCCATCAACCGCTCTTCATCGGCATCGGCGAGTGGGTCGAACACTATGCCGCTGCGTGCCATGTCGTACAGGTTGTAGCCGTGGGTCACGTAGGTGTGAAACGAAGAGGTGTCGCACCGCTGCTTCTTGCCCTCGCGGTAGTAACTCACTATCACGTCGCTGCTGTCGGCACGCTCGCTGCCGAAGAGGGGGTGGCTCACGTGGTTGTGCACCTCTATCTCTATGCTGCTCTTGCCTTCACTCACGCTCATACGAGTGCCAAAGGCGGGCATGCTGCGCGCGTTGCTCAGTTGGTAGGTGCCGCCACGCTCTACGTACAGGGGCACGCTGGTCAGACTGCCGCTCAGCACTCCTCTGCCGCTGCTGTCGACGGTCACACTCAGGATGCCGCCGTAGGTGGGGTTGTCGAAAAGGGCCTTCTCTGGTCTGCGAGAGTCTACCAACAGCATGCGGTGCTTCTGTTCCACACCTCGAAGGGTGAGCACGTGGGTGTCGGCATTGGTGTAGGTGTCGGCAGTGGGATGCAGGTAGTTCTTGGTCACCATCACGGTGCATACCGCGGTGAGAAGCCATGGCAACAGCAGTGATGAGGCATTTTTCTTGCGACGCAGCAGATAGCAGAGCACTATGCTCACTCCCGACAGCAGGAAATACATGCTGAAGGTAATGGGCAACAGGTAGTTTACTATGGCTGCCAGCACTATGCAGGCTGCCACTACCACACTCATGCTCAGTGTGCGACGGTTCATACGGGTTGTATAATGGCTTTGTTGCGGGGTATGTCGGCACCACTGCCCAGCACTTGCAGGGAGTAGGGAAACAGGCTCTCAAACAGCAGGTTGTTGTCGGGGATGCGGGCGGTGTCTTCTATCAGTAGCCAACTGCCACGGTGGCTGCGCACACGCAGGTCGCTGCCGTCGAAGTAGAGCACATACTCCTCGCCGGCTTCCAGCCCGCTGTCGCCCACTATCTTGTAGGGGTTGCCTCCTACGTAGAAACGGGTGTTCACACCGTAGTGTACGCCCAGTGGCTGCTCCGACTGCATCAACCGCCGCAGGGTGATTATCTCGCCACGCGGCTTCTCTTCTTCACCTTTCTCTTGCTCTGCTTTCAGGGCGCGTGTCTCGGGGTCGAGGGCTTCGTCGCTCTCTGTGTCTTCGGTAGTAAACTGGCGGAAGGCTTCCTTCACACGCACCACCATGTCGTGGAAGAGGGTGCGCTTCTCGCTATCATCGCCCTTCATGGCTTTCAACTGCTCTATGTCGCTGTTGATGGCGGCTGAGGTGTCTTCATGTGTCTCTCTCGTGGCATCGGTCAGCAGGGGCATGCCCACCAGATTGCTGCGCATGCTCACGGTGATGGGCAGCACGGGACCGTACAGACAGCCGTTCTTGGCATGCTCGGGCTCGTAACTCACTGGTATCTCCTGCCAACTGCCGTCTGCACGCTTGCGCCTACCCAGTATGGTCTTCACGGCGTGCAACATGGGGGGATAAAGGAAACCTCTGCCACTCAGCACTATGCGGTCGTAGGTGAGATGCTGCACCCTGACGGCTATCTGCGCTATGATGCGCTCTACTATGCCTTCTACCAGACGCTCCTCGTCGGCTATGGTGAAGGTCTCTGCCAACTCCCTCAGACGTGTGGCACTCACTCCCTCTACACCGCTCAGGTCGGCTTCGGTCAGCAGCCAACCGCTCTCGCTCTCGCTGCCGGTGCGACGGCGCTTGATGTCTTCTACCAACTGCTCCAACTTGTACAGCACGTCGCTGTCGCTGCTCAGCAGACGGCGGATAATCTTGTTCCTGCGACTGGTGGTGCGAGCCTTGGTCAACTGTAGTATCAGGTGCTCGAATATGCCGTAACTCAGGGCATTGCCGGCACCTACGAATCCCGAACGGAACACGCTGGTGGCGGTGCGGGCATCGCTCACGTGCACTATGGAGAAATCGGTGGTGCCCTTGCCCATGTCTATCACCAGGTAGTTCTCATCCAGGGCTATGGGCTGGGTGTGCATCCAGTACATGAACGAGGCATCGCTCTCGCTGCAAGTGCTCACCTCGGCTTGTAGCACACGGGGCATGCCCACTGGCAGGTGCGACAGCAGACGGGCGCTGTGCAGGTGGTGGCTCACGGCTTGCACCAGTTTGCCCACGGCATGCTGTCCCATTACGTTGGGCACCAATAGGGTGATGCGCAGCACTATGGATGGGCTGGGATGCAGGCGACGCTGCTCCTTGTCGCACACGGAGCGCAGGGCTTCGTGCAGAAAGCGTAGCACCAGGGCGTGGTGAAGGGTCTCCAGGTCAAAACCCTCGGCTTCGGCTCTCGAGAGATAGGATATCTTGATGT
>CAMHPC010000059.1 GCA_946186945.1 uncultured Prevotella sp.
CGCTGGCGGGGCTGCAGGTGGCATCCTCGCTGCACTCCACCTCGAAGGTGGCGTTGGTCAGGTCTATGCCGCTGGTGGCCATCACGCTCACGGTCACGGTCTTATCATCCTGGTTGATAGCACCCTTCACGCCTTCGAGGATGAAGAGTTTGAGCAGAGCCTCGTCGTTGCGCACGCTCACCTGATAGTCCATCACCAGGTCGCCGTTGGTGATGTGCAGGGTCTGGTCGCCATTGAGGTTGAGGTGGTCGCCCACCTTAATGTTTGCCTGGGCACCGGCAGCCACGTCGATGGCGGTCACGGTCATGTCGCCCTTCTGGTCGAAGTCTACAGGCACCTTCACTTTTACAAGGCGCTTCTCATGGTTGATGATGCCTTCATACTTGTTGTTGAGTACGAACTTCTCAACCAGGCACGAGCCACTGACGTCTACACTGCCCGTATTGTCGTCGGAGCAGGAGATGGTGAGCGCACAGAGTATGAACATGGCGCACAGCCCGCTGATATATTTCTTGATATTGGTAATCATAATTGCTTATGTCTAATTACTGATTTCTGATTCGTATTTCTTACCATTGTCCGCAGTTCTGCGTGTAATGTCCGTTAGAGGCTGCCATCTGCTCGAAAGGTATGGGCAGGTACTCGTTCTTGTTGGCAGTGAACTGCGAGCCACTGAGGAAGTTCATCTTGGCACTCTCGCTGCTGTAGTATTTGTTGAGCACGGTGGCTGCATCGCCCCAGCGCACCAGGTCGAAGAAGCGCTCGCTCTCCATGGCCAGTTCCAGACGGCGTTCCATCTTGATGATCTTCATAGCCTCGTCCTTGGAATATGAGCCGCTGTACTTGCCTACTGCGTAGTGTACGTTGTACTTGGTGGGATATTTAGACACGATGCTGTTGGTAACCATGCCGGCGGCACGGTCGCGCACCTGGTTCACCAGTGCTATGGCTTCGGCGGTCTGTCCCAGTTGTGCCAGTGCCTCAGCACGCATGAGCAGCACGTCGGCATAGCGGAACACTATGCGGTTCATCGAACTTGCCCACTGTGAGTCGCAGAGGAAGATATAACTCCCGGTGAGTGCCGGGTCTACGTTCTGCTTCAGCGATACGAAGTAGCCGAAGGTGCCACCCGAGCGGCTCCACACACTGGTCTCGCCCATCATGTATGCGGTGTTGTACATATAGGGGGTGCCGGGCACACCTACTGTCACAAACAGGCGCGGGTCTACGGTCTCTGAAGAACCTACCTCATAGTCCACATCATCGAAGTTGTCGAGCATGGGCAGACCGTTGCTGTTGGTGCGATAGGCATTCACCAGATTGTGTGAGGGTTTGTAGAAGTCGCAACCAGAGTCGTGCACCTTGGGTATGCAGGGCACTATCAGACGGTTGGAGAAGTTGAGGTTGCCGTATTCGGTACCGTCGTTCTTAGAGTATTGGATGGCCCAGATGCTCTCCTTGCCATTCTCATACTGCTCCTCGGGGCGGAAGTTGTTGTGCAGGTCGGGCTCCAGTCCGTAGCCGCCCTGGGCGTAGATGTTGGGATTGGTATATTCCACCACCTTCTGCAGGTCGCTTTCGCTGATGCCGGTCACCTGGTTGCTGTTGGCATCGTCCTGACGATAGGCCTTGTACAGGTATACCTTTGCCAGGAAGGCGGCTGCGGCAGCCTTGGTGGGGCGCCCCTTCTCTGCCTGGGTGACAGGCAGCACCTCGTAGGCTTCCTCCAGGTCGTTGATGATCTGCTGCCAACCCTCGTCGTTGGTATACTCGGTGTTGGACATGTTGTTGTAGTCCTCTTCCTGCATGTTGAGTTTGTTCACGAAAGGTATCTTCTTGAACAGACGCTTGAGTTGGAAGTGGCCATAGGCGCGCAGGAACTTCATCTCGGCTGTACGCTGCTTGATGGTGGCATTGTCCTGGTCGGCTGAGGCAAGAATGTCTATTGACAGGCTCACGCGCGAGAGGTAACTGTAAAACTTGTTCCAGATAGAACTGAAGGGCCAGTCGGTGGTCAGGATACCGACGGATTTCTCCAAGCGGTGGAAGGGCTCACCATCGGAAAAGTCGGAACCGCCCACATAAGCGTCGTCGGAACGGGTGTCGTAGTTCCAGAGTGAGAACGAAGCGTTCATGTCTTCGATAGAGAGCAGTCCGGCGTATGCTGAGATCAGCACATTGTCTACATACTCGGGCGATTTAATCTCGTCCTGAGTGAGGGTGGCCTGAGGCACCTGCTCCTCCAGAAAGTCAGAGCACGACACCAAACCGCAGAAAGCGCAGAGGGCGCAAAGGATTCTATATGTGGTTTTCATATTCGTAACTATTTTAGAAAGATACATTTATACCGAAGGTAAGGTTCAGAGGTATGGGATAGTTGAATCCAGGGTTCTCGGGGTCGGCACCGGTAAACTTGCTGCTCTTGATAGTGATGAGGTTCTGAGCAGAAGCGTAGAGGCGGATGCGCTCGAGACGCAGTTTGGATACGAGGCTCTTAGGCATGTTGTAACCCAACTGTATGGTGCGCAGTTTGGCGTAAGAGCCATTCTCGATGTAGTATGAGGACACACGACCCTCGTTGTTGGTATCGCTGGTGGTCAGTGCGGGGATGTTGCTGGTGGGATTGGCCAGGCTCCATGCGTCGAGTGCGCGCACGCCTTTGTTCAGGTAGGGCACGTTGATGGCAGAGTTGGCCCAGAAGTCGGTCTGCGACTTATAGCCACGGCAGTCTACGTCCACTCCCTGCACTCCCTGCCAGAACATGGTCAGGTCCCAGTCCTTGTACTGCAGGTAGATATTCAGACCCCAGGTGAAACTGGGTGTCGGGTCGTATATCCAGTCTTGGTCTTCCTCGGTGATGTATCCGTCGCCGTTGAGGTCTTTATAGCGGATGCGGCCCAGTCCAGCACCTTCCTGTATGGCGTGGTTGTCTATCTCCTCCTGGCTCTTGAAGATGCCATCGTAGATATAGCCCACCTGTGAGAACATGGGGTGACCCACTACGCTCTTCACACCGTTGCCACCGTATTTGCCGTTGGCTGCCACTGTCTCGGGCAGACGGGTGATCTCGTTGGTATACTTACTGATGTTTCCGTTGATGTCCCAAGAGAAACCGTTGCTCAGGCGGTGACGATAGCCCAGGCTCAGTTCCCAACCGTTGTTCTTCACCTCACCGGCGTTGATCCACTGACCTGCGCCCTCACCCATGGCGGCTATACCCTCCATGAAGAGCAAGATGTCGGTGGTCTTCTTGTTGAACCAGTCGAAACTACCGTATATCTCATTGTGCAGCAGTGCGAAGTCTAAACCGATGTTGTGCTGTGTGGTGGTCTCCCACTTGATGTCGTCGTTGCCACGCTGGTTGCGCACATAGCCGTTCAGCAGGTCGTAGCCACCGTTGGTGCCGATGATGTCGTAACTGGAGCCTGCCTGACCACTGCCCCACAGACCGGTAGATACTACCGACTTGTACAGTGTGTAGCGGGCGGTGTTGGATATCTCCTGGTTACCAGTCTGTCCCCAAGAGTAGCGCAGTTTCAGGTTGTCGAGCCAATTGATGTCTTTCATGAATGTCTCCTCAGACATACGCCAACCGGCACTCACTGAGGGGAAGGTACCATACTGGTTGCTGCTACCGAAGCGGCTGGAACCGTCGCGACGTATGGTGAAAGATGCCAGGTACTTGTCGTCGTAGGTGTAGTTCAACTTGCCGAAGTATGACACCAGAGAGAAACCGTCGCCAGAACCTTCTGCCAACTGGCGGCCGGCACCTGCCGATGGCCACATATAGTCGGTATTGAGGATGGCCAGGTCATAACGCTTGGCAGAATTCCACTTATAGTCCTGACGGTTCACCTCCATACCTATCATGGCGTCGCCGCGGTGCTTGCCTATCTCGAGGTTGTATGTGGCTATAGCGTTCCACATCCAGCGCATGTTGTGCTCCTGCTTGTCTTCTACGGCAGAGTCTAAGCGCTTCACTTTACCGTTTTCGATGGGGTAGGTGAAGAAACGCTGCTCCTTCTGGGTGTAGTCCATACCCAGGGTGGTGCGAATGGTGAAGTTCTTAAACGGAGTGAGGCTCAAGTGAACATCGCCAAACAAACGCCACTGGGTGTATTCGTTGTCCTTGGTATTGTCTATCATGCTCAGTGGGTTCTCGCGCTCTGAGTAGGCACCCAGTGCCTGAGCGTAGTGACCGTTCTCGGCATAAATGGGGAAGTTGGGGTTGAACTCCAGTGCATGCTCCAACACACCACCGGGGGCGTCTACTCCTCTGGTGCGGTTGACGGTGAAGTTCTCGCCTATGGTGAGCAGACCATCGATGAGTTTGTAGTCGGCATTGGCACGTGCAGAGAGACGGTTGAAGAAACTCTCCTTGATGGTGCCCTTGTTGTCATAATAGCCCATGGAGAAGAAGGAGTTGCCCTTCTCTGAACCGTTGCTGATAGAGAGGTTGTACTGCTGTACTATGCCTGTGCGTGTGATCTCGTCGAACCAGTCGGTGTCGCCGGCACGTACGGTGGCATTCTCGTCGAGGAACATGTTCATGGTCATGCGGTTGAGCATGGGGTTGCCGTTCTTGTCGTATCCCCAGTCATAGTTGTAGCCCAGGTTGTTGTTGTTGGGGTTCAGACCATCGTTTACGCTTGCCTGCCAGTAGGCGCGTCCCCACTCGCTGGCATTCATAGTCTCTATCTTGTTGGTATAGAAAGATGCTGCCACCGAACCTTCGAAGTTCACTTTCAGCTTACCTTCCTTACCCTTTTTGGTGGTGATGATTATCACACCGTTGGCGGCACGTGAACCGTAGATAGAGGCAGAGGCGGCATCCTTCAGCACCTGTATCGACTCGATATCGTTGCCGTTGAGTTCGTGCATGCCCGCCTTGGTGGGCACACCGTCGATGATGTAGAGGGGGTCGTTGTCATTGAGAGTGCCGATACCGCGGATACGTACCGTGGCAGCACCCGAGGGGTTACCGTCGGCAGAGATGTTCATGCCGGGCACGCGACCCTGAAGGGCTTTCATCGGGTTGTTTTCATTTTGCTTTGCCATCTCGTCTACACTCACTGTAGATATGGCACCTGTCAGGTCGGCTTTACGCTGTGTGGTGTAACCTGTTACCACTACTTCTTGCAGCACCTCAGAGTCTTCCTTCATGGTGACACTCATGCCTGGCTGGGCAGGCAATTCCTGTGTCTGGTATCCGATGTAAGAGAAGACGAGGATGGCACCTTCGTTTACTTTGATGGTGAAGTTACCGTCTATATCGGTAACTGTGCCATTGGTTCCGCCTTTCTCCTTCACAGTGGCACCGATGATGCTCTCGCCTGTTGCATCTACCACAGTGCCATGGATCTGTGTCTGCGCGTACATAATAGTACTTGCCAGAAGGAACATGGTGCTAAGCAGAATTCTTCTTAGTTTCTCCATAGTAAATTAAATAATTTGGTTATAACATGAATAATAGTAGTTTGATTGCGCAAAAATACCCCGACTACAAAGAAACTAATAGAAAAAAAATGCACGAGAATAGCAAAAATGTTGCATGAAACATTTTTGCAAACGATTATATAAAATTTGCAAGTGGTTGGTTAAGTTAGGAATATGGTTATGAACAAGCGAGTTAGACCTATTTTGCCCTCAGTTCGAGTGGTGTTTTACCAAATTGGTTCTTGAAACAGTGAGCAAAGTAACTGGATGAATTGAATCCTACCTCGTAGGCTATTTCCGATACGGTCTTGGTAGTGGTATTGAGCAACACGAACCCGCGCTGCACCCTCATCTGGCGCAATAGTTCCACTGGTGAGAGCCCGGTGATGGTCTTTATCTTCCTGTAGAGTTGCACTCTGCTGATACCCAATTCTTCACCCAGGTCGTCTATCTTCAGGTTGGCATTAGACATGTGTTTCTGCACCGCTTCTTTCAGCGTGTCGATAAAGAGTTTGTCCTGGGTGGTCAGTTGTTCTGACTGTGAGGTATCGATGGGTTGTCTTTCATCGAAGAGGTGTCGCAGTTGCTGCCGGCTCTTCAGCAGGTTGTATATGCGTGCCACAAGCACTTCGGCACTGAAGGGTTTGGTGAGGTAGGCATCGGCACCACATTCGTAGCCCTCTTTTTGTTGGACGTCGGTGTTGCGGGCGGTGAGCAGGATTACAGGTATGTGACTGGTAATCATATCCTGCTTGAGGCGTTTGCAAAACTCCAGTCCGTCCATTATAGGCATCATCACATCGCTCAATATGATATCGGGCACACTCTCACGGGCCAGTTGCAGTCCGGTCTGACCGTCGCTTGCCTCGAGCACATAGAAACGGTCGGCAAGTATGGTGCGCAGGTAGCGACGCATGTCGTCATTGTCGTCTACTATGAGTATGTCGGAGAGTTCGTCGGTGTCATCCTGATTAAGCATCCCTATGTGCCCTTCCTTCACTATGTCCTTCGTGGGGGTGGAGGCTTTGGCAGATGCATCGCTGACGGTGCTGACACTTTCCTTGTTGAAACTGAGCACGTTGGTGGTAACCTCCTCCAGTTGTTTCACGTTATTGTCGATGATGTTTATCAGTGTCTCCTGTCTGGGTTTCAGATCTTTTTCCTCCAGCAGTTGCCTGATGGGTCCGGCAATGAGTGTGAGTGGAGTCTTCAGTTGATGCCGGGCATTGTCATAGAAGAGTTTCTGCTCATCATACAGTGCCTTCTGTTGTCTGTGAGCCCTGCGCATGCGTTTCACTGCCAGGAGTGTCAGTATCACGCCTATGGTGAGCAGCAGTATGCTGATGATGCTTGCGATGAGCACCTTGTGTTGTGAGTTGTACATGCCGAAGTAGTTTTCCAACTTATCGTGTATGGTGATGAGGTCGGCATTCTGTCTCATCTGTTCTTTGCTGCTCATGGCTATGATATCGGCATTTTCCGGTGTCACCATGTATCCGCGCAGGATATTGTCGCGCTTGTAGTGTCTGTCTCCCAAGATATCGAGTGCCAGGCGTACTATTTCTTCTCCGTGTGTGGGATAAACGTATGTGCCTATTTGGTGTCCCAGCAGCACGTATTCTATACCTTCGTCGGGCAGGCCGTCTATGCCTACTATCTTTATGCGTTTGTCCATGTGCGACTCGATGACCGCCTTGTAGGCACCCGTTGCCATGCCATCGTTGTGGCAGAACACGAAGTCGGGCTGTTTGCCTGTTCCTATCTGCTTCAGCAGTATGCGGCAGGCGGTATCGCTGGTCCAGTCGCCGTTGATGCTCACATATTCCACCTCATCATGGTGTGCAAGTGCCTTTGAGAAGCCTCTGTGTCGCTCCTGGGCGGGCGATGTGCTCATGGCACCCGTTATCTCGAGTACGACAGGCCTCTTTTGCATGCCTTTTGCCTGGCTGAGTATGTACTCGCCTGTCATCTGACCCGCCTCTAAGTTGTTGCCGCCGATGAATGCCGTGTAGTCGTCGGTTGCTGCCTTGCGGTCGAAGTATATCACGGGTATGCCCTTCTTGCGGGTGCGACTGATAGCTTCCGCCAGTGGTGCCGACTCGTTGGGTGCCACCACGAGCAGGTCTATGCCGCTTTCGGCGAGTGAGTCGATCTGCTGTATCTGGCGCTGGGTATTATCGTATGCACATGATATCACCACCTCTGCATTCTGGTCGTACAGGTGCTGTGCGGCAAGCATCTCTTTGTTCACCTTTTCGCGCCATTGGCCGGCACCGCATTGCGATACACCTATCTTGTATGTCTTCATGTCGTCGGTACATGAAGCCAGCAGCATAAGTATGGTGATAAGTTTCAGAAAATATTTCATATTGCGATGGTCCGGTAGGGATAGTAGTAAGTAGTTCTGTAGTAGTTTTATTGCCTTCTTTGCTGCAAAACTACAAATTATTATTTATTTTGCCAAGAGAGATATCACAATTATTTTTGGTCACACAAAAAGACCCTGGTCAGAGTGAGCCAGGGTCCTTGCGATAAATATGTGAAACTTCACAGTTTCAAAGTTGTTTTACTAAACATGATTATAGAGAAAGCATAGAAAAATTATCGTTATTTCATGTACACCCTTTCGGCAGGTATGGCTACCAGTGTATCTACCATGGTGCTGTCTGCCTTTGCCATCGACGGACCGTCAACGGTGTGTTCTGCCACTGCCATGCCGCTGATGTCGGCAGCGGGATCGTTGTGCTGGAATGCCACCTGTACGGCATTGCCAAGGGTGAGGATGATAGCCACCACGGCAGCAGCCTTGAACAGGGGCTTCAGTCTGTCGGTCAGGCGTATGGTACGTGCCTCCACCTGGGTGGGTTCATCTATGAGAGCCATCACACGGTCGTCAAACGACTCATCGAGCGTCTCATCGCTCAGTGGCTCTTCGCTGTATGTGAAAAGGTCTTTGTATGGCAACAACTCCACCGGCACATCCTTCTGTGCGAAGAAAGTCCGTAGGATACGCTCCTCCTCGAGGGTGGTGGCGCACTGCCAATAGCGTTCCAAGAGTTGTTCTATATACTTATAGTCCATAACCTTCTATTTGTTCGTATTTGTGCTTTATGGCCTGACGACCGCGAAAGATGTTTATTTTCACCTGGTCTTCGCTGATACCCAGTATCTCTGCCACTTCCTTGTAAGACTTGCCTTCAAAGTCGCGCAACTGTATGCAACTGCGTTGCTTCTCGGGCAGGGCATTTACTATGCGGCGCACCAACATCAGACGGTCGGTCTGCATCATCTGCTCGTAGGGATTGGTGTCGGCTCCCGTAGGTAGTATCTGAACTTCGTCTATGGATTCGTGCTGAAAGCCTTTCTGACGTGTCCTGTCCACCGACAGGTTTCTGCATATCTTCAGTCCGTACGCCTCTATGGAGTCTATCTTGTCCCACTCGTCGCGTTTGTTCCAGATGCGTATGAGAGTCTCCTGCACTATGTCTTCCGCTTCCTCTTTGCGCTGTGTGATACGCAGTGCCATCCTGAAAAGAATGTTTTTCAGAGGCAGCACATCGTTGCGGAAACTCACTTTTTTCATCTTTTCTATTACTGTTGACGATGATGTGGGGGGTATTGTTACAGCATTTAACTTTTGTTAACTTTTCTGTATATTATTCCTCATAGAGCACTTGCAGTACAGTTTGTCCCACGGCGCGCAGTGTATTTTTGTCAATGTGTGCCATGTCATCATTTACTGTGTGCCATGTAGGTCCGAAACTGCTTTCCTGGCTGTTGGGGTAGAAGGGTATTATGTCTATGGTGGGAATGCCTGCTATCTCGTTGATAGGTCCGTGGTCGTCTGTTATCCATCCGCCGTTTTGTGCAGGGAAGTAGTCTTTATATCCTGCGGTGCGTGCTGCGTTCCACACTTTTTCCACCACGTGTGGAGCATATTTCAGCGATGAGAGTTCCTGGTAGAAGGCAGCCCCTTGTCCGCCCACCATGTCGAGCAGAATGCCATATTGCAGTACGTATCCCTTGGCGGGTTGATACTGTTGTGCCCAATACTGTGCACCCAGGGCCCACGATTTCTCATCTTCGGGTTGTTTGCTCCATCGTGGTGTGCCCCAGTCTTCAGCGTCGAAGCACACGAAGTCTATGCCCACGTTGAGTGTGCTGTCGTTGTGTATGATGCGTGCCAGTTCCAGCATCACGGCAACGCCTGATGCGCCGTCGTTGGCTGCCATCACGGGTGTGTGCCATTTAGTGCTGTCGGGGTCATTGTCTGCCCATGGTCTGCTGTCCCAGTGTGCGCATATGAGTATGTGTACTGGTTTTTCAGGATGTGCCACTGCTATGATATTGGTGGCTTTCAGTGTAGTGCCGTCGTATCCGGTGAGCGAGGCCTGCTGGGTGCTCACCTCGCATCCCAGTTGTGCAAACTTCTCTGCTATCCATTTGCCGCAGTCGTCGTGTGCCTGGCTGTTCATGGTGCGTGGTCCGAAGTCGCACTGTTGTTGGCAGAAGAGGTATGCCGAGTCAGCATCAAACTGTGGTACGCCCTTCACCGAGTCGGTGTGTGTGCCATCGGCGGTGGCAGTGGGTTTATCTTTCTTGCACGCTGTCATCATCGCTGCCATCATCATGATGAGGAGCAGGGGCAGAGTGCAAAGTCTTTTGTGTGTCATCTTGTATAGAGTTTGTTTATCCTTTACTGTTTTGCACCTGTGCCATTACTCTGAGCCAGTTGCCACCCCATATCTTCTGTATATCGCGTTCGCTGTATTTGCGTCTGAGCAGGTGGAGGGTGAAGTTGATGAGTTCGGAACTGTCTGCCAGACCTTTCACGCCGCCGTCTCCGTCGAAGTCGGTACCCAGTCCCACGTGTTCCACTCCCATCACCTCTATGGCGTGTTCCAGGTGTTCCAGGGCATCGAGTATAGACGCCTCGCCCTCTTGTCTGAGGAAGCCGGGATAGAGTGTGATGTGCATCACGCCACCCCGTTTTGCCAGTTTACGCATCTGGTCGTCGCTCAGGTTGCGTGGCACATTGCACAGTGCCTTACAGTTAGAGTGGCTGCACACTATAGGTGTGGCACTGATGTCGAGAGCGTCATAGAAACTGCGTTCGGCGGCATGGCTCAGGTCCACCATAATGCCCTGTCGGTTCATCTCTTGTATCACCTGTTCGCCAAACTTGCTCACACCGTGGTGGGTCTCGCTGCCTTTGGCACTGTCGCAGATATCATTGTCGCCGTTGTGGCACAGGGTGATGTACACCACTCCCCGTTGTGCGAAGTGTTTCACATTGGCCAGGTTATGGTCGAGTGCCAATCCGTTCTCTATGGCAAACATCACCGATTTGCGGTTCTTGCGCTTGTCCTCGAACAGTTCGGCTGGAGTGCGTGCTATGCTGATATAGCGTCGGTTGTCGTTTATGATATCTTCTATCTTGTCGAAGATGAGGTTGGCGTATTCGAAAGGGGTCTGCACGTCGAAGTGCACTTTTTTAGAGAATGCCTCGCCCAGTTTTGGTTGTGGCAGGTAGGCAGCCATGATTACCGCGTCCTGATGGCCTTCGCTCATCTTGTGCAGGTCGACGAGTATGCGCTGGTCGCGTTGTTCGAAGTGTATGCCTTGGTGGAAGAACATGGGAGTGTCGCAGTGTGTATCGAGAGTGAGGATGCGCTGGTGCAGTTTCTTTGCCACATAGAAATTGTTTGCCTGTTGCACCAGCCATTCAAAGAGTTTTCTGCCTTCCTCGCCCAGCCATTCGGGATGCCACTGCACGGCGAGCATAGACTTGTGTTCGTTGCTCTCCATGGCTTCGATAGTACCGTCGGGTGCTTTTGCTGTCACTTTGAAGTGTGTGCCGGCATCGGTGACTGCCTGGTGGTGGAAGGAGTTGACGTATATGCGGTCCTCGTCGTATATATGGTGCAGGATGGTGTCGGGTTGTATGTTGACGCTATGTGAGAACATGCCTCTGTCGCCGTCTTGGCTGTGTTTGATGAGCGGTGTGGCAGCAGGGTTGTCGGCGGGTTTGCGGTTGCGCTTGGGTTCCTCCTCTGTCTTTTGGCTGTTGCGTTGTGTCTCGATGTCTTGGCACACCTTGCCCTGCAGCGCCACTGCCAGTGTCTGCATGCCTCGGCATATTCCCAGTATGGGTATCTGGCGGTTGTATGCCAGGCGTGTGATGATGAGTTCAGGCAGGTCGCGATGGTCGTTTATGCCGTGCAGTTGTGGCAGTGGTTCCTCGCCGCTCCACAGTGGGTTGAGGTCGCCCCCTCCGGTGAGCAGCAGTCCGTCGATATGTTCCAGGGTATTGACGATGACCTCTTTGCTTGCCACGGGAGGTATGATGACGGGTGTGCCTCCGGCTGCCACTACTTGCTGGTAGTATTTATCGCGCAGGCAGGCATCGCCCTCGCTGTAGTTGGCGGTTATGCCTATGAGTGGTTGGTGTGGTGCTGCGGGATATGACTGGTGTATGGAGTCGATATAATGTTGTAGGTCGAAGGAGTTCATGTTTATTTATCGTTGAGAGTTTCTACGCTTATTTCTCTCTTGATGCTCTGTTCCAGAGATATCAGTGTCTCGGTGGCCACCACGCCGGGGATGCTTTGCAGTTGGTTGTTGAGCAGGTCCATGAGTTGCTCATTGTCCTTGGCGTAGAGTTTTGCCAGCATGGTATACGGGCCTGTGGTGAAGTGGCATTCCACCACTTCGGGTATGTGTTGCAGACGGTCCACCACGTCGCGGTACATATTGCCTCGTTCCAGGTTTATGCCTACGTAGGTACAGGTAGAGTATCCCAGACTTTTGGGGTTGACGTCAAAACCGCTGCCAGTGATTACTCCATCCTCAATGAGGTGTTGCACGCGTTGGTGTATGGCGGCTCTTGACACATTGCACTGTGCTGCTACGTCTTTGAACGGTATGCGTGCGTTTTTTGACAGTATACTCAGGATCTTTTTGTCCAGCAGGTCTATTCTTTCCATATATTGAAATGATATTGTGATTAATCTGATATAGTAGTCTTACTATTTTCAGTAGTTGACATTTTGAAAGCAAAAGTACGTCAAAAAAATAAGTTGTGCAATATTTTTGTGTACAAATCACAAAAATATTGCACAAAAAGAGTTCAAAATGCAGTCAGATGTGCAAAAATGCCAGACTGCGTCTTTGTTTCGTATGCGGTTGTATACGTTTACTTGGTTTTCACTTCTACCACTTCCACTGTAAAGATGAGTGTGGAGTAGGGAGGTATGGATGCTCCTGCACCTCGTTCGCCGTAAGCCAGGTTTTGTGGTATGAAGAGTTCCCACTTGCTGCCTGCGGGCATCATGGTGAGTGCCTCGGTCCATCCTTTTATCACCTGTGAGGGTTTGAAGGTGGTGGTATCGGGTTTGCGGGTGTATGAACTGTCAAACACGGTGCCGTCGATGAGTCGTCCTTCGTATTTCACCACCACCTCGTCATCTGCCTTAGCCACGGGTCCGTTGCCCTGTTGGATGATGCGGTACTGCAGTCCGCTGTCGGTGGTCTTCACGTCCTTCTTCTTAGCGTTTGCTTTCAGGAAGTCGGTGCCTACCTTCTTCAGTGCCTCGTTCTTTTGTGTGCGTGCGTCTTTGAGCATGGCTTGTGCGGCAGAGTCGGTCATCACGCTCTTGTCTTGGCGCAGCGAAGCGATGAAGCCGCGGTTGAAGGCATCCTCATGCAGCGAGTCGACCAGTCCTTTGAGTTCTCTGCGTGCACCGGGTATCATACGTTCCTGCATCATGTGTGCCACCTGCACACCGGCAGCACGTGCCTTCAGACGGCTGTCGGCACTGTTGGCCATAGCCTCTTCGTAGCCGATGAGGAAATCGTCCATCATGCTCTCGTCCACCCCGTAGTTCTGTTTGAGGAAGGGCATGAGTCCGTTTGTTGTCACCATACCCTGAGCATAACTCAGGCTGTCGGCATTGAATGTGACGGTCTCATGGCTTTTTGGGGTATCAACGGCAGTTGTTTTAACCTTGCTCGCTTTCTTTCCTTTCTTGCTCTGTGCCATAGCAGGGCAGAAAGCGGCACTCGCCATGATGACGAGTGCCGAAAGTATGATTTTCTTCATATCCAGTCTTTACTTTTCTATGCTGACCAGTTCGAGTTTGAAGATGAGTGCTGAGAAGGGTTTGATGGCCTGTCCCATTGCTCTGCCACCGTAAGCCAGGTTTTGTGGGATGTATACCTCCCAGGTAGAGCCCACAGGCATCTTGAGCAGTGCCTCCTTGAAGCCTGCTATCACGTTGTTACCACGCAGGTTGAAGTTCATGGCCTGTCCGCGCTGGTATGAACTGTCGAACACAGAGTCGTTGATGAGTTTACCCTCGTAGTTCACCTTCACCACGCTGGTATCGGTGGGCAGGGCACCCTTGCCTTCGGTCAGCACCTTGTACTGCAGGCCAGAGGGCAGAGTCTTCACGCCTTCTTTCTTTGCATTCGCTGCCAGGAATTTCTCGCCAGCCACTTTATTGTCGCCGTATTTCTTCTCCATCACGCGAGAGTTGATGCGCTGTGCCAGGGGGTCTAACTGAGCCATGGCCTGTTGTACGCTCATCACGGTAGTGTCGTTGTTGACCGATGCGCGCATGCCAGCGAGCAGGTTTTTCTGAGACACGTGCATGGTAGAGTCGCCACCAAAGATAGACTGGTTGATACCCTCTGCCATCTGTCTGCCTATCTTCTGACCTTCCATGTAGGCTATCATCTTCTTGTCGCCAGCGGCTTTCACACCCTCGTCAAAACCTCTGAGGAAGTCGTCTACGTATGTGGTGTCAAGACCCTGTGACAGGAGATACTGTTTCATCTGGCTGCCGTTTGCCAAGCCAATCATGTAACTCAGTGAGTCGACATCGTCATTGAGGCTGGCCTTTGAAGATTTGTCGCAAGATACGAATGCGGTGGCCGACAGTGTGACGGCTACTGCCAATAAAATCTTTTTCATTTTTTTGTAAGTTTATTTTTTAGTTTACAATACGTCTATCAGTTCCACGTCGAATATCAGTGCAGCGAAGGGAGGAATGGAAGCACCTGCGCCGCGTTCGCCGTATCCCAGTCTGTAGGGGATGAAGAAGCGGTATTTGGCACCCTCCTGCATCAGTTGCAGTCCCTCGGTCCATCCTGTTATCACCTGGTCGAGAGGGAACACAGCGGGTTCGCCTCTCTGCACACTGCTGTCGAACACAGTGCCGTCGATGAGGAAACCCTCATAGTGGCAGCGCACCTGGTCGGTGGCTTTCGGCTTCTTGCCGTTGCCCTCGCGCAGCACCATATACTGCAGACCGGAGGGCAGAGTCACCACACCCTCTTTCTTGGCATTGGCTGCCAGATACTGCTCGCCTGCCACCTTATGCTGTTTGCCCTGTTCGGCACGCTGGGCATTCATCTTCTCCTCCTTCTCTTGGAAGTATTTTTGTACTATACCCTGTGCATCGCGGTGCGATACCTTCAGTTCGTTGCCGTTGAGCACATCCTTTATGGCTGCGGCAAATTCATCGATATTCAAATCGTTGGCACCCATCTGTGCCAGTTGTTGGCCTATACCCAGGCCGAGAGCATAACTTACTTTCTTCATGTTTAGAATAAATTTGGTCGCAAAGTTACAAATTAACATGTGGTGGGCAAAAGAAAATTATTTATTTTTGTAGAATGTATAAGTATCTTTAACATTATTCATACGGGCTATAAGTCCACTGAGTGCTAAGCCAGGGGCAGCATCCTGGGTATACGTGCATCTCAATTTATGCGCCCTGAAAGGGAAAAAGCGTTGACTGTCAATTGCTTTTGCCCTTTCAGAGCGAGATTATTACTATTCCTTATCCCAGGGCGTTACCCTGGGCTTTGTGCTCATTGCCCCGTTGGGGCGCACTATGGGCTACCTGTCATGCCGCCACCGGCGTCACCGCTCGGTATCCGGGGGGTGCGCGTTTTGGACGACATACCATGCCGCTAGCGGCGGCACCGCTCCATAACCGAGGGTACGAGCGCAGCGAGCAGCACCGGATAGCAAGGGCACCCCCAAAACCGACCCTGGAGGGGTCGCCCTGCGACGAGCGTCACACTGTTAAAAGTTATTCGATTTGCTTTGCCAATTCAAGAAATATCCCTATATTTGCAATATTAATCAGAAGAGATATGAAACTACCCATTGGCATACAGGATTTTGAGAAGATACGCACCGGCGGCTATGTGTACGTAGACAAGA
>CAMHPC010000060.1 GCA_946186945.1 uncultured Prevotella sp.
GTGTGTGTGTGTGTGTGTGTGTGTGTGTGTGTGTGTTATACAAATTTTCGGAACAGCCAAATTTCTGCACCACTTTTTGTGGCACATTAACAATATTTAACATATCTCGTGTAATATGTATATACATGGACGGGACGGTTTTAGCCTTGTTTTCGATTAAATTCAAACACACGGCTGCAAAGATACTCATTTTTTTGTTTTCTGTTTTGGGTTTTATGCATTTTTTTGCTTCGCAAAGATTAAATTCGCCCTGTGACAAAAAAGTGGGGGCGCTGCTGAGCGCCCCCACATGATTATGATGAGAGAAAAGATTATTCCTCTTCCTGTTCTGCCTCGTGCTCCTTGATGAGAGCCTGCTGAATATCGTTTGGCACCAGTTCGTAACTGGAGAACTTCGTATTGAACGATGCACGACCACCAGTGATAGAACTCAGTGAGATACTGTAGTTAGCCAACTCCTTGAGAGGTATCTTTGCAGAGAGTTTCTGATAACCCGACTCACTGTCCATACCCATGATGATGGCACGGCGACCCTGCAGGTCACTCATCACATCACCCATATAGTCGGCGGGCACCAGCACCTCCAAGTCATAGATAGGCTCCAGCACCTTGGGTCCTGCCTCGCGGAAAGCCTTAGAGAAGGCATTGCGGGCAGCGAGCATGAACGATAGTTCATTGCTGTCCACGGGGTGCATCTTACCGTCGTACACCACCACGCGCACATCGCGGGCGTAACTGCCGGTGAGCGGTCCCTGCTCCATACGCTCCATCACACCCTTGAGGATAGCGGGCATGAAGCGCAGGTCAATGGCACCACCAACCACAGAGTTGATGAACACCAGTTTGCCACCCCACTCCAGGTCTATCTCTTCCTTGCTCTTGATATTCATCTTAAACTCCTGACCGCCAAACTTATACACTACGGGGTCGGGCATGCCCTCGGTGTAGGGCTCCACTATCAGGTGCACCTCACCAAACTGTCCTGCACCACCCGACTGCTTCTTGTGACGGTAGTCGGCACGCGCTGCCTTGGTGATAGTCTCACGATACGGTATCTTCGGTTCCTCAAACTTCACCTGTATCTTGTCATTGTTCTCCAGTCTCCATTTCAGAGTACGCAGGTGGAACTCACCCTGTCCGTGCACGATGGTCTGCTTCAGTTCCTTACTCTGCTCCACCACCCATGTGGGATCCTCCTGTCGCATGCGCAGCACGGCAGCCATGAGTTTCTCCGTTTCGCTCTCGTTCACTGCCTTGATGGCTCTTGAGTACTTGGAGTTGGGGTATTTGATGAAGTCAAACTGATACTCCACGTCCTTGCCGTTGAGAGTATTGCCCGTCTTCACGTCCTTCAGTTTCACTGTGCTTCCTATGTCGCCTGCGCAGAGTTGGTCCACGGGTATACGGTTGGCACCTGCCGATGCGAAGATCTGTCCGATACGCTCCTTCGAGCCGCGGTCGGCATTTGTCAGGTCGTCGCCGGGCTTCACTGTGCCGCTCATTACCTTGAAGTAACTCACCTCACCGATATGGGGCTCCAGACCCGTCTTGAAGAAATAGAGCGATACAGGAGCATTGGCATCGGGAGCCACCTCGTCGCCCTGCTTGTTCTTCACCTTCGGCATCTCGTCTACGAAGGGCACCACATTACCCAGGAATTCCATCAGTCGGCGCACACCCATGTCCTTGCCGCCGCACACGCAGAATACGGGGAAGATAGAGCGGGTGATGAGTCCTTTGCGGATACCCTCGCGCATCTCGTCCTCGGTGAGGTTCTCGTCCTCAAAGAATTTCTCCATGAGGGCGTCGTCATTGCCTGCTGCAGCCTCCACCAGAGCGGCATGCAGTTCGCTGGCCTTGTCCATCTGGTCGGCGGGTATGTCCTCGATGATAGGAGCGCCACCCTCAGGTTTCCAAGAGTACTTCTTCATCATGAGCACGTCTATCACGCTGTTGAAACCGGCACCGGTGGCTATGGGGTACTGCACCTCCACGCACTTCGAACCGTATATCTCGCGCATGTTGTTCATCACGCTCTCGAAGTCGCAATGCTCGCGGTCGAGTTGGTTGATGAGGAATATTACGGGTTTATTGAGTTTCTCCGTGTTGCGGAAGGCGTTCATGGTGCCCACCTCGGGACCGTACTGACCGTTGACCACGATGAGAGCCTGGTCGGTCACATTGAGTGCAGTGATGGTGCCACCCACGAAGTCATCACTGCCCGGGCAGTCGATGAAATTGAGTTTCTTGCCATTCCATTCGGTGTGAAACACTGTGGGGAACACGCTGTAGCCATATTCCTGCTCCACGGGGAAATAGTCGCTCACGGTATTCTTTGCTTCCACGGAGCCGCGACGCTTTATGACGCCGGCTTCGAAGAGTAGAGACTCGGCAAGAGTGGTCTTGCCGCTACCCGCACTGCCGATGAGTGCGATGTTTTTGATTTCGTTAGTCTTGTAGACTTTCATTTTTAATAGATTTTAGGTATTATTGTTATTATGATTTATCCTTATTTCGGAATTTTGCCGATAAAGGTACACTTTTTCTACCTAACAGCAAAAAAAACGGACGAAAAACCCTCAATCTTTTGATATTATTTGTATTTTCGCGTCATGTCAGAAAATAAATACGGTATATATATTCACATGCCTTTTTGTGTGAGCCGCTGCATCTACTGTGCCTTCTACTCACAGACCGACCTCTCGCTCACCCACCGCTACACCTCAGCCCTGATGCACGAATGGCACCTGCGCCACACGGCATACACTGGCACGCCCGCCACGCTGTACATTGGCGGCGGCACCCCCTCGGCAGTGCCCGCCGCCGATATAGGCATACTGCTCTCGCATATATATAATGATGTGGGGGTGCCCGGTGAGGTGACCATAGAGTGCAACCCCGACGATGTGACCTCGGCATGGGCGGCGCAACTGCCTTTGTGGCATGTAAACCGCGTGAGCATGGGCATACAGACCTTCGACGACCGCCGCCTGCGGCTGCTGCGCCGCCGCCACAGCAGCCGTCAGGCAGTAGAGGCTGTGCAGGTGCTGCGTCGGGCTGGCATCACCAACCTCAGTTGCGACCTCATCTTCGGCTTCCCCGGTCAGACTCTTGAGGAGTGGGAGGCTGACTTGCGGCAGATGCTGGCTCTCGGTGTGCCACACGTGTCGGCATACAGTCTGATGTACGACGAGGGCACCCCCCTGTGGCGCATGCTCGGTGAGGGACGGGTGAAGGAGGTGGACGAGGAACTCTCGCGTGCCATGTACGACAGTCTGTGCCGGCTGATGCGCCAGGCGGGCTACGAGCACTACGAGATAAGCAACTTCGCCCTGCCCGACCACCGCAGCAGGCACAACAGCAGTTACTGGCGCGATGTGCCCTACATCGGTCTGGGTGCCTCTGCCCACTCCTACCGCCCCGGGCGGCGTGAGTGGAACGTGAGCGACATACACCGGTACATGACGAGCATAGAGGACGGCATACTGCCCCTTGAGGGAGAGGACATAGACGCCGCCACCCACTACAACGACATGGTGACCACCGCCCTGCGCACCAGCGAGGGACTCAGTCTGACCGATGTGGCAGAGAGGTGCGGGGCGCAGTATCACGACTATGCCCTGCGCCAGGCACGTGAGCACACCGGGCAGGGCACATTAGAGATAGAAGGCGGTAGAATACGACTCACTCATGAGGGCATACACGTGAGCGATGCCCTCATGAGTGATATGATGTGGGTGGAGTGAGTCTCGCTGAGAGGGGTCAGCGCTCCACGATGTTGCGGAAGTCGCGCCAGAAATTGGCACTGGTATATGCCATACGCGCTCCTGAGGGTATGCTCAGCGTGGCGTTCTGCACCACGGCGGCATCGAAGGCATGCTCCATGGCAGGTGCTTTCTCGCCATTCATCACGATGAGGTTGAGCGGGCAACCGGTAAACGACATGTTGCTCACGCCCTTGCATGTGGATGGCAGCACCACCTTGCGCAGCGAGCGGATATTGTTGAACGCACCGGTGTATATCTGCTCCGTGCCCTCCAGCACTTCCACCTCGTCCACGGGTATACCCTCCGGACAGCGGATGAGGTTTTTCACGTCCTTGGAGAAGAGTATGCCGTCTACCGAACAGAAGTGGTCGCTCTCCTTGATGATAAACGCCTGCAGGTTGGGACAGTTGCTGAAGGCGTCGTACGATATCTTGCGTGCCTTGTTGGGCAGCACGATGACGCGCAGCGAGGTGCATCCCGAGAACATACGTGCTCCGATGTCGTTGCGGTGGGTGTAGAGTGTCTGCGTGCGGCCGCCCATGTAACTGCCTCCGCCGTTCACGATCATCGCATCAGCGAGTGAGAGCACTTCCAGATTGCCCTGCCCTGTCATCATCGAGCGCAGTGTGGCAATGTCGTCGCCGTTAATCTTGCCCACCACCTTCAGTTTGTTCACGGTATAGCGCTGTGCGCCCAATGCGCGGGCCAGACCGCCCGCCTCTATGTTCACTGTCAGGTCGAAATCCTGTGCGGCGGCTGTGAGCATGCACATCATAGCCACCAGCATAAGCATCATTTTTTTCATAATGGTCATTGTTTTTCAGTAGGTTTATGTTTCAACGATTCTATATAGCGGCGCTTCACGTCAGCCTCTATCTCGGAGAGCGGACGCCCGGGGATAGTGAGGCTCTTCACAAACACGCATATCACAAACACCACCACGGTGATGCCTATCGATGCCAGCCAGCGCAGCAACTCCCGCTCTATGGGTATGTAACTCATGCTCACTATACCCGCCACTACCGGTATGGCGAAGAGCAGCCAGTCGGCTCCCGTCTTCATCTTGTAGTGATCCACCGCCTCACGATATTCAGCATCCTTGTTGAGCAGGTGCTGCCGGTGCCTCTGCCATAGCAGTTCACTGTCTTGTTCTTTAGTCATAGGCACAATCCAAAACTACTTCATGCCGCAAAATTAAGAAAATATTTCATAATCGTGTGGTGGTTTGGATATTTTTTCGTATTTTTGCTTCGTTCCAATCTAATACTTATGTCAGCACTTATTTCCATCATCCCCATCGTACTGCTCTTCGTCCTCATGTTAGGATTTAAGATGGCAGGCCACAAGAGTGCACTCATCACTCTGATAGTAACAGTACTTCTGGCTCTTTTCGTAGCCCCCGGCATGGACATGATACCCGACCGCCTCGCCCAGGCGGGCACCGGTTCTCTGGTGTGGTGGAGTGTGGTGGAGGGTGTGCTCAAGGCTGTATTTCCCATCCTCATCATCATCCTCATGGCCATATACAGTTACAACATACTGGTAGAGAGCAAGCAGATAGAGGTGATAAAGAGCCAGTTCACCTCGTTTACCGATGATAAGGGTGTGCTGGTGCTCATGCTCGTTTGGGGCTTCGGCGGACTGCTCGAGGGCATGGCGGGCTTCGGCACTGCTGTGGCTATCCCTGCCGCCATACTCATAGGCTTAGGTTTCAAACCCCTCTTCTCAGCCTTGGTGGCACTCATAGGCAACACCGTGGCTACGGGCTTCGGTGCCGTGGGTGTGCCGGTGACCACTCTGTGCAACGAAGTGGCTCCCGGTGGTGCTGCCAGTGCCGACGCCATCTGCGAGACCTCGGCGTTTGCCGTCATCCAACTCTCTCCGCTGTTCATCCTCCTTCCCTTCATCATACTGATGATTACCGACCGCCGTGCATGGGTGAAGAATATACTGCTGGCACTGTGGGTGGGCGTCATCTCCGTGGCTGTTCAGTACGTGTGCGCCCGCTACCTGGGTGCCGAGACGCCTGCCATCATCGGTTCGGTGGCTGCCATAGTGGCTATAGTCGTCTACGAGAAACTCTTCGGCAAGAAGAAGGAGCGGCAGGGGGGCACGCGCTACGGCATGGGCGAGACCTTCCGTGCGTGGAGCGTCTACCTCTTCATCCTGATCTTTATCCTGGTGAGCGGCGCCCTCTGTCCGCCGGTGAACCAGTTCCTCAAGAGCCACCTAGTGTCGGCGGTAGAACTGCCGGTCATAGAGAGCACCTTCCGCTTCGGGTGGATATCCAACGCCGGACTGATGCTCTTCCTCGGTGCCACCATCGGCGGCATGATACAGGGTCTGAGTCTGGGTGGTCTGATGCGTGTATTGGCCCGCACGGTGGTCAACCTGCGCAAGACGGTGATCACCATCATCTCGCTCATCTCCCTGGCGTCGGTGATGAACTACTGCGGCATGATCAGTGCCATAGCCGCCGGACTGGTGGCGCTCACGGGTCCGCTCTATCCCATCTTCGCCCCGCTGGTGGGTGCCATAGGTACCTTCGTCACAGGCAGCGACACCTCGTCCAACATCCTCTTCGCCAAGTTGCAGGCTAACGTGGCAGGACAGTTGGGCATGACGGGCGACGGCACCTTCTTCGGTGTGAACGGTTCGGAGAGCAACTGGCTGGTGGCAGCCAACACCACGGGTGCCACGGGCGGCAAGATGATTTCGCCGCAGAGTATTGCCATAGCCACTGCCTCGTGCGACATGCAGGGCCGCGATGGTGAGATAATGCTAAAGGCTATCCCTTATGCCATAATATACATCATCCTCGGTGGTCTGATGGTATACTTCGGCATATAGGAAAAGGTGTCGTTGTCAGAGTATCAGTTGTTTGGCAAACTCCCATACTACGATACTCACCGTATTGGCTACGTTGAGCGAGTGCTTGGTACCCAACTGCGGTATCTCCAGGCACCCGTCGCTCTCGTCCACCACCTCCTGCGCCACGCCATGCACCTCATTGCCGAACACCACGGCATAGCGGCGGTCGCGGTCCACGCTGAGCGTCTGCAACATGGTGGAGCCCTCCACTTGTTCCACGCTGTACACCACCACACCCTCGGCTCGCAGAGCCCTCACCGCCTCCAAGGTGGAGGGATAGTGCTGCCACAGCACAGCATCCTCACCTCCCAGTGCTGTCTTGTGTATCTCGGGATGCGGCGGACAGGCGGTAATACCGCAGAGGCAGACGCGCTCCACACGGAAGGCATCGGAGGTACGGAATACGGCACCCACATTGTACAACGACCGCACATTGTCGAGCACGACCGTGAGGGGCAGTTTCTCTGCCTTATGAAACTCCTCTACCGAGAGTCTCTGCATCTCTATAGTACGTAGTTTTCGCATATCTTGACGTATTTCAATAATTCTGTGCCACACCGCCCGACACGCTGATGAAGGTCTGCCCCGGCACTTTGGCTACGGATGGCGACTTGCTCTGCTGTTGCGGTACGGGTGCGAGTGGGTCGGCATATACACGGTCCCAGTCCTTCAGCAGTTCTTGGTTCTTCTTCCTCGCTTTGCTGTTTAGCGGTTTCTTTCGGAAGAGGTCGAAGAAGTTGAACGATACCAGTCCACCCGACGGTGCGTACGCTGCCTGGTCGCTGGTGCTGCGTTTCACCATGCTCTTGATGCCGCGGCGGTCCACGCCCCACACCGTCACGTCTCCCAGGGTGTTGCCTTTAGGCAGAAGATAGAGTGTGTCCTGCAGTTCGGTTCGCTGCACCACCCTACTCAGGTATCGTGGGTGCGACACGGTGGCGCTCTCGAAGGTAGAGTCCGTCTGCCACTGTCCTCGGTAGTTGGTCACGCATGTCCTGCCGGTGTTGAGGTGCACCTTCACCTCGCGCAGCGGCACCCCGGTCTCTATGTCGCACACCACGTAAGTGGGTCGGTGCGCCACAGTATCGTTCACCGTCTGGGCTTGCATCAGCACGGCGGTCATCGTCAGTATCGCCATTACCTTCCATCTCATTCTGCCGACAAAGTTAAGGGCAAAATATCACAACACAGACATGTCGCCCTTCACATTTACGATAAAAAAAAGATTTTTTACAGTTGTTAAGATGAAATTGCGTACAGCAGCGAGGGAGTGTACAGCAGCGAGGGAGTGAGGCGAAACCTCTGTACACCCCGAAGGGGCAAGGAGCAAAATGAGTGGGCTACTTGCCCTTTAGTTTGCGGTAGTTGCAGAGGAGGAGTTTGCCGTTGGCATCGCGCAGGTGCATGCCGTTGCCACGACAGTATTTGAAATAAGAGCAGGAGGCGCACTCGTCCTTGCGCATCCACTCACGGTTGCGGTAGGGCTGGAAACGCTCTTGCCACACCTGCCAGAAATCATCGCGGTAGATATTGCCCTGGTGGTAGTCGGCACGTATGCTGCCACAGGCGGATATACTGCCATCGATGAGAACCGAGGCAACCATCACACCTGCCTGACAGAAATAGAGATAGTCGCGCACCTTTCCCTCCCACTCGCCCAGAAAGCCCTCGCAGGCATAACTGGTGGGCAGCAGCCCCTCGCGGCGGTTGTCGCGTATGAAGCGCATCATGCCACGCATCTGCTCGGAAGAGATGAGGAGTTCGGGGTTGTGTGCTGCCCGTCCCACGGGGAAGATGGTGAAGAGTCGCCAACCGGGCACATGCTTATCTATAAGAAACTGCTTCATCTGAGGCAGTTCGCCGTAGTTGCGCTGGTTCACGCAGGTCACCACATCGTATTTCACCCTATCCTGCGCCGCCAACAGGTCGAGGGCGGCGGCACAGCGGTCGAAACTGCCCTTATGTCCGCGCAGCCAGTTGTGGTTTTGTTGCATGCCGTCGATGCTCACGGTGAGTGAGCGCATTCCATTGTCGGTGAGTGCCTCCAGTCGTTCCTTGGTCAGTGCCAGGGCGTTGGTCACCATGCCCCAGGGGAAGCCCCGTCGCTTAATCTCGGCACCGCAGATCTCCAGGTCGTCACGCACCAGGGGTTCGCCGCCGCTGATGATAACAAACACGCTGTGGGGGTCGGTATGTTCGGCGATATTGTCGAGCACGCGCAGGAAGTCCTCGCGCGGCATATCGGGTTGGGTGACATCACTGCGGCAGTCGCTGCCACAATGCCGGCAGTGCACGTTGCAGCGCAGCGTGCACTGCCAGAACAGTTGCCTCAGCGGGTGCTTCTGTATCAGGTCGTCTTGCACATGGCGTTCCAGTTCCAGTGCTATCTTCTGGCGTAGCGAGAGCATCGCTCAGAATGTTGGTGGCGGTCCGTAAACGAGTGGTGGGGGCTGGTCTCCGTGCTCTTTCTTCCATTGCTCGTAGCGTTCGCGCCGCTCCTTAGCTCTCCTGAACTGCTCTTCTGCCTCGCGTTTGCGCATGATTTTGTCGTACTCCTCTTTGGTCACGGAGACTACTGTTCCGTCTTCGTTGACCACTTCGTATTTTGCCACGTTTGCCGAAGAGCCGCAGGATACGAACCCGAGTGCACTAACCATGGTCACGGCTGCGCCAATGAGTTTCTTCTTGATGTTCATATCTTTTGTGTGGTTAATGATTACCGCTGCAAATATACATTTTTTTTTATTATTTCTTGTCGCTGCGCTCAAAATTTTCAAATACTAATAAGCAGGTCGGACTAAAGTCCTCAAAATTATAAAAAAATTGTTTCAAAAAAATTATAAAATTATATCTTTTCTATTTCACCCGTAAAAGGGTTTCGACGGTACCATTCTGAAAAAAGACTATCACCTCCAAAATTTATTAACATACCAAATTCTGTATGTGTAAGATGCATGTAATTAAAGAGTTGTTTACGTAAGCAGATTCAAGTAACCCACTGTGAAACTTGCGATGTACTCGCATAGCATCTCCCTTGATTTCATGGAAAAATACATAACTTTTGAAGTCCTTTTGTATTAAATCCATTTCTGATTCAATTTTTTTATAATTTTGAGCGTAGCGACCTTTAGAATGGTTCCCAACCGTTGATGATTTGTTTGAGGTTGGCTACGGCGGGGGTGTAGGCTTCGGGATACTCCATGCGCATGGTGTACCACACATCGCCGCGGAGGATGGCTTTCTCACGATATTTCAGTCCTTCGGAGGTGGTGCCCGACTGAGCGAAGTAGTCGTTGCCGCGCATGCGCTCATAGGCATTGGGGTCGCGGCGTGCTGGTTCCGACTGCACATCGGTGTCGAGAGCATTGTGCGAGGCATAGACGCGCAGTTCGAGTTTATGGTAGAAGAAGGCGCAACCGTCGCCGTTTTCCGACTCCGGTCCCGGTGCCATGAAATCGGGTATATTGGCATTGAAGCCGAAGCGCGAGTTGGTGTATGTGGCATACTGGAAGCGGTCGAGCCGTTTCTTCACGTCTGCTATCTCTTCGTCCATTCCTTCGGTGTTGTAGCCACTTTCGCCTACCCCACTGTCGCCCTCGTCGTTGAAGTCTACTTCATCGCCTTCGGTGCCGTTGCCCGTGGATGTGCTGTCCTCGTCGATCACCAGGTCGGTGGTGGTGGCGACGGCGGTGCTGTCGGTGGTGGCAACCGATGTGGGGGTATTGCCGTTGTCTTTGTTGAGCAGGATGATGGCTAGTGCCACACCGCCACCCACGAGAAGCACGCCGGCGATGATGAGAGCTATCAGCCACCCGCGACCACGCTTAGGAGGCTGCGGCGGCGGTGCCATCTGAGGCTGCTGGGGAGGCGGTACCATCTGTGGCTGCTGCGGAGGTATTTGATTATTCATTTGTTTATTAAGTGGTTATGATACATTTTTATTGGTAGTCGATGCGGGCTTTCTGGGTGATGACCCAACGGCCGCGGTGCAGGGTGGCGCGACCTGGGGTGCAGGTGTAGACCAGTGAGCGGGCTGAGGTGAACACACACGCACGCTCTATGTACTTCTTCGAAGCATTGTTAGCCTTGGAGAGTTGGGTATTGTTGAGCGTGACGAAACGGTATTCCGCCTCGTCATCACCCACCATACGAAACTCATAATACGTGTCCTCCGTCTGGTGTGGCTGACGCTGACTGTCGGCGAAGGAGCCATCGTCGTCGGGCCATCGGAAATAGAACACCTGAGGACCCTCCGACGTCACAGGCTCAAGAGCCACAGCCGACTGCGGAGAAGAGAAGAACACACGCTGTTCGATGCTGGCTATACGGTCGGACTGCTGCGAGGCGTCCAACTGCTGCTGGGTCTGCTGTGCCTCGTTGTGCTTCGTCCACTCCTGACGGGTGACGAAATGTTCGGTGGCCTCCTTGTCTGCCTCGTCCTGACGACGGCGCACGGCTGCCAGTCGCCATTCCACATAGGCTATGGCTGCCACGAAGAGGAAGAGAGAGATGACTGTCTGCATGGAGATGGGTGTTTAGTTGCGTGATGCTATGTAGAGTGCCAGACGGCTGAGGGCACCGGTGAGGGGGATGAAGAACAGCGAGTCGCTGATCTCGGGGTTCACCTCACCCTCCTGGTCTTCGCGTCGTGCCGCTATGGTCTTGTTGAAATCCTGCTCCGCCTTGTCGGTGAGTATCTGCTGCATGTGCTCATACTCACGCTCGCCTGCCACACCGAAGTACTTGGCGTAGTTGAAGCGCTCGTTGAGCGAGAAGAAATAGTCGATGAAACGCTGGTAACTCTGCATCACCTCGCGGCGCACACGGTCGTCGATATCGCTGTAGTGGGGGGTGGTGAGAGCATCGAGCAGCGGTGAACCCGTGCGGAAGCGGGTGATCTGCTCCACATCGGTCACCACATAGCGGTCGCGCATGTTCAGTCCACCCTTGCAGGTTATCTCCTTGGGGTTGTCCACCCACTTCAGTTCCACGCGGTGGTCGTCACCCAGCACATCGTTGAAGATATGGCGTGCCATCTGCTGCAAGGCATCGACACTGCCTATGAGTGGCAGCACCTTCGATGCCGTGCCGCTGACAGTGACATAGGCGGGAGTGGGCAACTGCTTCATCGCCAACAGATGGGCGGCGTAGTATACCTCGGCGGCATAGAAGAGGAGTAGCACCATGCGGAAAGAGGCATTGTCGCGCAACTCATCGGAGAAGGATATGCCGCTGCCCTGCATGCGCGGGTTGCTGTCGAGCGAATAGAGGAACGACACAAACTCGGCACCCGAGCGTTTCGACTTCTCGTACACATCGCTCACACCACTGATATCGCGCAGACGCTGGTCGAAGAGGGGTGCGAAGGCACGTATGAAACCGTTGTACTCGGTGGCACGTCCGAGGAAGTCGCCGTAGATGCTGTTGCCTGCAAAGCGCACGGAGGAGATGAGCACCGCCGTATTGTCGCGGTGGTACACCACGAAGTCGGTGGTGCCGCCACCGATATCCATAGACACCACGGGACGTGTCTCGGCATCCACATCCTCACTCTGTGTGTAGTAGTAGTAAGGTGCCAACGACTCTGCCACCCTCTGCATGCGCACACCCTGCGGAGCGAGCAGGCGACGGGCGAGACGCTGCCACGTGCTCTCGAGCGATGCCACCTGGTAGGGCTGCATGCACACGGGATAGAACCAGGTGATGGCTGTGCGCTGCAGCATGCCTCCACCCATGAGCACCTTGCTGCGGATGAGCATGAGCAACTGCTCGAAATAAGCCTCGACGAGAAGGTTGTTCTCACGGGTGTTCTGCCACTTCAGGTCGGTGACGGTTTCGTTGTAGTCGAAGGTGTCCTCGCGCTCGTAGTGGAAACCCACGTTGTAGTCTGCCAGGGCGAGAGGTTCACGCTGCTGCACCGTGTGTCCGCTGCGCATGCACAGGTTGGTGCGCATGGGGAAGCGGGCGGTATGGTTGCTGCCGATGGTGACAGGCATAAACTCCTGCATGAACGCCTGGGCGGAACCGCCGAAGAAGGTCTCCAGGCCCTCGGCGTCCAACTGCGCTATCGTCTGTGCATTCTGGGCGTTGAGGGTGAGCACCACCTGCTCGTCGTGCTCGATGGTGAGTGGCCGAGTGATGTTCTCCGCCTCGTCCTTATACTCGATATGTGTGTTGGTGGTGCCGAAGTCGATGGCGAAATGATATGACCGCTGTCCCTGGCGCAACTGGCGGAAGCGGGGTATGAGGAGTGCCTGGTCACTGCCGTTGGTGACGGTGAGGTAGTCGTACTGGCTGTCGAGACAGAAATAGCGGGTGGTGAGAAACTGCTGGTGCTTGTCGGCACGGTCCACCACGGTCATGGGCAGCGGTTGGGTATCGCCCTGTCGCCATGCCCTCACCTCATACTCATACTGCATGTGGTGCGCCACGGTGTCCTCGTCTACCAGATATATGCGCTGTGGTGTTGCCACCTGCGCATCGAGGATATGGTATGAGGGGAAGAGGAAGAGGTCTATGCGTACCTCTACGATAGGCCAGAGGTCGGCAGCCGCCTGGGTGGACACGGGAGAATAGTCGCGCTGCATGGTGATATACCTGCCCTGCTGCACTGGCACGCGCAGTATGGCGCGTATGGTGCCGTCGGGCTGACGGTAGAGGGCGAACACGGGTTCATGGGTGTCGGTGGTGGTGCCTGCCAGGGTATCGGCACTGAGATACTGCATCACCAGAGGGCGCAGCGGCAACAGGTACTGGCAGTGGTCGGCATCGGCTCGTCCGTCGCTGTACAATGGTGCCACCATGGCATCGGCATTTACGGTATAGGGCAGACGGATGAGGGAGGGCTGAAACACATCGTCAGCAGTGATATAGGGGTAGAGGGCACCGTCGAAGGGCAGCGTGCGCTCGCCCAGTGGACGGTCGTCGCTCAGGGGCGCCTGTATCTGTGGTGTCCATGGTGCCGCGGTATAGCGCATGGAGGACTGGAAATAGGGTGCCGAGGGCAGTGCCAGGGGCACACGCTCCATGGGTGTGGCGGTGAGTATGCGGAAGTCGCTCTCCTGTGCTATGGTGAGGGCACGCTCGCAACAGAGGGGTGTGCCGCCGGGCAGCAGCAACTGGCTGTTGCCTATGGTGAGCGGCTGATACACGGTATGGTATGCCGAGGGTGGCATGGCATTGAGCATGTTTTTGAGCGTGGTGTCGCCATCGGCCTTGAAACAGGCGTCTACGTAGGCGAACCACTCGCCGTACATGGCATTGACCTCGGGCTGACGTGAGAGCAGGTAGACAAACTGGCGGAAGGGGGCAGAGCGGTCGATGAGCGAGCGGTAGGTGCCGTCGGCATCCGCCTGGAATGCCTCGTGGTAATTGCCCAGCCACACGCCGCGCACATACGAGAGGTCGTTGGGCGATGCCATGGTGAGCGAGGTGGGCGACGTGCAGCCCACCACATTGATATGCGCCACGGCAGAGGGACCGATGTAGTTGAGCATATATACATGCTGCAACTGGTCGAAATGAAACGACTGTGCATCCTGCGAGAGGAAGAGGTTGAGGGTGGCGGCGAGCGATGCATGTTCGCTGCTGCCGTCGGTGGCGAGTGCCTGGGTGTGGCGCTGGCGGTCCCACACCACCAGTTGGAACAGCCGTTCGTAGCGGGTGTGGTAGCCGAAGAACACCTCGAGCACATCGAGGGCTTGCGACACGAGTTTATGGTATATGGTGCTGCCGCGCTGCTCGCCCTGTTGGGCGCAGTAGGCGAAGGCTGTCTTGGTGAGTTCGAAACCCGCGAAGGGTGTGGGTATGGAGGTGATGGGCAGCGAGGCACGCGCACCGTTGGGGTCATCGATAGCCTCTATGTCCTTGTCGCCCACCTGCGCTGTCTCCTGCCATCCGTCGATGGTGTCGGTACCCTTATGAAATCTGAAAACGTGTGCCATAGCGAGTGTGGGGGATTAGATATTAAACTTATTTTTTATCACGTGGTCGATTGCCTCCTCGTGTATGGTGATGAAGAAGTTGTAGGCATCCAGACCGCGTATTTTCTTCATCGACACGTTTTGCACCTCGGTGTCTATGGCGGGGAAGCCCTGCAGGTTCTTGCCGAAGAGTTTCTCCAGTCGCGAGGTCTTGCGTGGGGTGAAGCCGTTGATGGTGTCGAACACATCATCCTCGTTGGAATAGAGGCGTTGGTTGTCGGAGAGTTCCTTGAGCCAGCCAGAACGGTATGCCTCTGCCATCTGCATTATGTCGGAATAGAAAGCATCGGTAAACGACGAGCCCTTCATCTGTGCGGTCTTTGCCCAGGGGTAGTCTTGGGTGTCGGAGAAGTGTTCGAGCATGAAGCGCGAGAAGATGTAGAAACTGATCATCTCTCTGCCCATGATGCTGAAGGTGGATGTGCCGAGTTGTGCCAGTGTGAGGGGGTTGAGGTCCACCAAACTCGCGGAACGAGGTGTGTGGGTGGTGACGGTCGTGAGTCACCTGACTGCGTGCGAAGTCCACTATGCCGAGTGCGGCTGCCATCTCCACGAAGTGTGCCAGGTTGCGCTGTTCGGTGGCTCCCTCCACATTGTTGTAGCGGTTCTTTATATCATCGCAGGCATAGTAGAGGGCGTCGACATCCAGGTTGCCTATGTAGTACTTCAGGGCAGCCTTGGTCTTCGACATGAAGGTCTCCATCTTGATCACACTCTCGCGGTCGTCCTTCAGTCCGAAGTATGGCAGCACGGTGACTGCTCCGATGGGTGCCGATGCTATGGCTGCCGCCGACGGTATGTCGAGTGCCTCTGCCTCGCGGAAGGTCTTCTGCAGCAGTGGGAAGCCGGCGGCTCCTGTGCCACCGAAGATGCTGGAGATGATGAATATGCGGTCGCCTGTCTGGAAGTTGTTGAGCAGGCGTACGAGCGACTGTGTGTTGACGGGGTCGTTGAGCACCACGGCACCCATATTGGGGTTGCCCTTGAAGCCCACGTCGAGCGGACATGCAAGGTTCTTCTCCGAG
>CAMHPC010000061.1 GCA_946186945.1 uncultured Prevotella sp.
AGAAAATGAAAAACTTCGTTTTTCATTTTGTATTCCTCTCGCTTAATCGTACCTTTGCACCAATGAATTTAAATGCACTATTTGAACAACAACTGTCGGGGCGTCATTTCTCGTTCGAGGTGCTGCCCCCACTGAAGGGCACGGGCACAGACAACCTGTTTCGCACCGTCGCCATGCTGAAAGAACTGGACCCACTGTATATCAACATCACCACCCACCACAGCGAATATGTATATACCGAAAAGGCGGGTGGACTGCTGGAGCGTCACCGTGTGCGCAGACGCCCAGGCACCATAGCCATCGCTGCTGCCATACAACAGAAATTCGGCATACCGGTGATACCACACGTGATATGTAGCGGCACCACCATCGAGCAGACAGAATACGAACTTCTCGACCTGCAGTTTCTCGGCATAGAACACCTGCTGCTGCTGCGCGGCGACAAGGCAAAAGACGACAGCCGCTTCACCGCCACAACGGGCGGCCACAGCCATACCACCGACCTCATACGTCAGGTGCAGCAGTTCAACAGCGGCATCTTCGCCGACGGCACACGCATGAAGAACCCCGGCAAGCCTTTCACCTTCGGTGTGGCATGCTACCCCGAGAAACACGAAGAGGCACCCAACCTGGAACAGGACATGATCTTTCTGAAACAGAAACAGGACCTTGGAGCACAATATGCCGTAACACAGATGTTCTTCGACAACAAGAAATACTATGCCTTCGTGGAAAAGGCACACGACATGGGCATCACCATACCCATCATACCCGGTATCAAACCGCTGTCAAAACTCAGTCAACTCACCGTCATACCACGCACCTTCCACTGCGACCTGCCACAAGCCCTCGCCGCCGCCATGATGGAGTGCAAGAGTGATGACGACGCCGCCCGACTGGGCATAGAATGGGCCACCCGTCAGTGCAGAGACCTCTACGCACACGGCATACAGAACATACACTTCTATACCACCTCTGCCGTCGACTCCGTGTACGAAGTGGTGCAACGACTACTATAACCCCCTACCCCAACGAGCATGGCACAACTCACACATACCGTGATAGGACAGAAGGCACTGCTGCAACAACTCGACGAGTTGGTGCAGAGCGGTCGTATGCCCCATGCCTTGCTCTTCACCGGACCCGAGGGCAGCGGACTGCTGGCAGTGGCACTACATGTGGCTGAGGCTCTGCTATGTCAGTCAGCCGATGTGCACAGCCGTCCCTGCGGTGAGTGCCCACAGTGCAGGATGCTGCGCACATGGCAGCATCCCGACCTTCACTTCTCGTTTCCCACATACAAGCCGAAGGGCACCAGCAGCGATTACAAACCTGTGAGCGACGACTTCATAAAGAAATGGCAACAGTTGCTCAGTCGCGGCACCTACTTCACCCTCAACGAATGGCTCAGCGAGATAGAGATAGAAAACCAACAGTCAATCATCACCGTGGCAGAGAGCGATGCACTAAGCAGGAAACTCTCTCTCATGTCCTCGCAGGGGGGGTATAAGGTGGTGGTGATGTGGCTGCCCGAACGCATGAACGATGCCGCCGCTAACAAACTGCTGAAACTGCTGGAGGAGCCACCGGCACAGACTGTGTTCCTACTGGTGAGCGAACACCCTGAGCGACTGATAGACACCATAGTGAGTCGCACACAACGTATCAGCGTGCCACGACTCACACACGATGACATAGAAGAAGCCCTCACACAGCAACGAGGCATAGCACCCGAGACAGCACAGCGCATAGCACGCGTGGCAGCAGGCAACTGGCACAAGGCACTGGAAATGCTGGATGCAGAGAGCGAGAATGGGGAATTTCTCGACCTCTTCATCACACTCATGCGGCAGGCATACCAGCGCGATGTGAAAGCACTCCGACAATGGAGCGACCAGGTGAGCAGCCTGGGCAGAGAGAAACAGCGGCGCATGCTCGCCTACTTCCTCCACCTGCTCAGAGAGAACTTCATGTACAACTTCCGCAATCCACAACTGTGCTACATGACGGAGAAGGAGGAACAGTTCGCCACCAGATTTGCACGTTTCATACATGAGGGCAATATACTGCAGATGACCGACAAGATACAGACCGCCATACGCGACATCGGCCAGAACGCTAATCCCAAGATAGTATTCTTCGACCTCTCACTGAGCATCATCATAAGCATAAAGATGTGAGACGGTATCATATATATTTAAACCTTAGACCGACGTGGACTACAAGAATATGAAATTCGAGATGGTGACAGGCTGCGACCGCGGACTCTGTTGCCGTGGTTGCGGACGCCAGAATATGCAACTCAATACATACGACTACCTCGCCGACGTGCCTGGCAACGTGGAGAGCACCGACTTGGTGGAAGTACAGTTTAAAAACACCCGCAAAGGCTATTACCACAACGTGAACCACCTGGACCTGAAGAAGGGTGACGTGGTGGCTGTGGAGGCCAACCCCGGTCACGACATCGGTGTGGTGACACTCACAGGACAACTGGTGAAACTCCAGATAAAGAAGGCTAACCTAAAGTCTGCCGAGGAGATACGCCGCATCTACCGCATAGCCAAGCCCGTGGACATAGACAAATACAACGAGGCAAAAAGCAGGGAGCACGGCACCATGATACAGAGTCGCCAGATAGCCAAGGACCTGGGCCTGCAGATGAAGATAGGCGATGTGGAATATCAGGGCGACGGCAACAAAGCCATCTTCTACTACATAGCCGACGAACGCGTAGACTTCCGCCAACTCATCAAGGTGCTGGCAGAGACCTTCCACGTGCGCATAGAGATGAAACAGATAGGAGCACGACAGGAGGCAGGACGCATAGGCGGCACCGGACCCTGCGGACGTGAACTGTGCTGCGCCACATGGATGAAAAACTTCGTGAGCGTGAGTACCAACGCAGCCCGACACCAGGACATATCACTCAACCCCCAGAAACTGGCAGGCATGTGCGCCAAACTGAAATGCTGTCTGAACTACGAAGTGGACAACTACATAGAGGCAGCACGAAGCATGCCACCCAGAGACGCTGTGCTACAGACACAAGATGCCGACTACTACCAGTTTAAATCAGATATCCTCGCCAACCTGGTGACCTACTCCACCGACAAACGAATGGCAGCCAACCTGGAAACCATCAGCGGCGAAAGGGCACTGCAGATAATAGCAATGAACAAACGTGGGGAAAAACCGCTCACACTCATGGATGAGGAGACTGCTCAGCAGGTGGAACACAGTTCTGCCGACCTGCTGGAGAGCGAGAGCATCACACGCTTCGACAAGACGAAACGCAAGAAGAAGAAAAAGAAGAACAACGAACGACGACCTGACACTGAAAACCGCGAACAGAAGGTGCAGCCCGAACCACATGAGAAAAAGCCACAGACGGAACAGGCACCCAAGAATGATAACAGAGAACAAAAGCCACAACGCGAGGGCAACAACAGGCAACGTCGCCAACGCAGACAACAGAAGGAAGGATAGACAGAGCAACATCCATGCATATCACACATACCAGACATTATCTGTATCGCATAATAGTAGGGCTGTCGGCAGCATTGCTGACAGCCTGCTTTCCTGATACACACCATGTGGAGTATCAACATGTAGATGTGGACGGATGGGAGCGTGACAGCGTGCTGCTATACCACATACCACACGCAGATGCCGACGGCAGTTACATGAGCGAGATAGACCTGCGCACCACCCGCGACTATCCCTTCACACGCCTGTACCTGATAGTGAGTCAGACCATCCTGCCTGCCAACAAGACTGTCACCGACACACTACGCATGGATATAAGCGATGAACAAGGTCAGCAACAAGGACGTGGCCTTACCCTGCTGCAACAAGAGCAGCCCTTCCGCTTTATGCAATTGCATAAAGGCGACTCTATAGTAGTGTGCATCCGACACCACATGCGACGCCGGCTGCTGCAAGGAGTGAGCGACATAGGCTACCGACTGGTACATAAGGACTGACCACTATGTACGCACCAGATTGCGCCCCGCATCAATACGCAGGAAGATGAACAGCAATATGGTGAAACCCCACAACGACGAACCACCGTAACTGAAGAAGGGCAACGGTATGCCAATAACTGGCGTCAGACCCAACACCATCCCTATATTTATGAACACATGAAACAAGAAGATACTGAGCACACAGTATCCGTATACCCTTCCAAACTTAAACGGTTGTCGCTCAGCCAGATAGATGAGGCGCAGGATGAGTGCCAGGAAGAGTAGCAACACCCCCACAGAACCAAAGAAACCCTGTTCCTCACCCACCGTGCAGAAGATGAAGTCAGTATCCTGTTCAGGCACGAACTTCAACTTCGTCTGTGTGCCATTGAGGAAGCCCTTACCCCACAGTCCACCCGAGCCGATGGCTATCTCACTCTGGTGCACATTGTATCCGGCACCGTTCAGGTCATCATCCAGACCCAGCAGCACATTGATGCGCGTGCGCTGATGAGGTTCCATGACACTATTGAGCATATACGATGCAGAATAGAAGAAGGTGATGCTGCCCACGGCAAACAAGGCAATGTAAGTGAAATTGCGCACACGCGTGCTCATACCCTGATATATGAGATAACCTATAAGCGCAGCACAGATGACGAGTTGCACCCACACTATGTCGAAAGGTATGACGTAGATGGCAAAGAGCAGGAAACCGATGGTGATGCCCAGGCAATAAGCCAGTATGCGCATGGCCTTCTGACGGTCGTCGCAGTATGTGTATACCATACCGGCAGAAAATACCTGTACCAATAATAGCACCACAAACTTACCCACCGAGGTGGGAGTGTAAAACAGCATGGTCTGCTCGTACCTTATGCCAAGCACAAAATACACTACCAGTGCCACACCCGTGAAGAGTATGCTGCCTGGCATGCCCTCACGGTAGAACATGAGGAAGAAAGCCAGGTATACCAGTGCCGAACCCGTCTCACGCTGTCCCACGATGAGCAACATGGGCAGCACCACTATGCCTATGGCAGTGAGAAACTGCTTACCCTTCTGCATGGAGAAACCATACGTACTCATGTATTTGCTTATGGCAAGCGCCGTGGCAAACTTAGCAAACTCAGCCGGTTGCAGGCGCACGGGACCCATGACCAGCCACGAACGCGAACCCTTGATCTCGTGGGGATTGAAGATGGTGACAAAGAGCAGAAGCATCATCAACGCATATACCAAGTAGGCGAAGGTATCATAATAGCGGTCGTCGAGCAGCATGATGACCAGTGCCAACACCACCGAGGTGCCTATCCATACTATCTGCATGCCCGAACGCGTGGAGAGACTGAAGATGTCGGTGTCGCTGAAGTCATAACTGGCACCACACACACTCACCCACCCCAGGCAGAGCAAAGCCAGATATATGGCTATGGTCCACCAGTCGAGCGATGCGATGACCGAAGGATTTCTATCTGTCTGTTTTGCCATAACTGATATGTTGATGTTGAATACTGGAAGCCTGCGCTGCCGATGAGGGTGAGAGTTCACCCTTGATATACTTTTCCATAATCAGTGCACCGATAGGCACACCGTAGGTGGCACCGAAACCACCGTTCTCTACATATACCGCCACTGCTATCTGCGGATTGTCCATAGGCGCGAAGCCCATGAATGCACTGTGGTCGCGCCCGCGGTTCTGCGCCGTACCCGTCTTTCCGCACACGGCATAGTCGCTGCGGTTGGCTCGTCGGCATGTACCTCCCGTCACTGCCCTTCGCATACCCTCCACCACCAGTTGGTATGCCTCTTTCGAGGCCTTGGTATAACGTGGTGTGGTGTATGTGGCATCCATGGGCTGGTCCTGTATGCGCTTCACCACGTGCGGCGTATAGAAGAAGCCTCGATTGGCTATGGTAGCACCCAGGTTGGCTATCTGCAGTGGGGTGAGCGTCACCTCACCCTGTCCTATAGATATGCTGATCACTCCCAAGGCATTCCACGAGCCTTTGAAGGCATGGTCATAGAAGTCGCCGTTGGGTATCATGCCACGCTTCTCGCCAGGCAGGTCTATACCCAATTTATAACCAAAGCCCATGCTCACCATATAGTCGCGCCATGTGTTCATGGCATTGGTCAGAGTGCCGTATTTCTTGTTGGAGAGCATGTGGTACAGTCCCCAGCAGAAGAAACCGTTGCACGACGTGCCTATGGCGGGTATCAGGCTCAGTGGTGAACCATGGCCATGGCATCCCACCTTCATACCCGCATGTATGAAACCGTGGTAGCAAGGGTATGCCGTGTTCTGGTCTATGATATGTTCGCTGAGGAAGGTGAGAGCCTGCGAGGTCTTAAACGTAGAGCCTGGTGGGTACTGGCCCATGATGGCACGGTTGAGAAGGGGCTTGAGCGGGTCTCGTGCCAGTGCCGCATGGTTCTTGCCCCGCTGTCGGCCAATCATGATATGAGGGTCGTAACTGGGTGAGGACACCATGCAGAGCACTTCGCCCGTGGAAGGTTCGATGGCTACGATAGCACCCAACTTCCCCTCCATCAGTCGTTCGCCCAGGGCCTGCAACTCTATGTCTATGCTCAGCGTGAGGTCCTTGCCGGGGATAGGTTGGGTATCCAACTCACCGTTCTGGAAACTGCCCTGTATACGTCCGTGGGCATCGCGCAGCAGCATCTGCACACCCTTGGTACCCCTCAGGTCCTCCTCATAACTGCGCTCTATTCCCACCTTGCCAATATAGTCGCCTGGCTGATAGTAGTTGTCCTCCTTGATATCCGTAGGCGACACCTCTGCCACATCGCCCAACAGCAAACCAGCATACGGGTATTCGTACTGGCGTATACTACGCTTCTGTATATAAAAACCGGGGAAGCGGTATGATTTCTCCTGAAACACACTGAACTCCTGGTCGGAGAGTTGCGACATGAACAACTGCTGCGTATACTTGGAATATCCGGGGTTTTTCGTCTTGTCCTTGATATCGCGCATGCGGCGGCGGAAATAGTCCTCGGTGATATTGAGTGTGCGACAGAACTCGGCAGTATCCAGTCGTCCCTTCTCCTCGTTCATCACCACCATGATATCGTATGAAGGCTGATTGTAGACCAGGAGTTTACCATTGCGGTCGCTGATATTGCCACGCGAGGGAAACTCCACCTTCTTCAGAAAGGCATTGCTGTCGGCATTGCGCTTATAGTCGTCACTCAGTATCTGAAGGAAGAAGAGGCGTATCACATACACCACTATCACAGCCACCGCCACACCGGCAATGATAAAACGCCGCCTGCTGAGTTCAAAATCCTTCATCTCCTACTCCTTCCTGTCACGTTTGCGTCTGAGAGAGTCGGCTGCCATGACAAGCACCATAGTGAGCAAGAGCGAGCCCAACGTGCGTTGCAGCCACAGAATGAAATTGAAGAAACTGAACATCTCGAGCGTGAAGAAAGCCACGCAGTAGATGGCGGTGAAGATAGTGGAGTAGTAAAAAAACGTGATGCGGCTGAGCGATGCCGATGATGGTATGAGGTCCTCTGCCATCTCTCGTGTGATGAACAGTTGCAGGATGTTGGGGCGAATGAATGCCAACAGTGTGAGCGAAGCAGCACCCACACCCGGGGTATTTTGAAACGTATCAGTAATCAGCCCCAGTGCAAACGCCCATACCAGCAGTGCCCAACGGGGATAATCGCGCCGCATGGACATGATGAAATAGATATACAGCAGTGGGGTGGCCACTCCAAACAGGTGTATATGGTTGAGCACCAGCACCTGCAAGAGTACCAGCAGTACGAATAGTGCAATATGTCGGAGAGGTTCCAGATGCATATCGTCAGTTGTTCTTCTGTGGTTTAATGGAGTCCTGTGCCTGTTTCATAAGTTCTACTTTCTCGCGCAGGGTGTTATTGTCTATCACCACCACGTTGCGTAGGTTGGCATAGTCGGTAGAGAGTTGTACTTGCAAGCGGTATGAGAGTCCGTCGCGCGAGTCATGACTCTTCACCACATGTCCCACGAGCAGTCCCGGAGGGAACACATCACTGTATCCGCTGGTCACGATGGTGTCGCCCACCTCAAACTTGGCATGTCGGGGTATATCGTCCACAAATGCCTGGTCGCTGCGTTCACCGTTCCAGTGCAGGTATCCGAAGTATCCGCGTGAGCGTATGGCACAACTGATATTGGAATGTTTGTTGAGCACAGGCAGCACTACCGAATAGTGCGCCGAGGTCATATATACTATGCCCACCACGCCAGTGCCGCATGCCACACCCATATCGCGCTTCACACCATCGGCACTACCCTTGTCGATAGTCATGAGGTTGTCCATACGGTGCACGCTGTTGCCCACCACCTTTGCCTGTATCACATTGAAATGGCTGAGCAGCGGCATGTTTCCACGTTTCTGTGCCGTAGAGTCGCGGGCAGTGAGGTCGGCGAGTTGCTCTCTGAGTGCCGTCACCTCCTGTTCCAGTTGCACATTACGCAGGGTGAGGCGTTCGTTTTCCGTGCCCTGACTGAAGACAGTCCCCATCCAGGCATCCACCTCAAGCAGTTTTCCACTCACGTAGTTGGCTGACGAGAACCACACAGAGCCTTGGTAACTGTTGTACTGAAACAACAACACCAGACTCACCACCTCGAGCAAGATGAAGACGAGACAGTGGTGATAACGGGAGAGAAATTCCAACAGGTTGCGCATGTTCCGCTACCCTCCCCCTCTGTTATCTCATAAGGAACGAGAAACGGTCCACATTTTTCAGAGCCACACCAGCACCCTTTGCCACGCTGTGCAACGGGTCTTCGGCGATATGGAAGGGGATATTGATCTTGTCGTGCAGACGTTTGTCCAGTCCACGCAGCAGAGCACCGCCACCAGTGAGGTAGATACCGTTGTGCACTATGTCGGCATACAGTTCGGGTGGTGTACTCTCGAGTGCGGAGAGCACTGCATTCTCTATCTTGGCAATAGTCTTGTCCAGACAGTGGGCAATCTCCTGATAGCACACTGCCACCTCCATAGGCAGGGCAGTGATGCGGTTGGGACCGTGTATCACATAATCCTCGGGAGCCTCATCGCCCAGGTCGGTAAGTGCCGAGCCCACGTGTATCTTGATACGTTCTGCCATACGCTCCGACACCTTCACATTGTGCTGACGGCTCATATACTCCTGTATGTCGGCGGTGAGGTCGTCGCCTGCCACACGTATGGAGTTGTTAGACACTATACCACCGAGCGAGATAACAGCAATTTCCGTGCTACCTCCACCTATGTCCACTATCATGTTACCTTCGGGGGCTTCCACATCGATACCTATACCTATGGCTGCAGCCATGGGCTCAAATATCAGGTACACATCGCGCCCGTCGGCATGTTCGGCACTGTCGCGCACGGCACGCAGTTCCACCTCGGTGGAACCCGAGGGCACACCTATCACCATGCGCAGTGAGGGAGAGAACAGGCGGCTGCCCGTATGCACCATCTTTATCAGTCCGCGCATCATCATCTCGCATGCACTGAAATCTGCTATCACGCCATCGCGCAGGGGGCGTACGGTGCGTATATTGTCGTGTGTCTTCTCATACATCAGTTTGGCTTTCTCGCCCACTGCTATCATCTTGTCGGTGCGGCGGTCGAGAGCCACCACGGAGGGTTCGTCCACCACTATCTTGTCATCGCTGATGATGATAGTGTTGGCTGTACCCAGGTCCATGGCTATCTCTTGTATAAACGAAAAGAATCCCATGTGTGTGTTAAGTCGATATTATAGTTTCCTAAGTGTTATGCTTTCTCAAACCATGCATGTATGGCGGTATCATAATGTGAGCTTACGCCAAAAGCCCTGGTAGCGAGTGTCTTGCGCTGTTCAAGCGTAGTCTCTGCACCCTGTGCATTGATCCATTCGAGCAGCAGAGAGTATTCTGCCTTGCTGGGCACAATAGCCACATCGTTGAAGTTTTTCGCACCTGCACGGATGAGAGATATGCCACCTATGTCTATCTTCTCGATGATGTCGGCTGCTGAGGCACCACTTGCCACGGTATCCTCAAAGGGATAGAGGTCTACCACCACCAAGTCGATGGCAGGTATATCATATTGCTCCATCTGTGCCTGGTCAGATGCCAATGAACGACGACCCAGAATGCCTCCGAAGATTTTGGGATGCAGAGTCTTCACCCTACCGCCCAGGATAGAGGGATAAGAGGTAACTGTCTCTACCTTAGTACATTCGTAGCCCAGCGACTCGATAAACTGTTGTGTACCGCCAGTACTGAGGAACTTCACGCCCTCGGCATTAAGTTTTTTAAGCAACTCGTCCAGACCATCCTTGTGGTAGACGGAAATCAACGCTGTTTTAATTTTCTTTGTATCTGTCATGACTGAAAGGGAAATCTTTTTTGTTAATTTGGGATGCAAAGATACAAAATAATCACGACATTGGCATAGCAGTACCCACAAATTTATAGCCTACACCAAATAAAAAAAATCATATTCTTGATATATATCATTTTGTGAGCGGCATAACAAAAATAGCCCTTCTTTTTGCTTATTTCTCACACTTGAAGTACCTTTGCCGCACAAAACAGACACATTGCATACATCAGGCATAGAGAGGATGAGAGTGGCTATACTACATTGCGACAGCAGGGGATGGTTTCCCCGCTACTACGACAACCTGACCGCAGCACTTGAGCGCCGTGGTCACGAGGTGATGCTGTTCTCTCCGCGCAACCGTGTGAACAAGGGTAGCACATTGGCACACAAGGTGTTATGGGGCACACGTATCAATTTCCATGTGCACTTCCTCCTGTTTAAGTTGACTGGTTGGCAAGACTGTTTCTCGCATTTTTCCACATGGCTGTTGATACGCAAACTGAAGCGGTGGCAGCCTGAGTTGGTGCACATACATATCATAAGCAATTACATAGTGCATCTGCCCATGCTGCTGCGCTACCTCAGCCGCAGCGGTATTGCCGTGGCGTGGACCTTTCACGACCTGCGCATGCTCACCGGTCTGTGCCGCACCGAGGGCAGAGACATTTGCACACGCTGGCACGAGGGTTGCGGCAACTGTCCGCGTCTCAGCGACAATTTCAGTCCCCTCAGAGACGGCACCAGGGGTGTGTGGCAGTTGCGCACGCGCGCACTCTGCTCTACCGAGAACTTGCATATCATAGCCCCCTCACGGTGGATGGGGCGCATGGTGAGCGAGTCGGCTCTTAAAGGTCTGCCACTGAGTGTGATACCCAACGGTCAGGACTTGGAACGTTTCGCTCAGCCACGGACCGACATAAGGCAGCGACTGGGTATTGCCGAAGCAGGGATAATGGTGCTGGGCGTGGCATCATACCTGACAGACGACAAGGGTCTGTCAGACTTCATCCAAATGCGCCGCCTGCTGGATGAGCGGTACACCATAGTACTCGTGGGACAACTCGACAATGCCACCGCCCTGCCCCGGGGCATCATACACTTACCCACCGTGACCGACAGCGCCACCCTCATATCACTCTATCAAGGAGCCGACGTGTTGGTGAACCCCACATACGCCGACAACTTCCCCACCACACATGTGGAAGCCCTGGCTGCCGGCACTCCCGTGGTGACATACGAGGTGGGAGGTGCCGCCGAAGCCATAGACAGCAATAGCGGCATGGCGGTAGAGAAGGGCAACGTGCAGGCACTGGTACGGGCGGTGAGAGAGGTGACCGGCCATCCCGAGCACTACAACAAGGAAGCATGCAGGCTGCGGGCGCAACGGTTCTCGCTCACCTGTTTTGAAGAATATGCCACACTCTTCGAAGAGATGGCGTGGGGTCAGTCTTCCAGCAAAATCTCTGCCACGTCGGCAGGCGAGTTGAAGAGATAGCCGTCGCTCAACTCATCATCAGAGAGTTGTTGTAGCAGTTGGCGGGCATCATCCTCCAAGATGACAGGAAAGCCGTCGGAGCCACGGTAGTCGAGCATCGCCTGGATGATATCCTCTCGATATTTCTGTATGTCGGGTTCTGTCATGGCACGGTAAATATTTATTTTCCTAAGAATTTAGACTCTATATACTGGTTGAAACGTTCACGGAACAGGTCGCCTATGGGCAGGTATTCATCGGGGCCCATAATCACGCGGTTTTTGTTTATCTCACGTATCTTCTTCAGGTTGATGATATACGAGCGATGTATGCGCATGAAATACCTCGGTAGGCGGTCCTCCAGACGTTTCATGCTCAGAAGCACAATGAGGGGTTTGGGCTGATTATCGAGATATATCTTGAGGTATTCGCTCATAGCCTCCACATAGCGTATCTGCGAGAGTTCAATTCGCACCACCTTATGCTCGGTCTTGAGGAAGATGGCCTGGTCTTCGTCAACTCTCGACACCTGCGAGAAGTTCATCATGTCGTGCTGTTTCTTCACCTTGGCAGCAGCCACCTGAAACTCCTTCAGTCCGAAGGGTTTGAGCAGATAGTCTACTGCTGCCACACGGAAGCCCTCTACCGCATATTCCGGGTAAGCAGTGGTGAGCACCACGAGCGGCGGCTGTTCGAGCGAGCGCACGAAGTCGAGTCCGTTCACATCGGGCATGTTGATATCCACGAACATGGCATCTACCGGTTCTTTCTCCAGGTATTCCATGGCTTCCTTGGCACTCTGGCACGGAGCCACGAGCGAGAGCCAGTGTGTCTGCTCGATATAGGTGACTACTTGTCTGAGTGCAAGCGGTTCATCGTCAATGGCTAAACATCTTATCATAATTCATTAGTTTTTAGTGTCGATGAAATGAACGGTCAGACTGACATGATACTCATTGTCACTCTTGGTAATGATTAGTTCATGACAGTCGGGGAAGATTAGTTGCAGGCGCTCGCGCACATTCTTCAGTCCCATGCCGCCCGCTGTTTTCTTCACCCTCTTATCTGGCGAGATAGAGTTGTCGCAGGTGAAACAGAGTTTGTGCATGTCCACATGCAGTGCTATGCGTATGAAGGAAGGGTAGTCATAACTCACCCCGTGTTTGAAAGCGTTCTCCACGAAAGTGGTGAAGATGAGGGGTGGTCCGATGACGTGCGGCACCCGCTCGGGCAGGTCGACGACTATCTTGACCTTGTCTGTCACCCTCAGCCGCATCAGGTCTATGTAGTTGCGCAGCAGTACCAGGTCTCTCTCCAGTGACACCCGCCCCCGGTCGGCTTCATAGAGCAAGTAGCGCATTATCTCAGAGAGTTCCAGTATCGTAGTCTTGGCTTTCTCTGGGTCCAGGTCTACCAGTGCGTGGATATTGTTGAGCGTGTTCATCAGGAAGTGGGGACTAATCTGATAGTTGAGCATCTCCACCTGTCTCTGCAGTGTCATCCGTCTGAGTTCATCCAGGTTCTTCTTGTAGTGCAAAGACCTGAAGTACTGTTTGGTAGATACGTTCATACCCATCAAGAGGATGAACACCACCACAGACACCACATCCTGCTGACCCATAACCAGCGAGCGCCCCGGCTGCGCCCTGCCTGTCACCTCGGGTGGTAACGGTTTGTCGGGGCGTATGATGAACATAGTGACCGAGAAGACCAGTATCAACACCACGCACAATACTGCATAGAGGGTGCGCTTGTTCCTGAACACCAGGAGCGGAGCAAGGAAGAAATTATGCAAGACGAGGGCTATGGCAAACGGTATATATGCCACCCACACCTGCAACACCTCGTACCAGTCGAAGCGCGGTTCATCGCCTACCGACACACGCAGAGCCATGATGATGACCGGAGCCATCATCATGACCATGGTGAATGCCATGTAAACCTTCAACTCCGTGATGGATGTTTTCATGATACTAACCCTCCTCGTGGAGTTCTCTCCTGCACGCCCGTACATGGGCGGCGCGTCATAGTTTGCTATGTGTATCGGACAAGGGGCGGGCTCTTATCGGCACACGTCGCCCTTCTCTATCAGGTATTCTGCTATCTGCACGGCATTGAGAGCAGCACCCTTGCGTATCTGGTCGCCAGAGAGCCAGAGTGTGAGTCCGTTGTCATCTGCCAGGTCCTTACGCACACGTCCTACGAACACATCGTCGTGTCCGGCAGTATCGAGGGGCATGGGATAGACCAGACGCGAGGGGTCATCGCACAGGGTGACACCAGGGGCGGCAGTCAGGGCGGCATGCACCTCATCAACGGTAAGCGGGCGCTCGGTCTCTATCCACACACTCTCACTATGTGCACGCAGAGACGACACCCTGACGCACATGGCTGAGCAGCGAACATCGGAGTGCATGATCTTGCGGGTCTCGTTGTACATCTTCATTTCCTCCTTGGTGTAGCCGTTGTCCTGGAACACATCTATCTGAGGTATTACGTTGTATGCCAACTGATAGGGGAATTTCTTCACCGTGACAGGTCGCCCCTCTATTATTTCGCGATACTGCTCCTGCAACTCTGCCATGGCAGCGGCACCGGCTCCCGATGCACTCTGGTATGAACTCACGTGTATGCGCTTGATGTGCGATAGACGCTCAATGGGCTGCAGCACCACTACCATCATGATGGTGGTGCAATTAGGGTTGGCTATTATGCCACGCGGACGGTTGAGGGCATCCTCGGCATTGCACTCGGGTACCACCAAGGGCACGTCATCGTCCATACGGAAGGCACTGCTATTGTCTATCATCACGGCACCATAGCGGGTGATGGTCTCTGCAAACTCACGTGATGTGCCTGCACCGGCTGATGTGAAGGCAATGTCCACATCGCGGAAGTCATCATTGTGCTGCAGCAGTTTCACTTCACAATCCTTGCCTCTGAAATTGTACTTAGTGCCTGCACTGCGTGGTGAACCGAAGAGCACCAACTCATCCATGGGGAACTGTCTCTCGTCGAGCACACGCAGGAATTCCTGACCTACGGCTCCACTGGCACCTACAATCGCTACTTTCATAATCTTCGCTTTGATTTAATACCTATTTACGTTGTTTTCATTCTATTTCTGCGTGCAAAGTTACGATTTTCCTTTCAATTACGCCACAGATATAGGGAAGAAAACCGTGAAGTGATACAAAAAGGTGGGTGATGCATGACCTTTTGTATACAAGAAATCATCTTTTTGCTTTCAGTGTGATATATAACTCAAAAATAATGCGTACTTTTGCGCAATAAAGCGGAAAGAGAAAAATGCCGACACTAAGTTTCGCATCAACGTACAAGACTAATGAGTGATTACCTGCCTATATCCGACCCCACGCTCACCTTCTTCCTGGTGTTGCTCATCATCCTCATTTCTCCCATCATCATGGGAAAACTGAGGATACCGCATATCGTGGGACTGGTGATAGCCGGTGTAGCAGTGGGGCAGTTTGGTTTCAACCTGCTGGAGCGTGACAGTTCCTTTGAACTCTTTGGCAAGATAGGTCTGTACTACATCATGTTTCTTGCCGGTCTGGAGATGGACCTGGAGTCGGTGAAGCGCCATAAATACCGCATGCTCACCTTTGGTCTGCTCACCTTTGCCATACCCTTCCTGCTCACCTTTGCCCTGGCTCCGTGGCTACTGGACTACAGTCTGGTTGCCACATGGTTG
>CAMHPC010000062.1 GCA_946186945.1 uncultured Prevotella sp.
CGCGGCACACGCACCTGAAACGTGCGCGTCTACCAATTCCGCCACCTGGGCATTTCTAAATAAATCAAAGATCTACTTTTGAGCGGCAAACGAGACTCGAACTCGCGACCCCGACCTTGGCAAGGTCGTGCTCTACCAACTGAGCTATTGCCGCCTGCTTTACCCCCAATCTGAGGAGCGTTTCTCTAAACGCGGTTGCAAAGGTAGGCATTTTTTTTATTCCTGCAAACTTTTTTGTTATTTTTTTTGAGCCGACGTTTTTTTTTCTGTCATTCTATAGTTTTCCACCTTTATATATTTAGGATTTGCAGGCGGTTTAACGCTTGTATATAGCATATCATGACGCTGAAAGCGTCACCGCTTACAGGCATGGTATATCATGACGCGGAGTATGCCAATTCTCAATTGGCACGGGTATAATGCGGGCTGAAAGCCCAGTGAACGCCAAGCCCAGGGCCACGCCCTGGGATATTGGAAATAACAAACCGTCGCCCTGCAAGGGCAAAAGCAAAAGAACAACATCGCTTTTGCCCTTGCAGGGCGACTCGTGGGTGCACCGTTCACCCAGGGCGTTGCCCTGGGCTTGGCGCTTGCTGCCCCTGCGTGGCGCTATATTTGTCATACAAAAAATATGAGGAGCCACGACAATGGCTTGGCGCTTGCTGCCCCTACGGGGTTACGATGAGATCAAAATCACTGGTAAATATCCATGATATCGTCGTCGGTTTGCGGCACTTTCTCATCGCAGGGTTTAAACTCCTTGGGCACATCAAACTTAGCGTCTTGGCTATAGTTGAGACTGGCATCGGAGTACACCTTTCTCATATATCGTCCCCAGATGGGTAATGCGGCTGCCGCACCCTGTCCGATACCTGTGGAATAGAAGTGTATGTCACGGTCTTCACCACCTACCCACACGCCGTTGACCAGTTCGGGTGTGACACCCATAAACCAAGCATCGGCATTCTGGTTGGTAGTACCTGTCTTACCGCCCATCTGTGCATGCACTCCATATCCGCGCACCCTGCGTCCGGTACCGCTCTCCACCACGCCTCTCAGGAGCACCAGCATTTTGTATGATGCCTCTTCGGAGAGCACCTCATTGTGTCGTGGTTGGAAATTGGCAAGTACATGTCCGTCGCTGTCCTCTATTCTGGTGACCAGCAGCGGAGCAGAGCGCATGCCCTTGTTGACGAATGTGGTATAGCCGCTCACCATCTCACCCACCGTCACCTCGCACGGTCCAAGACATAGCGACATCTTGGCCTTGATATTAGGATTGTTGAGACCATACTTGTGCAGCAGTTCCACGAGCGACTGCGGTGTAAACTTACTGATGAGGTATGCCGAGCACCAGTTGGAAGAGCGAGCCAGACCCGAGCGCAGGGGTACCATGGCACCGTTGCCCAGACCGCCACCGCCCTTAGGTGTCCACCGTCCACCGTCCACCACGTAGGTGGTCATCTTGTTGGGTATCTTGTCGCAGGGATTATATCCATTGGAGAGAGCCAGCGAATAGAGATAGGGTTTCATGGTTGAGCCCACTTGTCGTCTGCCTACCATAGCCATATCATATTGGAAGTGTTCGTAGTCGATTGGTGTCATGGTTTTCTCCACATCGCCCTTGTATGTGAAGACCTTCATATTGACTGGCGTATTAAACGACTTCTTTATCTGTTCCTCTGTAGCACCCTCGGCCTTGAGCACCTGATAGCGTTGACTCTGGCGTATAGCGCGGTTCATCACCCTCTCATAGTCCTCGTTTGACATACGTGAAGAGAACGGTCCCTTGCTGTTGCCACGCGTCTGTGCGTCGAACGCTGGCTGGAGTGTCTGCGAAAGGTGCTCGAGCACAGCCTCTTCGGCATATCGCTGCATGCGAGAGTCGATGGTGGTGAAGATGCGCAGTCCGTCGGTATTGACATTGTAGGGATGTCCGTTGCGCTTAAGGTTTTTGTTGCACCACCCGAAGAGTGGGTCTTCCTCCCATGCTATAGAATCGATGACAAATTGCGGTCTCTTCCACGTGGGATAGTTTTCTGCCAGAGGCTTCTCTGCCATCATGTACTGTCGGATATACTCGCGGAAGTAAGGTGCTATACCCTCTTGCAGCGTACTCTTGTCTGACTTTTTAAAATTGAGTTTGATGGGTTGTGCGGCATATTCCTGGTATTCAGCCTTTGAGATATACCCAGCCTTCTGCATCTGAGCGAGCACCACGTTGCGTCGTTCGCGACTGCGGTCGGGATATCTGACGGGGTTGTAGTATGAAGGGTTTTTGCACAGTCCTATGAGTGTAGCAGCCTCGGTCACAGTCAGGTTTTTCGGGTCCTTGTCGAAGTAGGTACGTGCGGCGCTCTGTATACCAATGGCATTGTACAGGAAGTCGAAGTAGTTGAGATACATCGTTATTATCTCTTCCTTCGTGTAGTTCTTTTCCAGTTTCACGGCTATAATCCACTCGATGGGCTTCTGCAGCAGTCGTTCTATCTTGCTGTGTGCCGTTTCACTGTAGAGTTGTTTTGCCAATTGCTGCGTGATGGTGGATCCTCCACCCGCACTCTCCTGGCCCATGAGTCCCCTTTTGAGCAGTGCTCGTGAGAGAGCCTTGAAGTCGACACCCGAGTGTTCATAGAATCGCTCATCCTCTACAGAGATGAGTGCATGAATGAGGTGTGGAGAGATATTATTGTACGACACAGAGATACGGTTGTCTCTGGTTGACGAGTAAGTACCCATCATCTTGCCGTCGGCAGAATAGACCTGCGAGGAGTATCGGCTGATAGGATTTTGCAAGTCTTCTATATCAGGCATGTATCCTATCCATCCATTCCAGATGGCCACAACTCCTACCACCAATACGATGCTGGTTATGCCCATTATCCACCATAGTACGTGTATGAACTTCCTTCTCAGTGCCATATTACAATATATCTTGCCTTAACAATTTATACTAAATGCGCTGCAAATTTACAGAAATCTTTTGAATTATGACAAAGAAATAAAAAATAATGCGTAACTTCGCACACGAAATTACAACATACACAGATAAGCAGCAATGAAGAGCCACGATTTTGTGACCATAGCCGACCTCTCACGCGAGAAAATTCTCTATATGATAGAGTTGGCAAAGGAGTTTGAGAAGCATCCCAATCGTGAACTGTTGAAGGGCAAGGTGCTTGCCACTTTGTTTTATGAGCCCTCTACCCGCACCCGTTTGAGTTTTGAGACTGCCGCCAACCGTCTGGGAGCCCGTGTCATAGGTTTCAGCGATGCCAAGGCGTCGAGCGTATCGAAGGGTGAGACGCTGAAAGACACCATAATGATGGTATCCAACTATGCCGACGTGATAGCCATGCGTCACTACATAGAAGGCGCCGCCCAGTATGCCAGCGAAGTGGCACCCATACCTATCATCAATGCTGGCGACGGTGCCCACCAGCACCCCTCGCAGTGCATGCTCGACCTGTATACCATCCACCAGACGCAGGACACATTGGAAAACCTGAACATCTATCTGGTGGGTGACCTGAAATACGGGCGCACGGTACACTCGCTGATTATGGCCATGCGTCATTTCAACCCCACTTTCCACTTCATAGCCCCGCGCGAGTTGGCCATGCCCGCCGAATACAAACTCTACTGCAAGCAGTGCGGCATACACTATCAGGAGCATACGGCATTCAATGAGAAGATAATACAGGATGCCGACATCATCTACATGACCAGGGTGCAGAAGGAACGTTTCAGCGACCTGATGGAGTATGAGCGTGTGAAAAACGTATACATACTACGCCGTGAGATGCTGAGCCTATGCAAACCCAACATGAAGATACTGCACCCCCTGCCCCGTGTAAACGAGATAGCATACGATGTGGACGCCGACCCACACGCCTACTACATACAGCAGGCGCAGAACGGTCTGTATGCCCGTCAGGCTATCATCTGCGATGTGCTGGGTCTGACCATTGACGATGTGCGCAACGACAATACTATTCTGGCATGACACGCAGAGAGAAACCAAGCAAGTAAAGAAGAAACGATGAACAAGAAAGAAAGACTGGTGGCCGCCATAGAAAACGGCACAGTGATAGACCATATACCCTCGTCGAAGACCTTTCAGGTAGTATCGCTGTTGGGACTGGAGCACAGCGAGACCCCTGTGACCATAGGTTACAACTACCCTTCAAAGAAAGTGGGGATGAAAGGCATTATAAAAGTGAGCGACAAGTTTTTCACCGATGATGAGATATCACGTCTGTCGGTGGCAGCGCCCAATGTAGTGCTCAATATCATCCGCGACTATGAGGTAGTGGAGAAGAAGACGGTAGAGACGCCCGACGTGCTGCACGGCATAGTGAAATGCAACAACCCCAAGTGCATCACCAACAACGAGCCCATGCACACCATCTTCCATGTGGTGGACAAGGAGCACGGCATACTGCGCTGCCACTATTGCGACAAAGAGCAGGACATCAACAAAGTGGAGATATTATAAAACTTTATACAACCATTTATCGTATGAAAGAAGACCAGAAGATTTTCGAACTCATCGAACTGGAGCATCAGCGCCAGTTGAAAGGCATGGAACTCATTGCCTCGGAAAATTTCGTCAGTGACCAGGTGATGCGTGCCATGGGTTCGTATCTGACCAACAAGTATGCCGAGGGCTATCCTGGCAAGCGCTACTATGGCGGTTGCGGTGTGGTGGATCAGGTGGAGCAGTTGGCCATTGACCGCGTGAAGCAACTTTTTGATGCGGAGTATGCCAATGTGCAGCCCCACTCCGGAGCCCAGGCCAATGCTGCCGTGCTGCTGGCAGTGCTGAAGCCCGGCGACACCTTCATGGGTCTGAACCTGGCTCATGGCGGTCACCTCTCTCATGGTTCGCTGGTAAACACCTCTGGCATACTGTACAAGCCCGTGGGCTATAACCTGAACCGCGAGACTGGACGTGTGGACTATGACGAGATGGAGCAGTTGGCACGTGAGCACCGTCCGAAACTCATCATTGGCGGCGGCAGTGCCTACAGTCGCGAGTGGGACTATGCCCGTATGCGTGCCATAGCCGACGAGGTGGGAGCCCTGTTGATGATAGACATGGCACATCCCGCCGGTCTGATAGCCGCCGGTCTGCTGGACAATCCTGTGAAGTATGCCCACATAGTGACCTCTACCACCCACAAGACCCTTCGCGGTCCGCGTGGCGGCATCATTCTCATGGGCAAGGACTTTGAGAACCCGTGGGGTCTGACCACTCCTAAGGGTCAGGTGAAGATGATGAGCGCCCTGCTCAATTCTGCCGTGTTCCCCGGTCAGCAAGGCGGTCCGCTGGAGCATGTGATAGCAGCCAAGGCAGTAGCCTTCGGCGAGGCGCTGCAGCCTGAGTTTAAGGAGTGGGCCAAGCAGGTGCAGAAGAATGCCAAGGTATTGGCAGACGAGTTGACTAAACGTGGATTTACCATTGTGAGCGGTGGCACCGACAACCACTCCATGTTGGTGGACCTGCGCGACAAGTATCCCGAGTTGACCGGCAAGGTGGCTGAGAACGCCCTGGTGGCCGCCGACATCACCGTGAACAAGAACATGGTGCCGTTTGACACCCGCAGTGCCTTCCAGACCAGTGGTATCCGTCTGGGCACTCCCGCCATTACCACACGTGGTGCCAAGGAGGACCTGATGGTGGAGATAGCCGCCCTGATAGAAGAAGTGCTGAACGCGCCCGAGGACGAGGCAGTGATAGCCAGTGTACGAGAGCGTGTGAACACCCGCATGAGCGAGTATCCTCTCTTCGCATACTAATCATCGTACGCCATAAACAAAAGCAGGCGGGGACGCAAGAGCATCCCCGCCTGTTTCCGTTTATGCATGAGAAGGGGGTTAAAGTTTATATAGGTCACTGTCGGCAAGCAGTTCCACCTTCTTCCTCTGCAGTATACTCTCGCAGAGTTGCAGGTCGGTGGGTCTGATTACCACATTCGCCATGTGTCCGTTGCTAAAAGAATACATGTACTCGATGAATACCCCTTCATCAGACAGGCACCTTAGCACATTGGAGAGAGCACCCGGTGTGTTAGGGCATGCGAAACCTATGACATCCGTCAGTTTTACGGCAAATTGCGCCTCTTTCAGCACCTTGTATGCCTTGTCGGGGTCGCTTGTTATACACCTTAGTATACCGAAGTCGGAATTGTCGGCTATGCTCAAGGCAGAGAGGTTGACCCCGGCAGCACCGAGCACCTCTGTCACTTCGGTCAGTCTTCCCGATTTATTCTCGAGAAATACGGATAGTTGTTTTGCTAACATAAATATATCGGTATTAGAAGTTAATCACAGTACTCGGCGGTCGATGACCCTCTTTGCCTTGCCCTCGGAGCGTTCTATGCCCTTGGGTTCCACCAACTTCACCTTGAAGCCCAGTCCGATGACGCTGCGCAGAGCACCCTCGAGTTTCTTCTGCAGAGCCACCATGTGCGCCATATTGTCGGTGAAGAACTCCTCTTTCACCTCCACCTTGAGCAGACTGGTATCGGTATTGTTCACACGGTCCACCTCGAGCATGAAGTGCGGTTCGAACTCTTCCTGTTTCAGTATCACATCCTCTATCTGCGACGGGAACACGTTTACACCACGTATGATGAGCATATCATCGCAACGTCCGAGTATGCGGTCCATCCTCACGAGTGTGCGCCCGCATTCGCACTTGTCGTAATGCAGAGCGGTGAGGTCGTGAGTGCGGTATCTGAGCAGCGGCATACCCTCCTTGGTGAGATGAGTGAAACAGAGTTCACCCATCTGTCCTTCTGGCAACGGCTGTCCAGTCTTCGGGTCGACTATCTCCGGGAGGAAGTAGTCCTCATTGAGGTGTGTACCATGCTGGCACTCGCATTCAAAGCCTACACCCGGGCCTGCTATCTCGCTCAGTCCATATATATCGTATGCCTTAATACCGAGCGACTCCTCGAGTTTCACCCTCATTTTTTCTGTCCACGGCTCGGCTCCGAAGGCACCGATGCGCAGTTTGAAATCGCTGCGTGGCCATGGCGACTCTTTCAGCGCCTCTCCGAGGAACATGGCGTATGAGGGAGTGCAGCAGAGGGCAGTGGCACCGAAGTCGTGCATGAGAGTGATCTGCTTATTGGTATTGCCCGAGGAGATGGGTATCACGCTCGCTCCGATATTGGTGGCACCGTCGTGAGCACCCAGTCCGCCGGTGAAGAGTCCGTAGCCATACGATATCTGGAAGATATCCTCCTTCGTGGCTCCGTATGCAGTGAAGGCACGAGAGATGGCCTCGGCCCACATTGCCAGGTCCTTACGTGTATAGAGCACCACTACGGGTTTTCCTGTAGTGCCCGATGAGGCATGAATACGCACGATCTGCGACATGGGCACGGCAGCCAGTCCGAAGGGATAGGTATCGCGCAGGTCCGTCTTCTCCGTGAACGGTAGTTTGTGCAAATCTTCAATGCCCTTGATATCATCAGGCGAGAGGTCCATTTCCTGAAACTTCTTCCTGTAGAAGGGTGTGTTGTGATAACAGTAGTTTACAATTTTTTTAAGTCTCCTACTTTGTATCTCTCGCAATTGCTCGCGACTCATACATTCAATACTTTCATTCCAATACATGATAAAGTTTCTAATTATTACTGTTTCGCGTGCAAAGATATATATATTTTTTCAGAGTGAAAGATATTTCGGCATTTTTATTACATTTGTCATTTGTTTGTTTTTTCACTTCAACCACACTGTCCATATCAACTTTTGATGAGAAAAGACGGATATAGCATTTTTTAAATGTATAATGAGGCAAGGAATGGAATATTTTTCGTACCTTCGCAGCCGTATTTCGAAATATAGTACAAAAAACATTTTTCCGATGAGAAATTTCAGAAGAGTGGACAACCTACTCGGCTGGCTGGTGTTTATCGTGGCTGCCGTGGTATACTGTTCCACCGTAGAGCCGACAGCCAGTTTTTGGGACTGTCCAGAATTTATCACCACAGGTTTTAAGTTGGAAGTAGGTCATCCGCCTGGTGCCCCCTTCTTCATGCTCACCGCCAATCTGTTCTCGCAGTTGGCTGGCGACCCATCGGGTGTGGCATATATGGTGAACATAATGAATGCCCTGCTCAGTGCCCTGTGCATCATGTTCCTGTTTTGGACCATCACCCACCTGGCACGCAGGCTTGCCATAGACAACTGGAACGAGTTGACACTGGCTAAGACCATATCCATAGAGGCGTCCGGACTGGTTGGTGCTCTGATTTACACCTTCAGCGACACCTTCTGGTACAGTGCCGTAGAGGGCGAAGTATATGCCTACTCCTCGCTGTTCACCGCCGTGGTATTCTGGCTGATACTCAAGTGGGAGGACCATGCCGACGAGCCCCATACCGACCGCTGGCTGGTACTCATAGCCTATATGACCGGTCTGTCTATAGGTGTGCACCTGCTCAACCTGCTGTGCATCCCCGCCATAGTGCTGGTATACTACTACAAGCGTTTCCCCAATGCCAACCTGAAAGGCTCCGTCTTCGCCCTTATCATCAGTGCCCTGCTCATAGCCGCCGTGCTCTATGGCGTGGTGCCAGGCATCATCACCGTGGGCGGCTGGTTTGAGTTGCTGTTTGTCAACGTGCTGGGTATGTCCTTCAACACTGGCGTGTTGGTGTATATCCTATTATTGGTAGGCACAGTGATATGGGCTATATACGAGAGTTATGTGAACCGCAGCGAGAGCCGTCAGAACATATCCTTCATAGCAGGCATAGCCCTGCTGGGTATCCCCTTCTACGGCTATGGCGTGAGTGCTGCCCTGATAGGCATAATAGTGCTGGTAGCCCTGTGGTTCGTGCTGAAGATAAAACGCAAGGGAGCGGCACTGGTGACCGCCCGTGCCAAGAACACCATCATGCTATGCCTGCTGATGCTGATGATAGGCTACAGCACATACGCCGTGATAGTGATACGTTCATCCGCCAACCCGCCGATGGACCAGAACTCGCCCGAGGATATCTTCACCCTGGGCAACTACCTGAGCAGAGACCAGTATGGCTACCGTCCGTTGTTGTACGGACAGGCATACAATTCAGAATATGCCGCCACCCCCGATGGCCGCATAAAGATGAAGGAAGGAGCCCCAGTATATCAGAGGAAAGAGAAAGCCTCGCCCGATGAGCCCGACCGTTACTTCATAGTGAACTACAAGGAGAACCCCGAATACGTGCAAAACATGTTCTTCCCCCGCATGTACAGCGCTGCTCACAGGCAGGCATACGAGCAGTGGATGGGCGGTGTGGAAGGCAAGTACGAACCCAGCGCCTACGGCGGCGAGATGGTGAAGATGCCCACGATGGTAGAGAACCTGAAATTCTTCTTCACCTACCAGGTCAACTTCATGTACTGGCGCTACTTCATGTGGAACTTCGCCGGACGACAGAACGACATACAGGGCAATGGAGAGATAACCCATGGCAACTGGATAAGCGGTATACCGTTCATAGACAATGCCCGTCTAGGCGACCAGGAACTGCTGCCCGATGAACTGAAGGAAAACAAGGGGCACAACGTATTCTACTGCCTGCCCCTGCTACTGGGTCTGATAGGACTGTTCTGGCAGGCCTTCCGCGGTGTGAAGGGCATACGTCAGTTCTGGGTAGTGTTCTTCCTCTTCTTTATGACCGGTCTTGCCATAGTGCTCTATCTGAACCAAACCCCGCAACAGCCACGTGAGCGCGACTATGCCTATGCCGGTTCGTTCTACGCCTACGCCATATGGTGCGGACTGGGAGTGATAGCCCTCATAGAGATGCTGAAGAACCTGCTGAAACGCGAGAGTGTGATTTCATCTGCCCTCATAGGCGTGGCAGCTCTGGCAGTGCCCATACAGATGGCATCGCAAACCTGGGACGACCACGACCGCAGCGGCCGCTACACTTGCCGCGACTTTGGCGAGAACTACCTGCAGTCGCTGCAGGCAGAGGGCAAACCCATCATCTTCACCAACGGCGACAACGACACCTTCCCACTGTGGTACGGTCAGGAGACCGAAGGTTTCCGTACCGACGCCCGCGTATGCAACCTCAGTTATCTGCAGACCGACTGGTATATAGACCAGATGCGCCGACCGGCATACGACTCCCCCTCCGTGCCCATCACCTGGCCACGTCTGGACTACTGTGCCGGCACCTCGGAATACGTAGAGATACAACCGAGTCTGAAAGAGTCGTTGCTCAAGTTCTATAAAGAGCATCCTGAGGATGCAAAGAAGATGTTTGGCGATGAGCCCTTCGAACTGAAGAACGTGTTGAAGCGATGGGTTCGTGGCGATATGACAGCTGAACAGAACACCTACCTGCACAGTCTATTTGACGTACCCCTCAACGAGCGCATTCAGGTGATACCCACCGACACCCTGTATATGAACATAGACAAGGATGCCGTGCGCCGCAGCGGCATGATGCTGCCCAGCGACAGCATACCCGACCGCATGGTCATCTCACTGAAGGGTCGCCGTGGTCTGGGCAAGAGCGACCTGATGATGCTCGAGATGGTGTCGCAGTGCAACTGGGTGCGTCCGCTCTATGTAGCCATCACCGTGGGTGAAGAGAACTTCATCAACCTGGGCGACAACTTCGTGCAGGAGGGTCTGGTAAACCGCATCACACCGTTCACCACACGTGGCGGCAAGAAGTTTGATGCCGACAAGACCTACGACGTGGTGATGAACAAGTTTAAGTTTGGCGGAGTGAGCGACCCGAATGTATATCTGGACCAGACCGTATACCGCATGTGCTGCACCCACAAGCGACTGTTTGTGCAGTTGGCAAACGCCCTGATAGACGAAGGCAAGACCGACCAGGCCCGCAAGGCACTGGCCAAGATGGAGAAGGAACTGCCAGAGGTCAGCATACGACACGAATACCTGAGCGGTGCCATAGACCTCATCAGAGCATATGGCAGACTGGGTGAGAAGGGCAAAGCCACCCATGTGGCAGAGGCTATGTGGAAAAATTCGGAACAGTATCTGAAATTCTACATGAGTCTGGATGCCATGGACTTCTTCGCCTATCAGGAGGAATGTCTGATGAACATCCAGTTGCTGTCATACGTGGTAGACGGCATGAAGGTGGTAGACGATGCGTGGGCAGAGAGCCACTTCGAACAACTTCAGACACTGGCTGAGAATTATCAGAACAAGGGCGGTCAGATACCTGATATGCAATGATACTGGAGCAACCTTCCTTCTGGCTGCGCTGGCTCTTTCCGAAGGCCATCTGGCGAATGAACAAGCACGAGCGTGCCGTGTACCTGACGTTTGATGACGGTCCGATACCCGAGTCGACCCCGTTCATACTCGACACGCTGCGCCGCTACAATGCCAAAGCCACCTTTTTCATGGTGGGTGACAATGTGCACAAGCACCCGGAACTGTATGATGCCATAGTGGCAGATGGTCACCAGGTGGGCAATCACACCTACCACCACCTGGGAGCATTCAAGCACTGGACCACCACGTACATCATAGACACCTTCAAGGCCAACGAACTCATCCACGCTCACCTGTTTCGCCCGCCCCACGGTGTGATGAGATGGAGCGAGTACTACTGGTTGCGCAAGGATTTCAAGATAGTGATGTGGGACCTGGTGACACGCGACTACTCCAAGTGGTTGGATGCCAACGATGTGCTCGACAACGTGAAGCGCTATACGCGCAACGGCAGCATCCTCACCTTCCACGACTCACTGAAGAGTATAGACAAGTTGCGCGAGGCTCTGCCCGCTGCCTTGGAATGGATGAAAAAGGAAGGATATGATTTTAAAATCTTCGAATGACATAAAAGCCGAGGCACGAGCCCTCGGCTTTTATGCCTGCGGCATAGCCATGGCTGATGCAGTGGACCTCTCAACTGCCACTGCATACCGCGAGTGGTTGTCTGCGGGCTGTCATGGCGAGATGTCATATCTTCACAACCACACAGACAAGCGTCTGGACCCTCGTCTGCTCATGCCCGGAGTGAAGAGCATAGTGAGTGTGGCGTTGAGTTACGCTCCCACACGTGTGCTACCCTCTGACACATATCAGATATCAGCCTATGCACTGGGGCAGGACTATCACACAGTGCTGAAGGAGCGTCTGCACCAGTTGGCAGCCCGCATAGGTGCCGGCGAGTACCGGGCATTCTGCGACACTGCACCCGTGCTGGAGCGCTACTGGGCATGGAGGGCTGGCATAGGGTGGATAGGCAGAAACCACCAACTCATCATTCCCGGAGCCGGCAGCATGTTCTTCCTGGGAGAACTCTTTCTACCTGAGGAGTTGGAATACGACTGTGCCCTACCCTCCCGTTGCGGCACATGCTACCAGTGTGTACGTGCCTGTCCGTCGGGAGCCCTGAGCAGCATAGAGGGGACCATCACGTTTGATGCACGCCGCTGTCTGTCATACCAGACCATAGAATATCATGGAGCACTGTCTGCCGAGACAGCGAAAGAGATGGGCAACCGTATCTACGGATGCGACACATGCCAACAGGTATGTCCACACATGCGCCACTGCACACCCAGCGGTGAGAGAGCCTTTCAGCCCACCGATGCATTACTCTCGATGACCATATCCGACTGGCGTTCGCTGACACACGAAAAATATTTGACCCTCTTTCGCGGCAGTGCCGTAAAGAGGGCCAAGTATGAGGGGTTGATGCGCAACATTCAGGCTGTCAGCGCGTCGTCAGGCATGACCGACGCGAAGAGCGAAGTCACTGCATCTGAATGATAATATCCATGATTTGCCGTGCTATCTCCTCTGCCTCGGCAGCGGTATGAGCCTCGCTGTATACACGTATGATAGGTTCGGTATTCGATTTGCGCAGATGCACCCATTTATCTTCGAAGTCTATCTTCACACCATCGATATCGTTCACCCGCTGATCGGCAAAGCGCTGCTTCACCTGTGCCAGTATAGCATCCACATCGGTAGAGGGAGTGAGGTCTATACGGTTTTTCGCCATCTCATAGTGAGGCAAAGTCTTTCTCCACTGGCATGGAGTGGTATTTTTCTTTGCCAGGGCGGTAAGGAAGAGAGCGATACCCACGAGGGCATCACGTCCATAATGGCTGGCAGGATATATCACGCCACCATTGCCTTCGCCGCCAATCACAGCCCCCACCTCCTTCATCTTGGTAGTGACATTAACCTCGCCCACGGCAGCGGCAGCATACTGCTGTCCGTAGCGTGCTGTGATATCGCTCAGAGCGCGAGTGGAAGAGAGGTTGCTCACCGTATTGCCTGGAGTGTGGGCAAGCACATAGTCGGCCACTGCCACGAGCGTATATTCCTCGCCAAACATGGTGCCATCCTCAGAGATGAAAGCCAGACGGTCTACATCAGGATCTACCACGATACCAAGGTCGTATTGCCCCGTCTTCATCTCCAGCATGATACCCTGCAGGTTTTTCTCCAAAGGTTCAGGGTTGTGCGCAAACTGTCCGTTCGCCTCGCCGTTGAGCATAGTATACTCCACTCCCAGTGCATCGAGCAGCATGGGCAGGGCTATTCCCCCCACACTGTTGATTGCATCCACACACACCTTGAAGCGTCGCTCAGCAATAGCCTCGTGGTCTACCAGTTCCAGTCCGAGCACATGGTCTACATGTCGCTGAGTGAATGTATCGTCCCTATAGTACTTGCCCACGTGTTCCACGTCGGCATAGTTGAAGCACTCAGCCTCAGCCATTTTCAGCACCATCTCGCCTTCAGCCTTATTGAGGAATTCGCCATGGTGATTGAGTAGTTTCAGTGCGTTCCAGTGTTTTGGGTTATGGCTGGCAGTGATGATGATACCACCGTCAGCCTCAGCCATCTGCACTGCCAATTCGGTAGTAGGTGTTGTGGCAAGCCCTATGTCTATGACATCGAAGCCCATGCCTATGAGCGTGCCGCATACCACACTTCGCACCATCTCGCCCGAGATGCGTGCATCGCGCCCCACCACCATACGTCCGGTGTGAGCGTTATCGTTCTTCTGTATGAAGGTAGCGAAAGCTGTTGTAAACTTCACTATGTCGAGGGGGTTGAGCGTATCGCCCACTCCACCGCCTATCGTGCCTCTGATGCCCGATATGGATTTTATGAGAGTCATAATATGATTTTTTAGTTTATATTCCTCTTTCGAAAGTTATCTCATAATAGCAAGGATAGGTATACTGTGCTGCATACCTCTGCCCTTGTTCGGCAGGAACGATGAGTTTCACCTTTGCTATCTGTTCATCCTCATTGACCGGTCGTCCCAGTTTTATGTACGTGAAAGGAGCGAGCCATCCTCCAGGCACCGAGGCACCATAGAGAGCGTACATGTGTCCGCTGAGGAATGAGGCAGTGAATGTGCCCTTGTTGTTGGATATGCTCATTTTATCCGGCAATGAAGCAAAGAACATCTCATTGTTTGAAGAGATGAGCGTATCTGCCAGAATATTGCGCTCGTTGTATCTACAGAGCACGCTGGCAGTCTCGCCACTTTTCAGTTTCTCTCCGCACCCTTCTCTCTCTATCTGCATATACACACCGGTAGTGGCGAAGAGCACATACTCATTTTTGCTGACATCCGTGGTATGATCTGCCGCATTAAAATCGTTCTCCTCGATGACCTTAATATTTCTGTCAATGATAAACTGCTTTATGGCGTTTCTTTCCTTCTCCAGTTTCTCGGCATAGGTCTCGCCACTGCTGCATGCCACGAAAGCACATACAGCCATGAGAGCCGCCATGATGTTAAATATCCTTTTCATCTTCACCTTATTATATTCGCTTGCAAAGGTACTACTAAGAGAGAAAAACGCAAAATGAAAGACGAAGTTTTTTCTTTTGCATTGTCGAGCGAAAGTACCTTAGGCGTAGCCAAAGGTAGTGCAAACCGAAGACAATACAAAATATGCTAGCATATTTTTATTGTTTAGAAGCAGCCTACCTTGGCGTAAGCAAAGGTAGTGCAAGTTGAGTGAAAAACCAAATGTATTTGAGTTTTTTCCGAGACGCAGCCTACCTTCGCGTAGCAAAGAAACTTTCAAAACAACGCAAATTTTGCGACGTTTTTGTCTAAAAAACGTCTGACCCTTTTTTAAAAGTCTTTATATGTATACTGTTTCATGTCCGAGGGTGCTCGCTTCGCTCGTACCCTCGGTTACATAGCGGTGACGCCTTCAGTGTCATGTGAATACCTCCAGGACACAGATAGGACACTTATTATTGCTATGAGCTGCATTTTTTGTTTAACGTGTAGGGTTTTATTCATTTTTTATTTTATTTTTGCAGTGACGATCAAAAACGGACACGATTATGGACAACAATAGGGATACTAGGAACCTGCAGGAT
>CAMHPC010000063.1 GCA_946186945.1 uncultured Prevotella sp.
AGGCACCTACAAGTGGGGTATAACCATCACTACAGCCTATCTGCCACTCGACAACACCGAATTCTTCCGCAGCGAGATGAACCTGGTAGACTGGCTGTCGCAATACGGCCCAGGCAACGAGGTAGCGATGAAGGGTTATCTGGGTCGCATGCTCTTCAAGCAGGAGGAGGTAGAAAAGAAAGTCAATGTGCTGTCGGGAGGTGAGAAGATGCGCTGCATGATAGCACGCATGCAACTGAAAAACGCCAACTGCCTGATACTCGACACCCCCACCAACCACCTGGACCTGGAGAGCATACAGGCATTCAACAACAACCTGGTGACATTCAAGGGCAACATACTCTTCTCCAGCCATGACCACGAGTTCATACAGACAGTGGCAGACCGTATCATAGAACTGACTCCTCGCGGCACCATCGACAAACTGATGCAGTATGACGACTATATCTACGATGAGCAGATAAAGGAGCAGAAGGCACAGATGTATGCCGAATAGTCAGTAAAAAATGAGTTTGGCAAAGTTTTTGCTGTGACCTTTGTGCCGCACAGCAACAAATATCTGGCGGTACTAACAAACAAAAACACAAATCAACATGAACGAAGAAGAAATAAAGAACCAAAATCCCGAACAAGAGGAAACTAACGATAACTCACAACACGAGGCTGCACAGGAACAGCCCGTGACCGAAGGCAAGGCAGAAGAAGTAGAGGGTGAAGCCCCTGAGACAGAGGAAGTGGACCCCCTGACTGCTGCCCAGCGTGAAGCAGCTGAGTGGGAGAGCAAGTACCTGTACAAGATGGCTGAGTTTGACAACTACCGCAAGCGTACCATCAAGGAAAAAGCCGAACTGATAATGAACGGTGCAGAGAAGACCGTGGTGGCTATGTTGCCCGTGGTAGACGATATGGAGCGTGCACTGGCAAACGGAGAGAAGAGCGAGGACGTGGAGGCACTGCGCGAGGGTATGAAACTGATATATAAGAAGATGCTGAAGGCTTTGGAGAGCCTGGGCGTGCACAAGATAGACACCGAAGGCAAGGACTTCGACGTGGAATATCACGAGGCCATAGCCATGGTGCCCGGCGTGGGCGATGACCAGAAGGGCAAGGTGATAGACTGCGTGGCAACCGGCTATACGCTCAACGACAAGGTGATACGCTATGCCAAAGTGGCGGTAGGACAATAAAATAAGTACAACGAAACAGAACAATGGCAAAACGCGACTATTATGAGGTGCTGGGTGTAGACAAGAATGCCAGCGAAGACGAGATAAAGAAGGCATACCGCAAGATAGCCATCAAGTATCACCCCGACCGCAACCCAGGCGACAAGGAGGCCGAGGAGAAGTTTAAGGAGGCTGCCGAGGCATACGACGTATTGCACGATGCCCAGAAACGTCAGCAGTACGACCAGTTTGGCTTCGAGGGAGTACAGGGCATGGGTGGTTTCGGAGGTGGTCAGGGCTTCTCCATGGACGACATCTTCTCTATGTTTGGCTCCGTCTTCGGTGGCGGTTTCGGCGGCGGTTTCGGAGGCGGCAGTCACGGCAGTCGCGGCACACAACGTCATCACGGCAGCGACCTGAGGTTGAAGGTACGTCTGTCACTGCAAGAAGTGGCAAACGGAACCACCAAGAAATTCAAGGTACGCAAGGATATCACCTGCAGCCACTGTCACGGCAGCGGCAGCGAGGGTGGCGGCAGTGAGACCTGTCCCACCTGTCACGGCAGCGGTGTGGAGGTGCGCACCAAACAGACCATATTCGGCATGATGCAGACCCAGACCACATGCCACACCTGCGGCGGCGAAGGCACAGTGATAAAGAACAAGTGTCATGAGTGCGGCGGCACCGGCGTGGTGAAAGGCGAGGAAGTGGTAGAGATAGCCATACCCCGGGGTGTAGCCGATGGTATGGTGTTCACCGTAGGCGGCAAGGGCAACGCCGGTCACCACAACGGTGTGCCGGGCGACATACAGGTATATATCGAAGAAGAGGACAATGACACCTTCATACGCGACGGTCAGGATGTGATATACAACCTGCTTTTGGACTTCCCCACCGCAGCCCTCGGCGGCGAGGTGCGCATACCCACCATAGAAGGCACAAAACTGAAGATAAAGATAGAGCCGGGCACCCAACCTGGCAAGACTCTGCGCCTGCGTGGCAAGGGACTGCCTGCCGTTCAGGGCTATGGGAGCGGCACCGGCGACCTGGTGGTCAACGTGAGCGTGTATGTGCCAAAGACACTGAGCAAACACGAGCGCGAGGCGATAGAGAAACTGAAAGACAGTGACAACTTCAAGGGCGACACCAGCACAAAGAATACCATCTTCCAGAAATTCAAGAACTACTTCAACTGACCCTGCCACCCTTTACAGGTAGCACAAGAAGAGACACTCCCACACGATGACATACAAGGAAACTACCGAATACCTGTTTCACAGCACACCCGTATTTGAGAAAATCGGTGCTGCCGCCTACAAACCCGGACTGGGCACCACCGAGGCACTGGATGCATACTTCTCACATCCCCACCGCCGCTACAAATGCATACACGTGGCAGGCACCAACGGCAAGGGCAGCGTGTCGCACACCCTGGCAGCCATACTCCAGGCCAGCGGACACAAGGTAGGACTCTTCACGTCGCCACATCTGGTAGACTTCCGTGAGCGCATACGTGTGAACGGCGAGATGATAAGCCAGCAGGAGGTGGTAGACTTCGTAGCAGAACACCGCCACTTCTTCGAGCCGCTGCACCCCTCATTCTTCGAACTGACCACAATCATGGCATTTTGGTACTTTGCCAAGCAGGAAGTAGACATAGCCGTGATAGAGGTGGGACTGGGTGGCAGGCTGGACAGCACCAATATCATCACCCCTATCCTATCCGTCATCACCAACATATCCTTCGACCACACACAGTTTCTGGGCAATACGCTCGAACTCATTGCCAGCGAGAAAGCCGGCATCATAAAATGTGGTGTGCCCGTAGTGATAGGTGAAGCCGACGAGCACACACGCCCCGTATTCGCCCGTACTGCATTTGAGCATCGCGCCCCCATCATCTTTGCCGAGGACGACAAGATAGTGGTGGGCAACCTGGGCAAGGACTACGACAGTCCGGCCTACCTGATAAACCTGAAAGTGCACGAGGGTGAGCGGTTCGGCGAGAACCGCATAGCCTACGAGTTGCACGGTTACTGCCAGGAGAAGAATGCCAACACCATCCTGTGGGCATGCGAGATGCTGCAGCAAGAGGGACTGATAGATGGCATAAGCGCCATAAGAACCGGTTTCGGTCATGTGTGCGAGATGACCGGACTGATGGGCAGGTGGCAGAGAGTGCACACACACCCCACAGTGGTGTGCGACACCGGTCACAACGTGGGCGGATGGCAGTATATCTCAGAACAGTTGCGCCACCAGCAATGCGAGCAGATGCACATAGTCTTCGGCATGGTGGACGACAAGGACATAGACACCGTGATGTCTATGCTGCCAAAAGACGCAGCCTACTATTTCACCCAGGCCAGCACCCACCGCGCCATACCTGTGGAACGAGTGGCAGAGGTGGCAGCCACACACCAATTGACGGGCAAGACATATCCGGATGTAGCATCAGCATTCCGTGCCGCACTCGCCTCAGCCCTCGCAGAAGACTTCGTGTTCGTAGGCGGCAGCAGTTACGTTGTGGCCGATTTCCTTGCCTGTTTATAAGTTTTTAACTTTTCATTCTGCGTTTTTTGCCATTTTTGTTGTCTATTGTCGATTTTTTTTGTTTCCTTTGCAGACAACATCTATAGACAACTAAAAACATGAATAATCTATGGTAGAAACAGAAAATCTCTGTGGTCTGAAGCGAGAGGACTTTCAGGCCACCGTCCAAGGTAAGCAGACAGACCTTTACATACTGCACAATAGCGTCGGCAACGAGGTAGCCATAACCAATTATGGTGGTGCAATAGTAGCAATTATGGTGCCCGACCGCGATGGCCAATTGGCCAACGTGATACAAGGACACGACAACATACAAGACGTAATCAACTCCCCCGAACCTTTCCTCAGCACACTCGTAGGCAGATATGCCAACCGCATCTGTCGTGGCAAGTTCACGCTCAAGGGCAAGGAGTATCAGTTGAACATCAACAACGGCCCTAACCATCTGCACGGAGGTCCCTGTGGTTTCCATGCCCGTGTATGGGATGCCCTTCAGATGAACGACAACACCCTGGTGCTCAACCTGGTATCGGCTTACGGTGAAGAAGGTTTCACCGGAGAGTTGAAGGTGACCGTGGTGTACAATTTCACCAACGACAATGAACTGTGCATAGAATACATGGCCACGACCAACAAGAAGACCATAGTAAACCTTACATCACACGGCTACTTCTCACTGGCAGGCATAGCCAATCCCACACCCATGATAGACGACATGGAGTGTGAGATAAATGCCGACTTCTACCTGCCCATAGACGAGACGAGCATACCCACCGGTGAGATACGCAAGGTGGAAGGCACACCTTTCGACTTCCGTCAGCCCAAGACTCTGGGTCAGGACGTAGAGGCAGACAATGAGCAGATACGCATAGCAGCCGGCTATGACCACTGCTACGTGCTGAACAAGCGCGAGGAGGGAGAACTGAGTTTTGCCGCCCGTGTGTACGAGCCCAAGAGTGGACGCACCATGGACGTGTATACTACCGAACCCGGCATACAACTGTATACCGACAACTGGGCCGATGGCTACAAAGGCCAGCATGGTGCCACCTTCGGCAAGCGCAGTGCCGTATGCTTCGAGGCACAGCACTTCCCCGACACCCCAAACCACCCCTACTTCCCATCAGTAGTATTGAACCCCGGCGAGAAGTACAAGCAGAAGACTATCTATCGCTTCGGTGTGAGAAAATAAAAAGACACTCCAGAGGGACAATCAACTAAACCAATAAAAAGATAACACCTAATTATGGAAAAAAAGAAAACTAACGGAACATTGGTGGCAGTGATAGCCATGATGTTCCTTTTTGCCATGATATCGTTTGTGACGAACATGGCAGCACCCTTTGGCACCATCTGGAAGCAGCACTATGAGTGGTCTGGAATGATGGGTAATATGATGAACTTTGCCGCATACCTGTTCATGGGCATCCCGGCGGGTATGATGATTACCAAGATAGGCTATAAGAAGACAGCCCTGGTGGCACTTGCCCTTGGTTTCTTTGGTATCGGCGTACAATATATTTCCAGTATGATGGACGCCAGTGCCATCAGCACATATATAGTGTATCTGCTCGGAGCATTCATCTGCGGTTTCTGCGTATGTATACTCAATACCGTAGTGAACCCCATGCTCAACCTGCTTGGTGGCGGTGGCAACCGTGGCAACCAGTTACTTCAGACCGGTGGCACACTCAACTCACTGGCAGCCACCCTCACTCCTCTGCTTGCCGGTTCGATGATAGGTACTATCACCAAGAGCACATCACTGAATGCCGTTTCTCCCCTGCTCATCATCGCCCTGTGCATCTTTGCCCTGTCGTTTGTGGTAATCTATTTCACCAAGATAGAAGAGCCCGAGACAGAGAAGAGCAATGTGATGGAGGGTGTGAAGGGTGCCCTGCAGTATCGTCACCTGGTACTGGGTGTGGTGGCCATCTTCTTCTACGTAGGTATAGAGGTGGGCATACCCGGACAGTTGCTGTTCTATCTGAGTGAGCCGATGGGCGTGCTGGGCAGTGCAGCCATAGCAGGCACCGTGGCAGCCGTATACTGGTTCCTGATGCTCGTGGGCCGTTTCACCAGCACCTTCATCAGCGGCAAGGTGAGCACCCGTGCACAGATTGTCACCGTCGCCACCGTGGCCATCATCCTGGTGGTAGCCGCCATACTGATGCCCGAGAGCAAGACCATAGCCTTGCCAGGCAGCGAGGAGGATCCTGTAGACCTCATCCTGTTCAAGTTTACCGGTGGCGTGATACCGATGAAGTGTATCCTTCTGGTACTCTGCGGTCTATGCACATCTGTGATGTGGGGTGCTATATTCAACCTTGCCACAGAGGGTCTGGGCAAATACACCGCTTCTGCTTCCGGTATTTTCATGACCATGGTAGTAGGTGGTGGTATCATGCCTCTGATACAAAATCTGCTTGCCGGTTCAGTGGGCGACATACAGAGTTACTGGCTCATCGTGGCGATGCTGGCATACATCCTCTTCTACGGTGTGATAGGTTCGCGCCCACAGAAGAAGGTGGCAAAGAACTAAAGTAAGAAAACCGTATAATATTAACCAAATAAAGAGAATCTGAACTATGAATATCGATTATGTAAGAAGTCGTTTCGTAAAGCATTTCGACGGTCGCATGGGCAACGTATACCATTCTCCCGGCCGCATCAACCTCATAGGTGAGCATACCGACTACAACGGAGGTTTCGTATTCCCAGGAGCAGTGGACTGCGGCATCATGGCAGAGATACGTCCCAACGGCACAGAGAGTACCATACGTGCCTACAGCATAGACTTGAAGGACCGTGTAGACTTTGACTTCCGCGACCCCGCTGGTCCCCGCGCCTCATGGGCCCGCTACATCTATGGCATAGCCCTTGAGATGGAGAAACTTGGAGTGCCTGTAAAGGGTTTCAATATCGCCTTTGCCGGTGATGTGCCCCTCGGAGCAGGTATGTCCTCTTCCGCTGCCATGGAGAGTTGCTTCGCGTGCGGTCTGAACGACATCTTCGGTGACAACAAGGTTTCGAAATGGGATATGGTACTAGCTGGTCAAGCCACCGAGCACAACTACTGCGGTGTGAACTGTGGCATCATGGACCAGTTTGCCAGCGTCTTCGGTCAGGCAGGCAAGTTGATGCGTCTGGACTGCCGTAGTCGTGAGTTCGAATACTTCCCCTTCAAGCCCGAGGGTTACAAATTGGTATTGCTCAATAGTTGCGTGAAGCACGAGTTGGCAGGTTCTCCCTACAATGACCGTCGCAACTCCTGCGAGAACGTGGTGCGCCACATAGCCGCCAAGCATCCCGAGGGCACCTTCGATACCCTTCGCGACTGCACATGGGAGCAGTTGGAAGAGGTGCGTGCCGAGGTGGGCGAAGAGGACTACAAGCGTGCACACTACGTACTGGGTGAGAAGGACCGTGTGCTGGCAGTATGCGATGCTCTCATGGCAGGTGACTATGAGACGGTAGGTCAGAAGATGTACGAGACCCATGACGGTCTGTCGAAGGAGTACGAAGTGAGTTGCGAGGAACTGGACTTCCTGAACCAGATAGCCCGCGAAAACGGCGTGACCGGCAGTCGTATCATGGGTGGCGGCTTCGGCGGATGCACCATCAACCTGGTGAAGAACGAGTTGTATAACAAGTTCATAGCCGATGCCAAGAAGCGCTACAGCGAGAAATACGGCAAGGAGCCGAAGGTGATTGACGTAGTGATAGGCGATGGCTCTCGTCGTCTCTGCTAAGTATTCATACCTGACGGAGTATATACATACGCGCCACCCTTTTTATTCTCGAGAGGGTGGCGCTTAAAAAATCGGAAACTTTCAGGGAATACACCTTCAGTCCGCAACAGGAACAAGTAAAAACCAAATATACAAATGATCAACGACAATCAAGTAATGATGCGTGCTGCAGACAATATCCGCATACTCACTGCAGCAATGGTAGAAAAGGCGAAATCGGGTCACCCCGGTGGTGCCATGGGTGGAGCCGACTTTATCAATGTGCTCTACTCTGAATTTCTGGTTTACGACCCTGATGATGCCGAATGGACTGGTCGTGACCGTTTTTATCTTGACCCTGGTCACATGTCGCCCATGCTTTATTCGGTGCTCACCATGGCGCGACGATACACGTTGGACGATTTGAAGGCATTCCGCCAGTGGGGTTCTTGCACCCCCGGTCATCCCGAACTCGATGTGAAGCACGGCATAGAAAACACCTCTGGTCCCTTGGGGCAGGGTCATGCCTACGCTGCCGGTGCCGCTGTGGCAGAGAAGTTCTTAGAGGCCCGTCTGGGTCATGAAGTGATGCAACACCGCATCTACGCCTATATCAGCGACGGTGGCATACAGGAAGAGATTTCCCAGGGTGTGGGCAGGATGGCAGGTTTGCTGGGTCTGAGCAACCTGATAATGTTTTTCGACTCCAACGACATACAGTTGAGCACACCCACCCGTGAGGTGATAAGCGAGGACACCGCCATGAAGTATCGTTCATGGGGGTGGAACGTGCTGACCTGCAACGGCAATGATGCTGATGATATACGTCATGCCCTCCGCACTGCCCAGACCGAGCAGGAGCGCCCCACTCTCATCATTGGCAAGACCGTGATGGGCAAGGGAGCCCTTCGTGCTGATGGCAGCAGTTACGAAGCATGCATAGACACCCATGGTTGTCCTCTCGGCGGCGATGCCTATGTGAACACCATCCGTCATCTGGGTGGCAATTTGGATGAGCCATTTGAGATTTTCCCTGAGGTGCAAGCCATTTACGACCGTCGTCGTGAGGAACTGCGCCAGATAGTATCCGAGAGGAAAGCCACAGAACGCCAATGGGCAGCAGAGCACCCCGACCTGGCCGCTCTGATGAAGGAATGGTTCTCGGGCAATGCTCCGAAGGTAGACTGGAGCGTGTTGACCCAAAAGCGCGATGTGGCCACCCGTGTCGGTTCATCCGCCTGTCTGGGAGTGTTGGCAGAGCAAGTGCCCAACATGATAGTGTCGTCAGCCGACCTGTGCAACAGCGACAAGACCGACGGTTTCCTGAAGAAGACCCATACCATCAAGCGTGGCGACTTCTCCGGAGCCTTCATGCAGGCTGGAGTGGCAGAGTTGACCATGGCATGTATGTGCATAGGCATGTACCTGCATGGAGGCGTGATACCTGCCTGCGGCACCTTCTTCGTATTCTCCGACTATATGAAACCAGCCGCCCGCATGGCAGCACTGATGGAAGTGCCCATCAAGTTTATCTGGACCCACGATGCCTTCCGTGTGGGCGAGGACGGTCCTACCCACGAGCCTGTGGAGCAAGAGGCACAGATACGTCTGTTGGAGAAGATGAAGAACCACAGCGGTCGCGACTCGATGCGTGTGTTCCGTCCTGCCGACAGTGATGAAGCCACCGTATGTTGGGCTATGGCCATGGAGAACATGGATACTCCTACGGCACTGATATTCTCACGTCAGAATGTGATCTCCCTGCCCGAGGGCAACGACTACGAACAGGCACGCAAGGGTGCATACATAGTGAAAGGCAGCGACGAGGATTACGATGTGATACTGATAGCCAGTGGCAGTGAGGTATCAACACTGATAGCCGGTGCAGCCCTGCTTCGTGCCGACGGCATCAAATCGCGCATAGTGAGCGTACCTTCAGAAGGTCTGTTCCGCACCCAGCCCATAGAATATCAGGAACAGATACTGCCTCCAGGCACCAAGAGGTTTGCCCTGACTGCCGGTCTGCCCTTCTGTATGGACACACTGGTGGGAATCGGCGGCCGAGTATGGGGACTGCCCTGTTTCGGCTACAGTGCACCATTCAAAGTGCTGGATGAGAAATTCGGATTTACCGGAGAGAATGTATATCGTCAAGTAAAAGACTATCTGCAATCATGAACATCAAGAAAATAGGTTTGGCCAGCGACCATGCCGGCTATGAACTGAAAGAATACGTAAAAGAGTATCTCACCGCCCACGCAATGGAGTTTGTGGACTATGGCACCAACAGCGATCAGTCGTGCGACTATCCCGACTTCGGTCATGCTCTGGCCGAGGGCATGGAGCGCGGCGAGGTGGACTGTGGCATAGCTGTCTGCGGCAGTGGCGAGGGCATTAGCATGACCCTGAACAAGCACCAAGGCATACGTGCCGGACTGTGCTGGATACCTGAGATTGCCCATCTGATACGTCAGCACAACGATGCCAACGTGCTGGTGATGCCTGGCAGGTTTATCGACCACGACATGGCCTCGAAGATCATGGACGAGTATTTCGCCACGCCCTTCGAAGGCGGCAGACATGTACGTCGTGTGGAGAAGATAGCCATACACTAATCAACTACCTGCCGAGTGCCCAGGGCATGTCAGTACATACTTACGGCGGTTGAAGAGCCGATGATTATTGACGCAAGTCAACAAAAGGGTGCAGGACTGGCATGAAAAGGCATAAAATGCTTGGCGGATGGCAAAATGCCCCTACCTTTGCAGCGCAAAAAGCAACAACACAGGATAACAAACTAAAAGAAAAAGAAAATGATTACGTTGACTATTGCTGCAATCATGGCAGTGGAATTATTCCAGGCTTACATGATGTTTAAGGGTAAGGATTTCGGAACCCGTTACTAAAAAGAGAGAATTAACAACAGTGATTAATACAACGACGGCTGCCACATCAATGTGGTGGCCGTCAAATTTTTGTTTCGAAAAAACTAATTTTGCGTAAAATTTACGCAAAAATATTTTTCCGTTTGAAATATTTCATTTATCTTTGCAGTGTAAAATTTACACAAGATACAGACTATGAAAAATTTATTATTAAGCGAAGCCATCGGCGACATAGCCGGAATGCCATACGAGTTCAGTGGCAGAACGAAGAACTACGACTCTATTAACCTCCTTCATCCTTCAAACACCTATACCGACGATACCGTTTGTACTTTTGCCTGTGCAGAAGCACTATTGAAAAACCTAGATATGGCAAAGAACCTTTGGGAAAGATGCCGAGCAGATTTTTATCGTGGTTTCGGTGGAAGATTTGCCAGATGGCTTATGGCAGAGGACATTCAGCCGTCATACCATTCCTTTGGCAACGGCAGTGGCATGAGAGTGTCAGCAGCTGGTTTTATGGCAAAGAGTGTGGAGGAATGCATCGACTTGGCCACGAAGACAGCCTTGCCCACACACGACCATCCTGAAGGCATCAAGGGTGCAGTAGCCACGGCACTCGCCATTTTTTACGGTATGCAAGGTAAGGACAAAGACTACATACGCAAGCATGTGTTGGACGAATACTATCCCAGTTGGTCGGCACTGACATATACAAAGATAAAGCCAGGGTATCGCTTCGACGAGACCTGTCAGCAGACCATACCGGCAGCCCTCATCTGCTTCTTGGAAAGCAAAGACTATGAAGACTGCTTGAAGTTAGCCATCTCCCTTGGCGGTGATGCCGACACCCTTGCAGCCATTTCCGGTCCCATGGCATACGCCTATTATCGGGAGATGCCCGAGGAGCTGATAGCCAACGCCAAGGCCAAGCTGCCCAAGTGGATGCTCGAGGTGAATGAGGAATTTGACCGGTTTGTAAATCGGGAGGGGTAAAGGGCCATGGCCAGGTGACAGATACAACCTGGCAATGGTAGCAGGTTAGAATCATCTGCTCACCTTTCTTGACACGAAGAAGGAGAACCGTGTACGGGTATTGGTGCGCCCCTCGGGGAAGCCTCATGTGGAACTGATGAGAGAGGGCTATTTCGAGTGTAAAAACGGTTTTCCGGTCTGTTACGTGGTGCCACTTACAAGGTGAACGGTGTTGAGGGCTTCGAACGCGAAATCTGGATCTGCCCCGTCACCCTCACCGTGTTGGGTCGATATCCGAAGTACATCTACATCAAGCAAATGCCGTTAGATCAAAAACACAAATAATCACACGAAACGGCATAATGTATGCCAGCCTGGGGAAATGGCTGGCATACATTACGCTATCTATTTCCTCTTGCGGCTGATGAGGCGGTGGGCGATGCTGCGCAGGATGGTCTTTTCCTCGCTAGTGAGCAGGAAGAGGCGGGCGGAAAGCAGCATGCCGGCGGTGGTGGCTAGACAGGTGAGGGCGAGACGGAGGAGGCTAGGCGGGAGGAGGAGCACAGGAAGCAGGCCGACTATAAGACAGACGGCGGCGGCACATATCAGCGGCAAAAGGACGGAGCACAGATAGGCACCAGGGGGCAGTCCGCATTTCTTATGGGCATAATACACTATGACCACATCGCCACATATAGCCCACACCACAATCATGGGGACATAGAGCCATGCAGGACTGCCACCCCACGAGAACGCCAGCCATACCAACAGCAGGGGCGAGGCATTCATCACGCTCTTCCATATCGCATAGTGCTTGATATCGCCCGAGGCATATACAGCAGTAGACGCACTCGAAGCCATCTGCACGATGATAAACTGCGTCATCTGCATGATAACGAACACCGCTGTCCAATCCGGCACCTCCTTCAGCCATACGGAGAGGATATAGTGCACTTCGAGCGATACCGGTATGCCAAAAAACATCAGGAGCAAGGTAGAGAACTTACACCCTGCCAACGTGGCGCGGTTCATGGCATCCCTGTTTCCCGCCCCGGCACTTTTGGTAATGACAGGATTGAGAGCCTTCATCATATTGACAGAGAAGTTTGCCAGTGTGCCATTCACCTGATTTGCCACCCCCTGAGCAGCATTAAGCACCGGTCCGAAGAAATGATTGAGCACCACCCCTATGCCTTGTGCAGAGAGCAGGCTGCTCACTGCTGTGAGAAAATTCCATCCGAAGAAATGTGTAATCTTTCGCATCTGCCGTCCGTTCCAGTATCGGCGTGGGGCGATGACACACTCTGTGTAATGACGGTGGCAGTAGATAGATATGACAAGAAAGGAGATGAGAGGTACGAGAGCCATCAGCACACCGTAGACTATCAGTTTGTCGCTCTCGGCATACACACAAACCACAGCAATGGCCAACTTAAACAGAGCCTCTACTATACCGATGACCGAATAGTACAACATGTTCTCGTGGGCATTCATCACAGCATCGTATGGGGCTGCCAGAATGCCCATCACCGTACTGGCTATGAGACAGTAGTATACCACATGGGCGGCATGCACACGATGTGGGTGTATCTGGAAAGCCCCGTCGAAGAGCGGTATCATGGCAGCGAGCAAGAGCACTACCGTGAGTGCCGCCACAACCACGTGCAATACCATGCTGGCATTGAAGATAGTGCGCTTGTTCACCTCACCGCCCTCGCCCTCAGCATACGACATGAAGCGCTGAGTGGCGTTGGCCATAGTACTGTTGAGAAAGCCCAACATGGTTATGGCACCACCCACCACATTGAATATGCCGAAATCGGCAGCACCCAGCGAGGCCAAAATCAGTCTGGTGGTATACAGAGATATCACCATCGTGATAATCATCTTGGCATAGAGAAAAGCCGTATTCTTTACTACCCTTACAGAAGTGGAAGCCGCAGACATGTCACAAGGAATTAGGTAAAACAGGCATGGCGTTGATTACCTCTGTCACATAATCCACCTCTGCCATCGTCATATCAGTACGCAGCGGCAGACTGACTATCTCGCGGTGAATACGTTCGGTAAGGGGTAGCGACAGCGAATGCCACTTGGCATAACACGGTTGTTGATGTGGTGGCACCGGATAGTGCACATCCGTTTCCACCCCATGGTCACCAAGCCACCTACGCATGTCATCGCGGTGCGAACAGAGCACGGCGAACAGGTGATACACATGTTGCCCACATGGAGCCACCCGTGGCAGCAGCACGTCAGGGTGATGCAATCCCTCATAGTATCTCCTGGCGAGAGTGGCACGATAGTCATTATCCTCATCCAAGTGAGCGAGTTTCACCCTAAGCATGGCAGCCTGTATCTCGTCCATTCTACTGTTGATCCCCTGCATGATATTATGATATCGTCTGAGCGAGCCATAGTTGGCTATTGCTCTCACAGCATCAGCAAGAGTCTTATCATCGGTGGTGACTGCACCTGCATCTCCCAGAGCCCCGAGATTTTTCGTAGGATAGAAACTATGTGCGGCAGCCAATCCCAATGCCCCCGTCCTGATTGCTCCATACTTGCAACCGTGCGCCTGAGCGTTGTCCTCCACCACCATTAGCCTATGCTGTCTGGCGAATAGTTCAAGAGCCTCGCTCCATGCACATCTTCCGTAGAGATGTACCACCATAATGGCTTTAGTGCGTGGCGTGAGCAGTTTCTCCATGCAGTTCACATCCATCTGCATGGTGTTGATGTCCGGTTCCACGAATACTGGTGTGAGACGGCTGTTTGTGACAGAGAGGATAGAAGCTATGTAGGTATTGGCAGGCACCATCACCTCATCGCCCTCACGTATCCTTCCCGTTTGCAAGAGAGCGTCGAAGATTAAGGATAGTGCATCCAGTCCGTTGCCACACGCCACACAGTGCTGCGAGCCTATATACTGCGCATATTCCTTTTCGAAGGCATCAGTCTCCTCAGAGCGTATATAGCGCCCTGATTGAATCACTCTGCAGGCAGCGTGTTTCAACTGTTCCTCATAACGAGCATTGACCGATTTCAGAGATAGAAAAGGAATATCCATTCAAGAAAGTATAAAAACAGTATGCAAATGTAGCAAGTTTTTTTCAGTATTGGAGACCATGAGAGCAAAAACTGAAATAAATTTGGTTTTTACCACACTAATTAGTACTTTTGCAGAAAATTTGACTGATTATGACAAAAAGATTACTATTCATACTGTCTTTGATGTGCGCCATGGCCACCGACATGAAGGCACAGATGGTGCGTGGCGAGGAAGCGCGTTGGCGTGAACCCTTTGATTTGTATGTAGGTCCGAAGATAGGAGCCACCTACTCCAACATCACCAAACTGGGTGGCGACCCGATAATCTTCGGTACGTTTGGCGGATTTGTAGAAGTGTTTTTCACCGACCGTCTGGGCATGAACATAGAACTGAGCATGACTCATGAGGGCAGCAAAAACGTGAAGCACACCAACTCTGCTGGAGCTGTGGGTGAATATGACTACAACTTCTGGCTGATAAATACCGACTATAAGTTGAAGTATTACTTCACGAAGGAGATATGCGTGTTCACCGGTTTCCACTTCGGCACGTTCACCCATGCCAAGGCCAAGTTGCACGGTGGCAGCACCGGCAACATCAAGTCGCACTTGCACCGTCAGGGTGCCATTCCCGTTGGTTTGTCGTACGAGACGGAGAAGTTCTCTGTGGAAGGTGTGTATCACTTCCCTCTGCGCAAACTTGCCAAGAAGGACGGCAAGGCAGAGGAGATAATGGGCGATGCCAAGGCTCAACTCATAGAACTGAAGTTTGG
>CAMHPC010000064.1 GCA_946186945.1 uncultured Prevotella sp.
CCTGGCAGGGTGTGGTGTCGCCCTGGTGTATCTCGTATGCCGTGCCCCACTGGCATGTCACCTGTCGTGTCACCTTGGTGCCGTTCATGCGTGTGGTCACGGGCAGTAGAGAGAGTCCGGGCAACCGTTCTATGGGTCCTTCCACATGGTCGGGGTCGCACACCTCCACGCCCATCATCTGGTATCCGCCGCAGATGCCCAGCACGGTGGCTCCGTCGCGTGCGGCGCGTACTATGGCCTGTGCGCACCCGTTTCGGCGCAGTTCCACCAGGTCGTCGAGGGTGGATTTGGTGCCGGGCAGTATGATGATGTCCGACTTGCGTATATCGTCCACATTATTGGTATAGAACAGGTGCAGGCGGTCGTCGTGCTCCAGGGCGTCGAAGTCGGTATAGTTGGATATGTGTCGCAGCATCACCACTGCCACGTTCACCTTGCCGTGACCCATTTGCAGTGATTTCTGCGTCAGTGCCACGCTGTCCTCTTCCTCTATGTGTATATGGGTGAAGTGGGGCACCACTCCCACCACGGGCACCCCACATATCTCCTCCAGCATGTGCCGTCCGTCGTCGAAGAGTCTGAGGTCGCCGCGAAACTTGTTTATTATAATGCCGCGTATGAGTCGTCGGTCGTCGGGCTGCTGCAGTGCTATGCTGCCGTATGCCGATGCGAACACGCCACCGCGGTCTATGTCTGCCACGAGCAGCACGGCGGCACCTGCATATCGTGCCATGGGCAGGTTCACCAGGTCGGTATGTCTGAGGTTGAGTTCGGATATGCTGCCCGCCCCCTCCATCACTATGGGATTGTATCGTGCTGCCAGTCGGTCGAACGCCTGCTGCACCTCCGCCCGGAAGTCGATGTCGCCCTGTGTGCCTCTGCGCCAGTAGTCGTATGCGCTGCGGTTGCCCAGTGGCACGCCGTGCAGCACCACCTGACTGGTATGGTCGCTCTGTGGTTTCAGCAGCAGGGGGTTCATGTCGGTGTGGCAGGGTATGCCTGCAGCCTCGGCTTGCACTGCCTGTGCACGTCCTATCTCCAGTCCCTCGGGTGTGGCATAGGAGTTGAGTGCCATGTTCTGTGCCTTGAAGGGTGCCGGGTGGTAACCGTCCTGGCGTAGTATGCGGCAGAGGGCGGTGGCTATCACGCTTTTGCCCACGTCGCTGCCTGTGCCTGCCAGCATCAGGGGTCGCAGGTGTGTGTCATGGTGTGTCATGGTCGGGGAATAGTATCGTAAGTAGTTTCTTTACTGAGGTGGGTGCCAGGTGTGTGTAACTGGCGAACACCCTGCCGTCGAAGAGTACGGTGGTGGGCACGGCATTGCCGCGGGCGTCGTACACCTGCACGGCGGTGGGTGGCTGTGGGTCGGCGAAACGGGTGTAGTGAAACTCATGGCCGCGCATATCCATGCCGCAGAGGGTGAACTGCCGGTAGCCCAACCTCAGTCTCCGGTCTTGCTCCCTGGCGGTGATGGTATAGGGCAGCACTCCGCAGAGGGGGTAGGCGCGCTCATCGGTCACCACCTCGCTGCACAGGTACATCATCCCTCCGCATTCGGCTATCACGTGTCCGCCCTCGTGCACATAGCGTCTTATGGCAGCGCGTGTGTCGGCGGCGGCTGTCAGCGTGTCGAGGTGCTTCTCGGGGTAACCTCCGGGCAGGTACAGCAGGTCTACTCCCTGCATGTCGGGCACATCGGTCTCGGGGTTGAAGTAGCGCACGTCACCCAGCAGGTCTATGGTCTCCTGATAGATGAAGGAGAACGACTCTGGTGTACGTGCTATGAGAGTTGTAACAGTCTTTCCCATCTCACATTCTCTTGTATAAGCGATGTCAGCGGTGCCACGGTGGCAGGCTGACTGAAGTCGAGTCCCAGGTAGCGCGACTGGTTGGTCAGTGTATCGTCCTTGGGCAGCATGCCCAGGCATTCCACCCCCATGTCATCGCACACCTGTCGCAGCATGTCACGGTGTCTCTGGCTGCCCACCTTGTTGAATATCACTCCCTGTATGCGTGGAGCCCTTGGGAAGTGTATGAAGCCGCTGATGAGTGCTGCCATGGAGTAGGCTGCCGAACGGGCATCGACGGTAAGCACCACGGGCACATCGAGCACCCGTGCCACCTGTGCCGACGACCCCTCGTCGCGCTCGTAGCCGTCATACAGTCCCATCATGCCCTCCACGATACGCACGTCGGCATCCTCACCGTAGTGTCGGTAGAGTTGGCGCACATGGTCGGGGGTGGCCATGAAGGTGTCGAGGTTGATGCTGGGGCGCCCGCACACTGCGGCATGAAACTTAGTGTCTATGTAGTCGGGACCGCACTTGTAGGGCTGCACCACGTAGCCCTTGGCGGTATACAGTGCCATGAGTCCGCGTGCTATGGTGGTCTTGCCCGAGCCGCTGGTGGGGGCTGCTATGAGGAATTGCGGTGTATGCGACATTGTTTTTTTTGAAATTTTGGGCAAAATTAAAAAAAAACGGATAAATGTGCAATATCTCCGAAAGAAGTTGTACTTTTGCATCCGATTTTAATGTAGAGGTTCTATGGCAATCGGGTGGCTGATGCCGCACTGATGTGAGGGAATCCGGTGTGAGTCCGGAACTGTTCCTGCAGCTGTAATCCCCATTGTTTTGCCTGCCCGTATAACGCCACTGACCACTGGTCGGGAAGGTAGGGCAGACAGGGGAGAGTCAGAAGACCTGCCTGCGAGCCTATAAGGATACAGGAGCATGCACGCTCAGGATAAGCGTGATAGGATGCGAAACCATAGATTATGAACTTAAGACTGACAGTGGCTGTGCTGGCACTCTGTGCCGTTGGCTCTGCCGGTGCGCAGAATGACGTGGTGCGTACCGACAGTCTGCAGGAGGTGGTGGTGACGGGCACCGGCACCCAGCACCTGCTGAAGAATGCCCCCGTGCAGACCGAGGTGATCAGTCGCCGTCAACTGCAGCAGTTTGCCGGCCGCAGCATAGAGGATATCCTCTCCGGACTGACCGCCAGTTTCGATTTCAACGAGAACGACATGGGTTCTCACCTGCAGATGAACGGTCTGGGCAATTCCTATGTGCTCATACTCATCGACGGCAGACGGTTGCACGGCGACAACGGTGGCGAGAACGACCTCTCACTCATTGATCCGCACAACATTGACCATATAGAGATAGTGAAAGGGGCGTCGAGTGCGCTCTACGGCAGCGATGCCATAGCGGGAGTCATCAATATCATCACCGTGAAGCACCGCGACCAGGGGCTGATGGCGGAGAACACCACTCGCGTAGGGTCGTACGGTGACATACGGCAGCACAACGGTGTGGCACTCAACTACGGCAAACTGTACAGTTATACCAACTTCCAACTGCAACACTCCGACGGCTGGCAGAACACCGCCGAGGAGGCGATACAGCAGACGGAATATCATATCACCGACTCACGCAACAAGACCGTAAACCGTCATACCAACTGGCAGGTGAGCGAACGGCTGACATATATGCTCACGCCGCAGATAGAACTGTATGCCGATGGCAGCGTGTACCGCAAACGCATCTACCGACCCAGCGGACACCACCCCGGAGTGGACGTGAAGACCTGGGACCTGCTCTACCATAACGGCTCGGCATCGGTGGGCGGCAAATGGAAGATGGGCGGCGGCAGCACCCTCTCTCTGGATGCCGACTGGAAACGTCACGCCTATTACTACACCTTCACCCAGGTGACACTGACCGATGGCTACGACCGCGGACACTTCACAAACTACTACCCCTACTACCCGGGCGACGAGCAGTTGCAGAGCGACCAGCAGTTGGTGCACGTCACGCTCAAGGGCATATTCCCTCTCTCTGACAAGCACCAGTTGAGTGCCGGTGCCGACTACCGCTACGACTGGCTCAAGGCTCCCATGCGTGTGGAGGGCGGCAAGGCCAACGACCAGACCATGGCTGTATACGCCCAGGATGAATGGAACGTGACCAGCGCGCTGCAGGTGACCGGCGGACTGCGCTTCACCAACAACCGGGGCTTCGGCACACGCCTCACCCCGAAGGTGTCTGCCATGTACCGGTTGGGCGACTGGCGCCTGCGTGCCACATGGAGTCAGGGATACAAGACACCTACCCCCAAGGAACTGCACTACCAGTACATACGCAATATGAGCGGGGTATACCTGTATCTGGGCAATGAGGACCTGAAGGCACAGACCAGCAATTATTTCGCCATCAGCGGCGAGTACACCATGGGCAAGTGCACCATGACCCTCTCGGCGTATCACAACCGCGTGGACGATATGATCACCCTGGTCACCATTCCCTTCAACGAGGCTCCCGGCGACCTGATAGTGCAGTACGACCCACGCCGCGTGCGCCAGTACCAGAACATGGAGGATGCCAAGACCTACGGCATAGACTTCACCGTGCGCTATCAGGGCAAACACTTCACCGCCGGCGGCTCGTACAGTTACCTCAACACCGTGGCACACCAGTACGACAGCGACGACGAACAGATGCACCGCGTGACCATCGACGGCATGGCACACCACAAAGCCAACTGCTATGTGACATGGCAGCACGACATGAGCAAGAACTACCGACTGGGACTGGGACTCTACGGACGCGTCTCCAGCAAGCGACACTACCAGATAGACGGCGACGGCAAGGCATACCACCTGTGGCGACTGAGCACCACACACCAGATAGGCAAGATGTGGCGCATAGAGGCAGGCATGGACAATATCTTCGACTACGTGGATCGCACTCCGCACGGTCTGCACCTGGGCACCACCACACCAGGACGCACGGTGTACGTGTCGGTAAACATGAAACTGAACCGTGGTAAGAAACTGACTAATAAATACAAAACTAATTTAAACTTACAAAACAATGAACAAGATTAAATCTCTGATGATGGCTATGCTCGCCATCATCGCAACCATGACGTTCACTGCCTGCGGCAGCGATGACGACGACGACAAGGACAATACTCCCATCTCCAACTACGACCGCTACCAGAAGGAAGTGAACACCACCGTCAACTCTCAGAAGAAGAGCGACAAGGTGATCCTCCTCGTGGCTTTCGGCTCTACATGGGAGCAGGCCTACGACACCTTCGACAAGGTGGTGAGCGAATACAAGAGTAAGTTCCCCAACTATGACGTATATCTCTCTTTCTCTTCCGCTATTTGTATCAACAACGCCCGTGCAGGTGAGAATGTGGCACCCAAGGACTACTACGACCCCGAGCACTGGCTCACTGCCATAGGTCTGGCAGGATACAAGCAGGTGGTGGTACAGTCGCTGCAGGTGATACCCGGTGAGGAGTACCGCCGCGTGCGCGACTCTTACGTGAAGGACTTCATGAACAACCGCAACGGCGACTTCACCGATGAGTATATGAAGAGTCTGGACCGCAATGTGGTGGTTGGCACTCCGCTGATGGCCGAAGAGGGCGATGCCAAGAATCTGGCTGTTGTGCTCAACCAAGAGAGCGACATCAAGGCAGCCGTTGAGGAGGGTATCGTGGCCTTCATGGGTCATGGCAACCCCGCAGGCTACGACTACTACGGTGGCAACATCCGCTACGTGCAACTGGAGTACTTCCTGCGCGAACTCAACCCCAACTACTATGTGGGAACCGTAGACATGAAGTCTACCTACGCTAAAGACGTGCTCGCTCATATCAAGGGTGGCACATTCAACTTCATCGTGGGCGATGTGGCAATGGTACTCGAATATCCCACCAACAACGCCACTAAGGCTCAGCTCTATCCTCTGATGTCTATCGCCGGCGACCATGCCCACAACGATATGTCTGACCCCGACGACGACGAGAGTTGGTACTCACTGTTCAACGAGGCTGGCATAGAGACCAATGCCTACGAGACCACCTTCACCACTCCCTGCTGGCGTGGCTACAAGAGTGGCGACGAGTACATACCCGCTCTGGCTGAGCGTGCCGCCGTGCGCCAGTTGTGGATCAACCACACTCAGGAGGCCATTGACAAACTGGGCACCGATGAGGCTCTCTCTACTCCCACCACCGCATCTGAGGAGTAATTTTTAGATTATGGACAAGAAAAGAACAATAGCATTAAGTGCAGTGCTTCTCACAATGGGAAGCACTGCTTTTTCGCAAATTCACAAAAGCGAAAACAGTGAAGCATCAACAACAGTACAACGCACCTACAACCTGAATCCTATCGTGGTGACAGGCTCCGGCCACCATCAGCGACTGAAGTCTACCGCCACACCCGTACACGTGCTCACCGCTACCGAGATGCACGAACAGGGCATAACCACCCTCGACGGGGCTCTCATCAAGATGATGCCTCAGTTGTCTATGGCACCCAACTCCATGGGCACATTCCTCCGACTCAACGGACTGGGCAACAAATACATACTCATATTGGTCAACGGTCAGAAACTCACGGGCGACATATCCAACAACGTAGACCTGAACCGTATCAATATGGCAAGGGTGAAGCGCATAGAGGTGCTCGACGGGGCTGCCTCATCGCTCTATGGCAGCGATGCCATAGCAGGTGTGATCAATATCATCACCGACCAGCCCACCAGCGACCTGGTGAGCGTGACGAGCGACACCCGCGTGTCGGGCCACGGGGTGCTGACGGAGAATGTCACCCTCGATGTCTTTACCAACGGCTTCGGCTCGTACACCTCGTTCTCACACGACCGCGCCAACTCCTACCAGACACAGCCCCTGGAGTACGTGAAGGGCTCCGACACCGAGACACAAGCCACCATAGCACCCTACTTCACCGGCTACCGCGCCACCCTGCTGGGACAGAAGTTCACCTACAGTCCCAACAAGCAGTGGGCTTTCAATGCCGGCATAGACTACTCGTATAAAATCACCGACCGCCCCGACACACGCGACGACATAGGCGGAGGCACCGACTACGAGATGCGCTACAAGGGTCTGCGCCTCACCCTGGGCGGCATATACAAGTTTGACAACCGCAACTCACTGCAAGCCTCCTTCACCGACGACCGCTTCCGCTACGGCAAGGAGTACGACGTGGAGACCAAGGACTATGCCGTGGGCGACTACATACAGTCAAAGAAGCAACACTCTACCGAGGCGGAACTGAAAGCCATACTGGGACTGCTGCCCCACTCCACCACCATCGTGGGTGCCGACTGGCGCAAGGAGTTTCTCACTGCTACCTCGGGCGACATTCACCAGAACGTATACACCCTGGCAGCATACCTGCAACACGAACAGCAACTGCTGAGAAACCTCTCGCTCACTGCCGGACTGCGCTATACACACCATGAGACCTTCAACAACCACCTCACACCCAAGGTGACACTGATGTACGCACCGGGCAACGTGCGACTGCGCGCCACCTACTCGGCAGGCTTCCGCGCTCCCGGACTCGACGAACTGTACTACCACTACTTCTCCGTGAACCGCGGCAAACCGCAGATCAGTTTCGGCAACAAGGCACTCAAACCCGAGAAGAGCCACTACTTCGCACTCAATGCCGAATACCGCACGCAACAGGTGGCAGTGAGCGTGACGGGATATATGAACCGCATCAATGACATGGTGGTGAAGGAGAATATCGACGTAGACGATGCCACGCTGGCACAACTGCGTACCGAATTTCCTGAGATGACCGACGACCAGGCAGCCAAACTGGAACGCTACGCGCTGTATCGCAACAGCGACAAGGGCGACGTGAAGGGCGTGCAGGTGAACGTGTCGTACAACATATTCCAGGGCTTCAACCTCTCGGCACACTACAACTACGCCTACGCACGCACCAAGAGCGGCGATGAGTGGAGCGAACTGGAGCGCAGCATACGCCATGCCGCCACCATAGCAGCCAACTACCACCACGTATGGGGCAAGTATGCCATGAACGTGAATGTGAACGGCAGACTGCAGAGCCGCACCTGCTACCCCGGCTATGAGGACGCACCGGGCTTCGGCGTGTGGAACATCAACACCACACACACCCTCGACCTGGTGAAATGGGCTCTCATCGAACCCAGCATCGGCATAGACAATATCTTCGACCGTGTGGACCGACGTATCGACTCCGCCAACCGCAAGTACGCTCTCTTCACTCCCGGCAGGATGCTGGTAGTGGGACTGAAACTGAAAATCAAATAACGTAAACTCATACATACTTTCCTATGGGCAAGATTATCGTGGCGGGCATAGGCTCGGGCGACGCACAGGATGTCACTCCCGCCGTGCAACAGGCTCTCTCCATGGCCGATGCCGTGGTGGGATATAAATACTACTTCCAGTTTGTGAAACCCTGGTTGCGCCCCGACTGCCAGTGTGTGGACACGGGCATGCGCCGCGAGGTGGACCGTGCCCAGCAGGCATTCTCTCTGGCTGAGGAGGGCAAGACGGTGGTGGTCATCTCCTCGGGCGATGCCGGCATATACGGCATGACACCCTTGGTGCTCGAGATGCAGCAGCACCGGCAGAGCGCCATAGAGGTCATCACCCTGCCCGGCATATCCGCCTTCCAGAAGGCTGCCTCGCTGCTCGGGGCACCCATCGGCCACGACCTCTGCCTCATCTCGCTGAGCGACCTCATGACACCGTGGACGGTGATAGAACGGCGCATAGTGGCGGCTGCCACCGCCGATTTCGTCACCGCCGTGTACAACCCCCGTTCACACGGACGCTACTGGCAACTGGAACGGTTGCGGGAACTGTTCCTCATGCACCGCGCACCCACCACACCCGTGGGACTGGTGCGACAGGCAGGACGCGAGGAACAGCAGGTGACGGTGACCACTCTCGACACCCTGCCTGTGGAGCAGGTGGACATGTTCACCGTCATCATCATAGGCAACTCACAGTCGTATGCCGCACAGGGGCGTATCATCACACCACGCGGCTACTACCGCGAGGAGGAGGAGAACGGCACCAAACCCGGACAGCAGATTATGATGGAGTCGTTTCGCACCATAGAGAGCGAACTCACACGCAAGGACCTGCCCTTAGGACATAAATGGGCTCTTCTGCACGCCATACACACCACTGCCGATTTCGAAATGGAGCGGATACTATATACCGACCCCGAGGCAGTGGAACGACTGTATGCCAAGGTGGCTGACGGCTCGCTCACCACTATCGTCACCGATGTGACCATGGTGGTGAGTGGCATACGCAAGGGGGCACTGCAACGACTGGGCGTAGAGGCACGGTGCTACCTCGCTGACCCACGCGTGGCAGAGATGGCGCAGCGCGAGGGTATCACACGCACACAGGCAGGCATACGCCTGGCAGTAGCAGAACACCCCGACGCCCTCTTCGCCTTCGGCAACGCCCCCACGGCACTCATGGAACTGTGCTCGCTCATACAGCAGGGCAAGGCACAACCCGCCGGCATAATAGCCGCTCCCGTGGGTTTCGTACATGTGTGCGAATCGAAACACATGGTGAAACCCTTCCACCACATACCCAAAATCATAGTGGAGGGGCGCAAGGGGGGCAGCAACCTCGCCGCCACCCTCTGCAATGCCATACTCTGCTTTGACGATGCCAAGGACCTGAAACCCGGACGCGACCTATGATATTTCACGTGATAGGCATAACAGACGACACCCTACCCTTCTTCACCCCGCAGGTGAGGGAGGTGATACGCAGCGGGCGGGTGTTCTCCGGCGGCAAGCGACACCACGAGATAGTGGCACCACTGCTGCCCGAGGGCGCTGAGTGGATAGACATCACGGCACCCGTGACAGAGGTCATCACACGCTACCGGGCACCCGAGACGGTGGTCTTTGCCAGTGGCGACCCGCTGTTCTTCGGTTTCGCCAATACCCTCCGCCGTCTGCTGCCTGAAGCAGAGATAAAGGTATACCCCACGTTCAACTCGCTGCAGACACTGGCACACCGCCTGGTCATGCCCTACCACGACATGCACATAGTGTCGCTCACAGGCAGACCGTGGCCACTCTTCGACCGCGCACTCATAGAGCGGCAGCCGAAGATAGGTGTGCTCACCGACCGCCACCACTCACCTGCCGCCATAGCCGAGAGGATGCTGCTGTACGGCTATGTCGACTATGCCATGCATGTGGGCGAACACTTGGGACACCCCGCAGAGGAACGGGTGACCACCCTGTCGCTCGCCGAGGCTGCCAGGAGGGAGTGGCAACAGCCCTGCTGTGTCATCCTCACCGCCACCCGTCAGCACCCACGGCGCTGCGGACTGCCCGACGCGGAGTTTGCACTGCTCGACGGCAGGGAGCGCATGATTACCAAGATGCCCATACGTCTGCTCACACTCCAGGCACTGCAACCCTACCGCAGAGAGGTGCTGTGGGACGTGGGCTTCTGCACGGGCAGCGTGTCGGTAGAAGCCCGACTGATGTTTCCGCACCTCACCGTGGTGGCCTTCGAGGTGCGCCCCGAGTGCGATGCACTCATCCATGCCAATGCCCGACACTTCGGCACCCCGGGCATAACGGTGCGCATGGGCGATGTGACGGAGGTGCCACTCGACGACCTGCCACTGCCCGACGCCATATTCATAGGCGGACACGGGGGCAGACTGAAGGAGATAATGGCACGACTGCTGCCACTGCTCGCCGACGGCGGTTGCATGGTGATGAACAGCGTGAGTGCCAACAGTCGGCAACTCTTCGAAGAGGCATGTACACGGCTGCACCTCACCATGGAACAACCGCTCAGAGTGAGCATCAACGACTATAATACCATAGAGATACTGAAATGCACAAAACAGCAATCATAGTTAGCGGCGAGAGCGGACGGGGGGTGGCTGACACCCTCATCCACGAACTCCATGCCACGGAGATAGCACGCGGCGAGGTGGGCTCGCTGTGGCACGACTACCGACAGTTCATCTTCGTAGGTGCCCTGGGCATCTGCGTGCGTACCATAGCACCGTACGTGGAGGACAAGCACACCGACCCCGCCGTGGTGTGCATCGACTCGCGCGGACAACATGCCATGGCGGTGCTCAGCGGACATGTGGGGGGTGCCAACGACCTGTGCCGGCAGGTGGCAGCCACCGTGGGTGCCACACCCGTCATCACCACCCTGAGCGACCTCGACGACCTGTGGCCGCTCGACACGCTGGCGCAACGCTACGGATGGACGGTAGCACACGGCACCGACATGAACAAATGCATCTTTGCACACACGCAGCGGCAAGCCACTGCCCTGCTCATGGAGGTGAACGATGCCGGCACACGCCACCTGGAGCAGTCGCTGCCCTCACACGTCACCGTGGTACATGAGGTGAGCGAGGTGACGGCAGACCGCTACCGTCTGCTCATCATCGTGTCGCCCTTCAGCCACACCCTGCCCGAGGGGGTGCAGGTGCTGCACTACATACCTCGGGTGGCAGTGGCAGGGTTCGGACTGGCGCACTACCCCGCCGACTACATGGACATACCTGAACAGATGGGGCAGGCACTCACCGCAGCGGGCATCTGTCCCGAGGCGATAGCACGCTGGTGCACCATCGATGTGAAGGGCGACGAGCCCCTGGTGCGCCTGATGAAGGAGAGGGGCGAGGCAGTACATCTATATGATGCCGCCCAACTCTCTGCCGTGGCGGTGCCCAACCCCAGCGAGGTGGTGGCGGCACACGTGGGCACTGGCAGCGTGTGCGAGGCTGCCGCCATACTGGGCAGCGACTACGGTCCATTAGTGATGAAGAAGCACAAGGGCGAGCACTACACCATAGCCGTGGCGATAGACCGTACACACGCACGCCGACAGGGCGGACACATAGAGATAGTGGGAGCCGGACCCGGCGACCCCGACCTGGTGTCGGTGCGCGGCAGACGACTCTTAGAACAGGCAGACCTGATACTCTATGCGGGGTCGCTGGTGCCACGCGAACTCACCTTCTGCGCCCGTAGCGGTGCCGTGGTGCGCAGCAGTGCCGACATGAACCTCGACGAGCAGTGTGCGCTGATGAAGGAGTGGTACGACCGCGGCGCACTCATCGTACGCCTGCACACCGGCGACCCCTGCATCTTCGGTGCCATACAGGAACAGATGGCATACTTCGACCGTCATAAGATGCACTACCATATCACGCCCGGCATATCCTCCTTCCTCGCTGCCGCAGCCGAACTGCGCAGCCAGTTTACCATACCCGGGCGCACCCAGACCATCATACTCACCCGCGGCGAGGGGCGCACGCCCATGCCCGAGCGCGAACAACTGCATCTGTTGGCGCGTTCGCAGAGCACCATGTGCATCTTCCTCAGCGCAGCGATAGTAGACGAGGTGCAACGCCAACTGCTCACCGCCTATCCCGAGGATACACCCGTGGCTGTCTGCTACCACCTCACCTGGCCCGACCAGCGCATATACCGCGGCATACTGAAGGACCTGGCACGTATGGTGCACGACAACCACCTTACCCTCACCACGATGATAGTAGTGGGATGGGCTATTGACAACCGCGAGGGACTGTCGCTGCTCTACGACAGCCATTTCACACACCTATACCGCAAAGGCACGGAATGATACTGATACTGGGCGGCACCACTGAGGGACGTATAGCGGCAGAGACTCTTGAGGCTGCCGCACAACCCTACTACTACTCCACGCACGACGAGGGGCAGCAGGTGGCGATGGTGCACGGCACCCGACTGACGGGTGCCATGGACAGCGATGCCCTCGCCCAGTGTTGCACTGCCCACGGCATACTTCTTATTATCGATGCTGCCCACCCCTTCGCCACTATGTTGCATGCCAACGTGGTGGCTGTGGCGAGTAGGCTGCACCTGCCTGTGGTGCGCTATGAGAGGCGCTACGAGAGACACTGCGATGATGTGGTGTGGTGCAGCGACTACAACGATGCCATGCGCAGGATGGAGGACGACGGCATACGACGGCTGCTGGCTCTCACAGGGGTGAACACGCTCATGCCGCTGCGACCCTTCTGGCGCACCCACGAATGCTGGTGGCGCATACTGCACCGTCCGCAGAGCATAGCGCAGACACAGGGCGTGGGGTTTCCCACCGACCACCTGATATACTACGACGACCATACTGCCACCACCACACTGATAGAGCGTCTGCAGGTGGACGCCCTACTCACCAAGGAGAGTGGCGAGAGTGGCGGTTTCGCGGAGAAGGTAGAGGCAGCCCGCCGCATGGGCATAGGTTGCTATGTGGTGTGCCGGCCGCCCTACCCCACGGCAGAGGACTGCGAGGTGACCTTCGTGGACGGTCCCTACGGTCTGCGACGTGCCGTGGAGCGGTGGGTGCCACAGTTCTACCACCTGCACAGCGGACTGACCAGCGGCACCTGCGCCACGGCGGCTGCCGTGGCTGCCGCGCGCCGGCTGCTCACGGGCGAGTGTGCTGCCCAGGTGCCTGTGGTGCTGCCCAATGGTGAGACTATCCCTGTGGCGGTGACCTACGGCGATGACTATGCCGCAGTGGTGAAGGACAGCGGCGACGACCCCGATGTGACCGGCGGACTGGAGATACGCGCCACGGTGAGCCGAGCCGACCATTTCTCTATAGTGGGCGGCAAGGGAGTGGGCACCATCACCCTGCCGGGCTTCGACTACCCTCCGGGCGAGGCAGCCATCAACCGCGTGCCCAGACAGATGATAGAGCATAACCTCAGCGCCACCGGCACTCCCCTGCGCGTGGAGATCAGTGTGGTGGGCGGCGAGGAGGTGGCACGCCGCACCTTCAACCCCCGCCTGGGTATAACTGGCGGCATATCCATCATCGGCGTGTCGGGCATAGTGATGCCCTTCAGCGAGGAGGGGTTCCTACTCTCCATAAGGAAATGCATGGAGGTGGCGGCAGCCAGCGGTGCCCCACGGGTGGTGATCAACAGCGGTGCGAAGAGTGAACGCTTCGTCAAGGCACACTACCCCGACCTGCCGCCACAGGCGTTTGTGGAGTACGGCAACTACATAGGGCGGACGATAGAAATGGCTGAGGAGGTGGGCATACGCTGCCTCACCCTCGGGGTGATGATAGGCAAGGCAGTGAAACTGGCTGCCGGTGAACTGGACACCCACAGCCGGCGCACCACCATGAACCTGGAGTTTGTGCAACAGATGGTGCATGAGGCAGGGTGCTATACCGATATCTCCGCCATCACCCTCGCCAGGGAACTGTGGCAACGGCTGCCCACGGCATATATCGAGCCCTTCGCCCGGGTGGTGATAGGTCACTGCATGCGCCACTGCTCACCCCTGCTGCCCCACGGCACCCTCACCATACTGCTCATAGACGAGGACGGGGGCATACACCAAACCAGATAACTTTCGCTATATCAATAAAAAGTATTATCTTTGCAGCATCATGAAAAAAATACTCTATGCATTCTTCGCCCTGACCATGCTCATGACGGCATGCAGCGGCAACAGTAAGACAGGGACAGACGGCGATGCATCGTCGGACAGCATCTCTGCCAGTGTGAGCACTCCTAAATACGCCACGCTGTACAGCGTGAAGGACTCTGCCGGCATGCGCTTAGTGACAGTGGGCGAGAAAGACCGCTTCGCCCTCACACACAGTGCCAACGAGGCAGTACCCGAGGGCTATACACGGGTGCAGGTACCCATCAAAAGCACCATCTGCATGACCTCGCTGCAACTGTCCAACTTCACCCTGCTCGGTGCACTCGACGTGGTGAAGGGCATCACCGGCACCAAGAACATGTTCAACAAGGACGTGCTGGCACGTGTGAAGGACGGCAGGATGGTGAAGATAGGCATGGAGGGCAACTTCGACACGGAGATGGTGCTGGCTGCCAACCCCGATATCATCTTCATCTCTCCCTTCAAGCGCGGTGGGTACGAGCCTATCAAGGAGACGGGTGTCACCCTGGTGCCCCACTTAGGGTATAAGGAACTGGACCCCTTGGGACAGGCGGAATGGATAAAGTTCGTGGGTATGTTCATAGGCAAGGAGAAGGAGGCAAACACACTGTTTGAGGGCATAGAGGAACGATACAACACGCTCAAGGCCAAGGCGAAGGACGTGAAGGTGCGCCCCACGGTGTTCAGCGGCGAGATGCATAGCGGCACCTGGCATGCCGTGGGTGGCAAGAACTACCTGGC
>CAMHPC010000065.1 GCA_946186945.1 uncultured Prevotella sp.
GATTTATTGGCAGAGAAGATAATAGGATAAACTATGAACAACGTATTCGTATATATCGAGATAGAAGGCACTCAGGTGGCCGAGGTGTCGCAGGAACTGCTCACCAAAGGCAGGAAACTGGCCAACCAACTGAATGTGGAACTGCATGCCGTAGTGGCAGGCACTGATATAAAAGGCAAGGTGGAAGAGCAGATACTGCCCTACGGAGTGGACAAACTCTTCGTGTTTGACGGCAAAGGACTGTTCCCCTATACCTCGGCACCACATACCGACATACTGGTAAACCTCTTCCGCGAAGAACAACCACAGATATGCCTCATGGGTGCTACCGTCATCGGACGTGACCTGGGACCACGCGTGAGCAGTTCACTCACCAGCGGACTCACCGCCGACTGTACTGAACTGGAAATCGGCGAGTATGACGACAAGAAAGCAGGCAAACACTACGACAACCTGCTTTACCAGATACGTCCGGCATTCGGCGGAAATATCGTGGCTACGATCGTCAACCCTGACCACCGCCCACAGATGGCTACCGTGCGCTCGGGTGTGATGCAGAAGGCCATATACGACGGTGAGGCTCGCGGCGAGGTGGTATACCCCGAGGTGGGCAAATATGTGAGCCCCGAGGCTTTCGTGGTGCAGGTGCTCGACCACCACGTGGAGGCTGCCAAGCACAACCTCAAGGGTGCTGCCATAGTAGTGGCAGGTGGATATGGCATGGGATCGAAGGAAGGCTTCGACATGCTCTTCGAACTGGCTAAGGTGCTGCACGGCGAGGTGGGCGGCTCAAGGGCTGCCGTGGACGCCGGCTTCTGCGACCACGACCGACAGATAGGACAGACGGGCGTGACCGTACACCCGAAAGTGTATATCGCCTGCGGCATATCCGGACAGATACAGCACATTGCAGGCATGCAAGACTCTGGCATCATCATCTCGGTCAATAGCGACCCCGATGCTCCTATCAACAAAATAGCCGACTATGTGGTGAACGGTACCGTGGAGGAAGTGGTGCCCAAACTCATCAAGTATTATAAGCAGAACAGTAAATAAACAAGCAGACTATTATGGCAAACTATTATAGTGACCACCCCGAGATAGCATTCCACCTGGACCATCCGCTGATGCGCCGCATAGTGGAACTGAAAGAGAAAAACTATGCCGACAGCAAGGAATATGCCGACGCGCCGGTTGACTATGAGGACGCTCTGGAAAACTACCGCCGAGTGCTCGATATCACTGGCGATGTGGCAGCAAACATCATTGCACCCAACTCTGAGAGCGTGGACCTGGAAGGACCACACCTGGAAAACGGACGCATGATCTATGCCAGCAAGACTTTCGAGAATATCGATGCCACACGCAAAGCCGGACTGCACGGCGTGAGCATGCCACGACGCTACGGCGGACTGAACCTGCCCAATACGGTGTTCTCTATGCTCAGCGAGGTGATAGCAGCAGCCGATGCCGGTTTCCAAAACATCTGGTCGCTGCAGAGTTGTATCGACACCCTGTATGAGTTTGGCTCCGAGGAACAACGCCAGAAATACATACCCAGGGTATGCGCCGGCGAGAGTATGTCGATGGACCTGACCGAACCCGATGCCGGAAGCGACCTGCAGAGGGTGATGCTCAAGGCTACATACGACGAGAAGGAGGACTGCTGGCGACTGAACGGTGTGAAACGCTTCATCACCAACGGCGACAGCGACATACACCTGGTGCTGGCTCGCTCGGAGGAAGGTACAAAGGACGGACGCGGACTCTCTATGTTTATCTACGACAAGCGCCAGGGTGGCGTGGACGTGAGACACATAGAACACAAACTGGGTATTCACGGCTCACCCACCTGCGAACTCACTTACAAGAATGCAAAGGCTGAACTCTGCGGCAGCACTCGCATGGGTCTGATAAAATATGTAATGGCTCTCATGAATGGTGCACGTCTGGGTATCGCTGCACAGTCTGTGGGCCTGGGACAAGAGGCTTACAACGAGGGACTGGCATACGCTAAGGAACGTGCTCAGTTCGGACAGAAAATCATCGAGTTCCCCGCTGTATACGATATGCTCAGCCGCATGAAGGCAAAACTCGATGCCGGACGCTCACTGCTCTACCAGACAGCACGCTACGTGGATATGTACAAGGCTCTGGAGGATATACAGCGCGACCGCAAACTGGATGCCGACGAACGCGCTGAGATGAAGAAATACAGCCGTCTGGCAGACGCCTTCACTCCCATCGCTAAAGGCATGAACTCGGAATATGCCAACCAGAATGCGTACGATGCCATATCCATACACGGTGGCTCTGGCTTTATCATGGAATACAAGAGCCAGCGCCTCTACCGCGATGCACGTATCTTCTCTATCTATGAGGGTACTACTCAACTGCAGGTGGTGGCAGCCATCAGGTATATCACCAACGGCACTTACCTCTCTATCATCAACGAGATGCTGCAGGCAGAGGTGAGCGATGCACTGCAACCGCTCAAGGAGAAGGTGGCAAAAATGGTGCAACTCTACGAGCAGAGCATCAACTGCGTGAAAGAGGCACAGGACCAAGAGACACAGGACTTCCTGGCTCGACGCCTGTACGACATGACCGCAGAAATCATCATGGCACTGCTCATACTCGACGATGCCACTCGCGCTCCCGAACTCTTCGAGAAGAGTGCACGGGTGTATGTGCGCATGGCTGAAGAGAACGTGACGGGCAAGGCGCACTATGTGCTCAACTTCAATGGCGAAGAACTCGCTGCCTTCCGCGCCGCTGAGGTGAAAGCAGAATAATGACCGTATGCCCTACCCCAACCCTTATGGCACTGGCAGGGCAACTGATAACGATAGTGCAAAACCGCCTGACACAACAGGGGTTTGCACTATCGTACTTTTTTATTTAATCCACAGCCTATGAACAAACAACCAACAAACCCGGAAGAAGCACGAGCCGACAAAGAGGCAATGAGACTGCTGCAACAGGCTATCGATGCATGCAACGACAACCCCACGGCACAGGTGGCAAAGCAGATGATGCCTCTTGCCGACAAGGCATGCGAGATGGCGGTGGGCAAATATGCACGAGCCAGATGCCAGGAAAACAGAAGACTGATGCAGGAGATCATAGACAATGAACCACCTGCAGAGGTGACAGCGGAAGCCCAACTGGTGGAACAGGCACTCAACGACTACGTGAGACAACCCGACGAGATACGCTATGCACGCGAACTGGTGGAGAAAACCCGACCACAACTCAATGTCATAGCACAGAAGATAGGAAAGGAACATCCCTTCTACCTGCGACTCTCTACCAGAGTGGTAGACGATGCCATAAACAATATGAGTGCAGAGATAAACCTGCGCATGCAGGATGTGGACAACCAACAGGGTCTGCTGCGAGCAAAACTCACGGTGACCGAGGCTATGGCACTCTTCCGTGCCATGGACGACATGGACATGATACCACAGTTCAAATCCGGACGATACTCGGAAAACCGTATCACACTCTCTACGGCATACAACAAAATCATGAACAATACCGACAGCGGCGGACGGGGCTCGTGGCACTGGAGTATGCAACTGCTGGGATGGGCTGTCATCATCGGCATTATACTAATCGTGAAATGGGCTTGCAGCCGATAACATACCTGATACTATGACTTTCAACGAACTATTACTGCGCACCGCTTTCGCTTGCATGGCATGCGACGGACAGATAGCACCCGAGGAGGTGCAACTAATACGCAAGATGGCTATCTCGCACCCTCTGCTCGCACATATCGATGTGGATACGCTGCTCGCCAACCTCACTAAGGAGATAAACCGCAGAGGGGTGGGATTTCTGAAACACTATTTCATAGACCTGCACGACTATGGACTGAGTGCCGAACAGGAGATACAGGTGCTGCAAGTGGCTGTAGATATGATACAGGCAGATGAAAGGGTGGAATATCACGAGATACGGTTCTTCAAAATACTGCGCTCACACCTCACTCAGGTGACAGACGAACGTATAATGCAAGAGGTGAAAGACATGGACGAGACTTTCCTGGCACGCGACATTCGTACCGACTACCACTCTCTCTTCTGCTCCTACTTCTCACAAATCAGCATACCTAAGTTTGAACTGGACTTTTAGTCCCTCACACTAAATAGACTGGGAATATGCTCCAAACAAAAAGATAGCGGAAACAGTTTTTTTTCGTATTTTTGTTTGGAGCGTATTAAATAATAACCTATATTTGCATCAATGAAATAACACAATGATAACCTTAATAAGGACAACCATTATTAACCTTTAAAGATATTACTATGGAAGTTGAGAAAATCATGCATGCCCTGGAACAAAAACATCCAGGCGAGGCTGAGTACCTGCAGGCTGTAAGAGAAGTGCTGCACTCCGTAAAGGACGTGTACAACCAACATCCCGAATTTGAACGCGCCAAACTCATCGAGCGCATCGTAGAACCCGAACGCATCATCACTTTCCGTGTGCCCTGGACCGATGACAAGGGCGAGGTGCACGTAAACCTAGGCTACCGCGTACAGTTCAACAGCGCCATCGGACCGTATAAAGGCGGACTGAGATTTCACCCCTCAGTAAATCTCTCTATCCTGAAATTCCTGGGTTTCGAACAGACATTCAAAAACGCTCTCACTACCCTGCCCATGGGCGGTGGCAAGGGCGGCTCCGACTTCTCTATACGCGGACGTAGCGACGCCGAGGTGATGCGCTTCTGCCAAGCCTTCATGACCGAACTGTACAAGGTGATAGGTCCCGACACCGATGTGCCCGCAGGCGATATAGGTGTGGGTGGCAGAGAGATAGGCTACCTCTTCGGCATGTACAAGAAACTCACACATACCTGGAACGGTGTGCTCACTGGCAAGGGACTGGAATGGGGCGGCAGCCGCATACGTCCCGAGGCTACCGGCTTCGGTGCCCTCTACTTCGTAAACCAGATGCTACAGACTCACGGCATAGACATCAAGGGCAAGACGGTGGCTCTGAGCGGATTTGGCAATGTGGCATGGGGTGCTGCCCTCAAGGCTACCGAACTGGGTGCCAAGGTGATTACCATCAGCGGACCCGACGGATATATCTATGACCCGGAAGGCATTTGCGGAGAGAAGATAGACTATATGCTCGAACTGCGTGCCAGCGGCAACGATGTGTGTCAACCCTATGCCGACGAATTCCCCGGCTCTACCTTCGTTCCCGGCAAGAAACCATGGGAGGTGAAATGCGATATCGCTCTGCCATGCGCCACACAAAACGAACTCAACGGCAATGATGCCGACATGCTGCTCGCCAACAAACCGCTCTGCGTGGCTGAAGTGAGCAATATGGGATGCACTGCCGAGGCGGTGGAGAAATTCGTCAATGCCAAGATGCTCTTCGCACCCGGCAAGGCTGTCAATGCCGGAGGCGTGGCTACATCAGGACTGGAAATGACTCAGAACTCTATACGCCTGAACTGGAGCGAGAAGGAAGTGGACGAGAAACTGCACTATATCATGCACAGCATACACGAGGCTTGCGTGCGCTACGGCAAACAGCCCGATGGATATATCGACTATGTGAAGGGCGCTAATATCGCAGGTTTCATGAAGGTGGCAAATGCCATGATGGCGCAAGGAATAGTATAAAAACCACTGCACCTATAACTATCCGAAACATGAAGAAAGATGGTCTTTAGACGCTTGAGTCTAAAGACCATCTGATGTTTTGTACACACTATGTCGGCGCACTTACTTGCGTGTGCTCACGGTAAACTCCGACACTCCCGACATCTCTCTGCCACCCTGGAGCACCGAGATGCAGAATGTGGCATGACCATTCTTCAGTTTGCCACTCTTCACCATGGCAGTGTAGCGTATCGCCTGACCGGGTGTCAACTGCTCCACATGAATGCTGGGCGAGATGTAGATGCGCTTGTTGCCTGTGGTCTCCACCACCTGGGGCTCCAGGTCATAGAGGGTCTGGTCGCTGTTGTTCACTACCTCGAAGATAATCTTGCTCACCTCATTGCTGCCCAGCACCTGGTCGTGGTTGTCGTCCACGAAACGGGCATTGCGCACCTCTATCTTCTGATTGTAGCCGTAGTTGCTGTAACCACGGTAACTGCTGGAAGCGGGAGTGGTAGAGCGAGCCGGTGCAGCCGAATAGTCGCCTGTATAGTCGCTGCTGCCGAAATCGTAGATACGGTCGTCATACACCTCACCACGGTCGTAGTCGCGGTCGTAGTTGTTATGCCTCTCCCTGTAATGAGCACGGGCATCCTCACGATACTGAGCCCGCGCATTCTCGCGCTTCTGGTCGGCGGCATGACCTATAGCACCACCTACCAAGGCACCGCCAGCCATACCCACCACAGTACCGATATGGCTGCCACGCCAACCACCTGCTATACCACCGATAGCCGAACCCAGCATACCACCGATACCAGTGCCGGCATAGGCACCGGCGCCAGCATAAGTGCCACAACCCGTCATCAACAGGGCAGCACATACTGTCAATAACAAATACTTCTTCATATCTTTCAGTGTTTTAATAGTTTATACCCATAAGGTGTGATGCACACCCACATTTTCACGCTACAAAAATAGTACTAAACCCTGAAAAAGACAAAGGAAAATCCCCAAAACACATTAGGAAAAACCCTACATCGTGCAGCAAGGACAAGAAAAATGCCCACAACCCTCCATAAAGAGGGGTGTGAGCACCTATTCGTAGTAGAAATGAGCAGAGATTATTTCTCAGCCTTAGCAGTCTCCTTAACCTCAGCCTTAGCAGTCTCCTTAACCTCAGCCTCAGCAGTCTCCTTAACCTCAGCCTCGGGAGCAGCCACCTCAGCAGCCTTGCCACCACCACGACGACTACGACGAGTCTTCTTGGCAGCCTTAGGAGCCTTGAGCATGTTCTCATCAAAGTCAACCAACTCGATGAAGCATATCTCAGCAGCGTCACCCTTACGATAACCCAACTTGATGATACGGGTGTAACCACCGGGACGGTCGCCCACCTTCTCAGCCACCGGACCGAAGAGTTCGGTCACGGCATACTTGTTCTGCAGATAACGGAACACCACACGACGCGAATTGGTGGTATCCTCCTTGCCGCGGGTAATCAGAGGCTCCACATACTTCTTCAGAGCCTTGGCCTTGGCGAGGGTCGTAGTGATTCTTTTGTGCATGATCAGCGAGATAGCCATATTCGCGAGCATGGCCTGACGGTGGTCAGCAGTACGACCCAGATGATTGAATTTCTTATTGTGTCTCATTTCTTGTTATTCTTGATTTAATTTATATTTGGAAATATCGGTTCCAAACGACAGATTCAGACTCTCGAGCAAATCATCAAGCTCAGAAAGCGATTTCTTACCAAAGTTGCGGAACTTCAGCAGGTCAGTCTTGTTATACTGCACCAGGTCGCCCAGAGTCTCCACATCAGCCGCCTTCAGACAGTTGAGAGCACGCACCGAGAGGTTCATGTCTATCAACTTCGTCTTGAGCAACTGGCGCATGTGAAGCACCTCCTCGTCAAACTCCTGGTTGCCATCTATCTCAGGATTCTCCAGAGTGATCTTCTCATCACTGAAGAGCATGAAGTGATAGATGAGTATCTTGGCAGCCTCCTTCAGGGCATCCTTCGGGTGAATGGAACCATCCGTCGTGACCTCAAGTACCAACTTGTCATAGTCCGTCTTCTGCTCCACACGGTAGGGCTCCACGGCGAACTTCACGTTACGGATTGGGGTGTAGATAGAATCGATGGGAAGCACATTGACGTCAGTGCAGTACATCCTGTTCTCATCAGCAGGCACGTATCCACGTCCCTTGTTAATGTTCAGGTCTATCTGCATTGTCGCTTTGACATCTAAATGGCAAATCACCAAATCAGGGTTTAACACTTCAAATCCAGTCAGATACTTACCGATATCGCCCGCCTTGAACTCAGTGCAGTTCTCCACGGTGATACTAACTTTCTCGTTCTCGAATTCTTCTACTACTTGCTTGAATCGAACTTGCTTGAGATTCAAAATAATGTTGGTCACGTCCTCCTTCACGCCGGGCACCGAGGAGAATTCATGCTCCACACCGCTTATCTTCACAGTGTTGATAGCAAAACCCTCGAGCGACGAAAGCAGGATGCGGCGGAGCGAATTGCCAATGGTCACACCAAAGCCAGGCTCCAACGGACGGAATTCGAACTTGCCGAACTGCTCGTCTGCTGCCAACATTACTACTTTGTCAGGTTTTTGAAATGCTAATATCGCCATTAATTCAATGATTTATTTAGAGTACAACTCAACGATTAACTGTTCCTTAATATTCTCGGGGATATCAGCGCGCTCGGGCTTGTGAAGATACTTACCACTCTTGCTGGCATCGTCCCACTCTATCCAGGGATACTTGCTATGATTGAAACCTGCGAGTGCAGCCTCTATCACCTCAAGCGACTTGGCCTTTTCACGCACACCTACTACCTGTCCGGGCTTCACACTGTACGAGGGGATATTCACCACCTTGCCGTCCACCACAATGTGCTTGTGGCTCACCAACTGACGGGCAGCAGCACGAGTAGGAGCCACACCCATACGGAACACTACATTGTCGAGTCTACTCTCCAGATTCTGGAGGAGCACCTCACCAGTGATACCTTCAGACTTTGACGCCTTCTCGAACATGTTACGGAACTGACGCTCCAACACACCGTAGGTGTACTTGGCTTTCTGCTTCTCTGCCAACATGACGGCATACTCCGACTTCTTGCGACGACGGTCCTGGCCATGCTGTCCAGGAGGGAAGTTCCTCTTAGACAAAACTTTGTCAGCGCCGAAGATGGGTTCTCCAAAACGGCGTGCAATCTTAGATTTCGGTCCTATATATCTTGCCATAATAATTAATTGTATTTCTGTAACTGTATATGTGAATTATACGCGACGACGCTTCGGAGGACGACAACCGTTGTGAGGCAGCGGTGTCACGTCGATTATCTCCATCACCTCGATACCGGCACCATGAATGGCACGTATGGCAGACTCACGACCGTTGCCGGGACCCTTCACGTATGCTTTCACCTTGCGCAAACCCAAATCGTATGCTATCTTAGCACAGTCCTCTGCTGCCATCTGAGCAGCATAAGGAGTATTCTTCTTTGAACCGCGGAAGCCCATCTTGCCGGCACTCGACCATGAGATGACCTGACCCTCGCTGTTGGCCAAAGACACGATGATATTATTGAAAGAACTGTGCACGTGCAACTGTCCGAGTGCATCAACCTTTACATTTCTCTTCTTAGAAGTGACTGTTTTCTTTGCCATAGTTGTGTAATGTTTACTGATTACTTAGTAGCCTTTTTCTTGTTAGCCACAGTCTTCTTCTTACCCTTACGAGTACGGGCATTGTTCTTCGTGCTCTGACCGCGCACGGGAAGACCGTTACGATGACGTACACCACGGTAGCAACCGATGTCCATGAGACGCTTGATGTTCATCTGTATCTCCGAACGGAGATCACCTTCTACTTTAAACTCAGCGCCGATTATCTCACGGATCTTGGCTGCCTGGTCGTCGGTCCACTCGTTTACCTTGAGGTCACGACTCACACCTGCCTTGTCCAATATCTTTGCTGAACTACTTCGACCGATACCATAGATATAGGTCAATGCGATTTCGCCACGCTTGTTCTGGGGCAAATCTACTCCAACAATTCTTATTGCCATTTGTTTGAAAAATGAATGAAATTAAAAAATTTTTAAGGTTAACCCTGACGCAGTTTGTACTTGGGGTTCTTCTTGTTGATAACGAACAGCCTACCCTTTCTGCGAACTATCACGCAGTCGGGAGTACGCTTCTTTAATGATGCTCTAGTCTTCATAATATATTCAATAGTTTACTTGTATCTGAATACTATCCTGCCCTTTGTGAGGTCGTAAGGGCTCATCTCCACCTTCACCTTGTCGCCGGGGAGTATCTTGATATAATGCATGCGCATCTTACCGGATATATGAGCGGTAATCTGCACACTGTTCTCCAACTCCACGCGAAACATTGCGTTTGAAAGTGCCTCTACTATAGTGCCATCCATCTCGATGGCCGATTGCTTTGCCATATTTACTTATTCTCTATGCTTAGTTGGTCTCTATCCATTCAAAAGTCGAAAGTATCTCCGCCTTGCCACGGCGTATGGCCATGGTATGCTCGAAATGAGCCGCCGGCTTCCCGTCACGGGTACGTATGCTCCAGCGGTCCGTATCCATATACACTGCACGCTCACCCATGGTAATCATAGGCTCTATGGCTATGCACATGCCCGCCTTCAGCGTCTTGCCATTGGCACGCTTGCCATAGTTGGGCACCTGAGGATCTTCGTGCATCTCCCTGCCGATACCATGACCGGTGAGTTCGCGCACCACCCCGTAACCACGGTCCTCACAGTGCTGCTGCACCGCCCAACCGATATCGCCCACATGCCTGCCCGCCTGTGCCTGCTCTATACCCAGATACAAGGCACGACGCGTCTCGTCAAGCAGTCGCTGCACCTCTGCGCTCACCTCGCCCACACAGAACGTGTAGGCCGAGTCGCCGCAGAAGCCGTTGAGCAGTGTGCCGCAGTCTACCGACACTATGTCGCCCTCCTTCAGCACCACCTCCTCACTGGGTATGCCATGCACCACCACATCATTGACCGATGTGCAGATGCTGGCGGGGAAAGGTGCACCGTAGGGGTTGGGGAACCCTTTAAACGTAGGCGTGGCACCATGGTCGCGGATGAACTCCTCAGCCACACGGTCCAGCGCCAGCGTAGACACCCCAGGGCGTATATGTTTACCCACTTCGGCAAGCGTAGCACCGACGAGTCGGTTCGCTTGCCTCATGAGTTCGATTTCATCTTCCGTCTTGAGATAGATACTCATCCTTAGGAATATGTCAATATGCCGACACGGCACCGTTGCTCCTGGTATGACCGGCCTTGAGCAGACCGTCATAGTGGCGCATCATCAGATGACTCTGTATCTGCTGCAGTGTGTCTATCACCACACCCACGAGAATGAGGAGTGAGGTGCCGCCGAAGAACTGAGCAAAGCCCTGCTGCACATTGAGCATGCCGGCCAGAGCAGGCATTATGGCGATGAAGGCGATGAACAGTGAACCGGGCAGCGTGATACGCGACATCACGGTATCTATATACTCAGCCGTGGGTTTGCCAGGCTTCACGCCAGGTATGAACCCATTGTTGCGCTTCATATCCTCAGCCATCTGAGTGGGATTGAGGGTGATAGCGGTATAGAAATACGTGAAGGCTATGATAAGCAGCGCAAACACGATATTGTACAGCAGTGATGTGTGATCCATGAGCGAACGCATCACATAGCTGGTGCTGTCAGACGAATACTGCACTATGGCCAGAGGGATGAACATCAGAGCCTGAGCAAAGATGATAGGCATCACGTTGGCAGCAAAGAGCTTCAGGGGGATGTACTGACGTGCACCACCGTAAGTCTTGTTGCCCTGCACCCTCCTGGCATACTGCACAGGCACCTTGCGCACAGCCTGCGTGAGCAATATAGCAGCGCAGACCACGGCAAAGAGTATCAACAGTTCGATGATAAACATCACCAGACCGCCACCGCTGATAGCAGTGAAGCGAGAGGTGAGTTCCTGTACGAAAGCCTGGGGCAGACGGGCTATGATACCTATCATGATGATGATAGAGATACCGTTGCCCACACCCTTGTCAGTGATTCGCTCACCCAGCCACAGTATGAACATACTACCGGCAGCCAGTATGATGGTGGCAGGCACCATGAATATCGACCATGAGATGCCCGATGCCAGGGCGCCGCCCGACTGCATCTTCAGGTTGATAAGGTAAGAGGGAGCCTGGAAGAGCAGAATGGCCACCGTAAGTATACGGGTGTACCAGTTGATCTTCTTCCTGCCACTCTCACCCTCACGCTGCATCTTCTGGAAGTATGGCACAGCCACAGCCAGCAGTTGCATCACAATCGATGCCGAGATGTAGGGCATGATACCCAAGGCAAAGATTGACGCATTAGAGAAGGCGCCACCGGAGAACATGTCGAGCAGCGACATCAGACCACCCTCGGTCTGCTGCTGCAAGTCCTGAAGCATCGTGGGGTCAATGCCTGGAAGTACTACAAACGAGCCAAAACGATATATGGCCGTAAAGAGGACGGTGATGAGGATGCGCTTGCGCAGATCCTCCACCTTCCAAATGTTCTTCAGTGTCTCAATAAACTTTTTCATTTACTTAGATAATTGTTGCGTTACCACCTGCTGCCTTGATTGCTTCCTCGGCAGTCTTAGAGAAGGCATGTGCCTCCACATCAATCTTTGCAGTGAGTTCACCCATACCCAGCACCTTCACCAGTTCCTTGCCGTTGGTCAATCCGGCAGCCACCAGTTCGTCGATACCTATCTTGGTGAGTTTCTGAGCCTCAGCCAGTTTCTGCAAAGTAGACAGGTTCACTGCGAAGTACTCCTTATGGTTGATGTTCTTGAAGCCAGACTTCGGTACTCTGCGCTGTAGAGGCATCTGACCACCTTCGAAACCTATCTTTCTCTTGTATCCTGAGCGTGCCTTGGCACCCTTGTGACCGCGAGTAGAGGTACCACCGAGACCCGAACCGGGACCGCGACCGATACGACGGCGAGAATGAGTGCTGCCAGCAGCAGGAGTTAGATTATGTAATTTCATAATTCTTGTCTTAGTTTTTAAATAGTTCGTGAATTAGTCCTCTACCACAGTCACCAAATGATGCACCTTGCGTATCATGCCGCGTACCGAGGGGTTGTCCTCCACCTCCACTGTCTGACCGATTTTCTTCAGTCCGAGCAGCGAGAGAGTGTCTTTCTGGTCTACCGGATAGCCTATCTTGCTCTTTATCTGCTTGATTTTGATTTTTGCCATGATATATGCCTCCTTTATCCTCTAAATACTTTTTCCATACTGACACCGCGGTCGTGAGCCACAGTATAGGCGTCACGTATCTCAGCCAGTGCATTGATAGTAGCCTTCACCAGGTTGTGAGGGTTGGAAGAACCCTTCGACTTGGCGAGCACATCGGTCACGCCGGCACTCTCGAGCACGGCACGCATGGCACCACCTGCCACCATACCAGTACCAGGAGCGGCGGGGCGCAGAAATACCTTTGCACCATCGTAAGCCTTCTCTATCTCGTGAGGGATGGTACCGTTGAGCACGTGCACCTTCACCAGATTCTTCTTGGCAGCTTCCTTACCCTTCTCTATGGCAGCAGTCACCTCACCGGCCTTGCCGAGGCCCCAGCCGATGATGCCCTTGCCGTCGCCCACTACGACGATGGCGGCGAAGGTAAACGTACGTCCACCCTTGGTCACCTTGGTCACGCGGTTGATGGCCACCAGGCGATCCTTTAACTCTACTTCAGTATTGATTTTTACTCTGTTGATTGCCATAATCGCTTAAAATTTTAGTCCTCCCTTACGAGCGGCGTCAGCCAGTTGCTTCACTCTGCCATGATAGAGATAGCCGTTGCGGTCGAACACCACAGCAGTGATGCCGGCAGCCAGAGCCTTCTCTGCCACAAGTTCACCCACCTTCTCAGCCTGCTGTATCTTAGGCATCTTCTCCAGTCCCAGAGAAGAGGCAGAAGCCAGTGTGAGACCGGTCAGGTCGTTAATTATCTGTACGTAAATCTGCTTGTTGCTGCGGAACACCGTCATGCGGGGACGTTCAGCAGTGCCATTTACCTTCTTACGAATTCTGTACTTTATCTTGATCCGTCTTTCTACTTTCTTTGTTGTCATAGTTCTTCAATCGTTAAAGTTATTTAGCTGAAGCCGACTTACCCGACTTTCTGCGTATCACCTCACCCTTGAAGAGGATACCCTTACCCTTGTAAGGCTCAGGCATACGGAAAGAGCGGATTTTTGCACAGATGAGTCCGAGCAACTGCTTGTCGCACGACTCGAGAATGATTTGCGGATTCTGGTTTCTCTCCGACTTGGTCTCAACTTTCACCTCAGGGGGCAGTTGTATGAAAATGGGGTGAGTGTATCCCAGTGCAAACTCGATGAGATTGCCCTGATTGGACACGCGGTAGCCCACGCCCACCAGTTCCATGTGCTTCTTGAAGCCCTCGCTCACACCCACCACCATATTGTTGATGAGCGAACGGTACAGACCGTGGAAAGCCTGCTTCTGCTTCACGTTTACAGGACTGTTCTCGTCTATCTCAAAAACCAGGTGACCATCCTCTTCCTTCATCTTGATAGAAGAGTCGATCTTCTGAGAGAGTTCACCTTTCGGACCCTTCACGGTCACTACGCCGTCCTTCTGTGTCACGCTGACACCTGCGGGGATGGCAATGGGAAGTTTACCTATTCTTGACATGATACCCTCCTATTAATATACGAAGCAGAGCACCTCGCCGCCTATCTTCAGGTCGCGAGCCTCTTTGTCCGTCATTACACCCTTGGAAGTGGATACGATAGCGATACCCAGTCCGTTAATTACTCTCGGCATGTCCTTGTAACCGGTATACCGGCGCAGACCCGGACGCGACACCCTCTCCAGGTGCTTGATGGCGTTGGTCTTGTTCACAGGGTCATACTTCAGGGCCACTTTGATGCTGCCCTGAGGACCATCCTCTACGAATTTGTAATTGAGGATGTATCCTTTGTCGAAGAGGATCTT
>CAMHPC010000066.1 GCA_946186945.1 uncultured Prevotella sp.
TGCCAGTGGGGCACGGCATACGAGATACACCAGGGCGACACCACACCCTGCCAGGGAGCGACACCACAACCACTCGCTACCCTTGGCGACGGACGTGAGGACGGCTACCGTGCCAGCGACCGCTGCATGGGCACCTACCTGCACGGCATACTCGACAACCAGACCTTCGTAGACATGCTTCTCGCACCACACCAGGAGAAGATAGAGGCGGGCAAGGTGCCCTTCGACTACCATAAGTACAAGGAGGAACAGTACGACCTGCTGGCAGACCACGTGAGGAAATACTTAGACATGGACAAGATATACCATATACTCAGAGACAATGACTGACGGCCACGGCGACGACATATACCGGTACGGGAACATACGCTATAACTTCAGTTCCAATATCTACGGAGCAGCCGACCTGACGGCTCTGGAGCATCATCTGTGCAACCATATCGACGCCATACGCCACTACCCCGAACCCACCCCCCTGCGCCTGGAACAGGCACTGGCGGCACACCACGGCATAGACCCCTCGCAGGTGATGGTGACCAACGGTGCCACCGAAGCCATATACCTCATAGCACAAGCCTACCGCCAGCATGCCGACACCTATAGCGTGATACATCCCACCTTCAGCGAATACGACGATGCCGCACGGGCCATGGGATATACGGAGGCTGAGGAGGCTGACATAGGGTGGATATGCAGTCCCAACAACCCTACGGGCGAGGTGCCGACTCCGCCAGAACTGCGCGAACGCTCCCGTCGCCACCGTTGGTTGGTGGTAGACCAGTCGTACGAGGACTATACGCTGCAGCCCACACTCACCGCCCCCGAGGCGATAGACATGGGCAATGTGCTGCTGTTGCACTCCATGACCAAGCGCTATGCCGTGCCGGGACTGCGCCTGGGCTATGTCACTGCCCCTGCCACTATGTTGGCACCCCTTCGCATGCTCACACGCCCCTGGGCCATCGGCGCACTGCCTCTGTTGGCTGGCGAGTGGCTGGTGACCACAGGTGCCACGATGATACCCCACATGACGGAATATCTCGCAGAGGCGCAACGCCTGCAGCAGAAACTGGCAGAGACCGATGGGGTGACGGTGCTGCCCAGCCATACCAACTTCTGCCTGTGCACTCTGCACAGACACACAGCAGCAGCACTGAAGGAGTATCTCGCCCGTGAGCATGCGATGCTCATACGCGATGCCTCCAACTTCCCCACGCTCAGCCCACTGCATTTCCGCGTGGCAGCCCTCACACCCGAGGCGGACGATGCGCTGGTAGAAGCAATAACCCGATTTATCAGAGACAGTAGATGACAGAATACATTTACGCACTGGCACCCCTCATCGCAGGGTGGTGCGCCGACCTGGCACTCGGCGACCCCTCCTCGCTGCCACACCCCATAGTGTGGTTTGGCAAAGCGATAGCCTGGGGCGAGCACCACCTGAACCATGGCAGCCACCGCCGACTGAAAGGCGCACTGATGGCTGTGCTGCTCATCCTGACAGTGTTTGCACTGACATGGGCACTGTGCTACTACCTCGCCCTGTGGTGCTGGCAGGTATCGGTGGTGGTTCAGGCACTGCTGGTGTTTTATTCTCTGGCAGGCACAACACTCATTCGTGAAGTGCGACAGGTGTTCCTGGCTCTCGACCGCTCGCTCGACGAGGGGCGCCGTCAGGTGGCACGCATAGTAGGGCGCGACACACAGCAGCTCACTGCCCACGAGGTGCGTACCGCTGCCCTCGAGACCTTGGCAGAGAACCTGAGCGACGGAGTGACGGCACCACTCTTCTGGTGGGCACTGCTCGGTGTGCCCGGCATGATGGCATACAAGATGGTGAACACCCTCGACTCGATGATAGGCTACCGCACGGAGCGCTACAAGGCCTTCGGATGCGTGGCAGCACATATCGATGATGTTGCCAACTACCTGCCTGCACGCCTCACGGCAGTGCTGATGGTGCTCGTAGCAGGCCGTCCGCGTCTGCTGTCCTTCGTGTGGCACTACGGACGCTGCCATGCTTCGCCCAACAGCGGTTACCCCGAGGCTGCACTGGCTGGCATACTCGACTGTCGCTTCGGCGGCCCGCACTACTACTTTGGTGAAGTGTTCGACAAACCATACATAGGCACCAACCCGCGCCCGTTGAGCACCGATGATATGCGAAAGGCGGTGGCAGTGAACCGCCGTACGGAGGTGATGATGGTATTGATAGTGCTGGCTGCGGCAGCAGGCAGAGTGGCCTGCGGTTGTTTTTTCATTTTATGAGCGACGATTATTCGGAAAATTGTATAATTTTGCACACGATATAGAAACTATACACACAAGCACGATATGAACAACAACAAGACACTGTGGTTTCTGATACTGGTATGCGTACTCACAGTGATACCCTTTCTTGGGATATACGAATACAACACCAAGGGAGAACCACGAGAGAGTATAGTGAGTTACACGATGATAGAGTCGGGCAACTGGATATTGCCGCGCAACAGCGTGGGTGAGATGGCCTACAAGCCTCCTTTCTTTTACTGGGCAGTAGCTGCCGTGAGTGTGGTGATGGGTGAGGTGAACGAGTTCTCCTCGCGTGTGCCCTCTGCCTTGGCATATATACTGCTCACCGCCGGTATCTTCGCCTTCTACCGTCGTCGCAAGAACGGTCTGTTAGCGTTTGTTGCTGCCCTGGTGGCATTCACCTCGTGGGAGTTGCACCGTCAGGGGTTCAACTGCCGTGTAGACATGGTGCTCACTGCTTTCATCGTGGGTGCCATGCTGCTGCTGTATCGTTGGTGGGAGCGAGGCATGCGTGGCGTGCCGTTACTCGCCATACTGTGTATGAGTCTGGGCACCCTGACCAAGGGGCCAATTGGTTCGCTGCTACCCTGTCTGGTGATGGGACTGTTTCTATTGTGCCGTAAGGTGAACTTCTTCCGCGCCTTTTTCAGCATGCTCGCATTCGGCGTACTCTCGCTCATACTCCCCGCCCTGTGGTACTATGCCGCATGGCAGCAGGGAGGACAGGAATTCATAGACCTGGTGCTGGAAGAGAACGTAGGCAGGATGACGAGTACCATGAGTTATGAGTCGTGTGTGGAACCCTGGTATTACAACTTCATGACACTGGCGGTGGGATACCTGCCGTGGGTGGTGCTGGCACTGATGACCCTCTTCGTGGTGAAGTGGAAGGGAATAAAGAAACCAAAGTTCTCGCTCTCTACCGTCGATCCGGTAGACCTGTTCTCTGCCCTCTCCATATTTGTCATATTGCTCTTCTACATGTTCCCGCAGAGCAAGCGCAGCGTGTATCTCATGCCCATCTATCCTTTCATAGGCTATTTCCTGGCCCGTCTGCTGTATTGGGTTCATCGCCATCATCGTGGCATCATCAAGGGCTATGGCGGTTTCCTTTCCATTGTAGGACTTATCTGCGCACTGGCTTTCGTTGTACTGAAATTCATAGATATCAACCCCGATTGGTTCCACGGCCGTCACGGGTTCCAGAATTATTCCACCTTGTTGTCTCTGCAGCAGGCAGGTGCCTGGTGGCAGTGGGCACTTCTGGCCTTTGGCACTTTCATACTGGTGGCCTGGTGGCGTGGCAAGCGCAATGTGCTGGGACTGGTGATGCTTATCCTGGCCATCTATCTACATGTAGACAGCATATACAAACCAGCGGCACTCAATGCTAAGTCGGTGCGCAGCGTGGCTGAGCAGATAGACCAGATAGCACCCGTGAGCAAGGGAGCACTGTACGAGTTTATAGAAGACGGTGTGCTGGCAAAAGGCGACCCCGTGCATTATTTCGAGATAAACTTCTACCTGCACGACCGAGTGGGCAACTTCCATACTGCCAAGCCTCAGAGCGGATACCTGATAATAGGCACTGAGGATGCAGAGCGGTGGCTACCAAAGTTTGAGAAGGAGGGGTACCGCTTCAGTCAGGTGTACGACACGGGCGAAAAACGCGTGTCGGGTCAGCCCATGCTGATGCTGAAATTTGAAAAGCAGGTATAGGTAGAAACAACCTATACCTGCCCTTGACATTTCTCTGTCGGAGTCTTCAGTCGAGAAATTCCTTTACGGTGTACAACGGCCGGTGTTTCACCTCGTTGTACATCTTGCCTATGTATATGCCTACGCCGCCCACGCCGAGCAGAGTGACACCTCCTACCAGCCAGATGCTGAGCATGAGCGAAGCCCAACCGTGCACAGCCGTGCCCATGATGAGCGATACCAGCACGTATATGCCTATGAGTATGCTGATGAAGATAAAGGCAATGCCCGTGTACATGATGTAGTAGATGGGCTTCACGGAGAAGGAGGTGATACCATCGAGAGCCAGGTTGAGCATTTTGCTGATAGTGTATTTCGACTTGCCCGCCTGCCGTTCGGAGATACGGTCGTCGACAGTAGTAGACGAATAGCCTATCAGAGGGATGAGACCGCGCAGGTAGAGGTTGCGCTCGGTATACTGCGACAGCGCATCGAGCACCCTGCGACTGAGGAAGCGGAAGTCGGCATGGTTGAACACACTGTCTACCCCCATCTTGCGCTGCAACTTATAGAAAGCCACCGCCGTCAGGCGTTTGAGAGCGGGGTCGGCATCCCTCGATACCTTCACGCCATATACTATGTCGTAACCCTCGTTGTATGCATCTATCATCTGTTCTATACACTTCAGGTCGTCCTGCAAGTCGGCATCTATGGTGACCACGGCATCTGCCATCTCGCGCGCCTGCATCATGCCAGCCATTATGGCATACTGGTGCCCCACGTTGTGTGCCAGGCACAGACCCTTGAAGCGTGGGTTGGAAGCATGCAGACCGGAGATGATATCCCATGTGTGGTCCTTGCTGCCGTCGTTGACGAAGAGTACAAAACTCTCGGGTGCTATCTTTTTCTTCTCTATGAGTTCATCGAAGAGCGCATCGAGCCGTTCTGCCGAGTGTTGCAGCACCTCCTCTTCGTTGTAGCATGGCGATACGATAGAAAGTAGTATCATGACTTCTTCTGAGTTAGTTTTGTCTTCTGCTGTTGTGCAAAAGGTGTGTATGTGACGAAAGTGTGCTTTCTCTCTTTGAGCATGCGTATGAGTGCATCCAGGCGTTCCATCATCTGGCGACCGCTGTGGTTGCGTATGATGAACGGCATCTTAAACTCAGGGTGCTCCTTCAGGTCGTAAAACTCCCACGGGTGGAAGTAGGTGACGAAATAGCCGTCGTGCTTCAATACGCGCCGCACCATGCGGTGGTAGAGCCACTGCGGCAGGTTGTGCAGTGAGAGCCAGAACAGTGGGAAGCGCAGCCAGGGGGTGACCGATGCAGGTATCTGCACCACCTCGCCCTGCATGAAACAGGTGCGTGGCGAGCGCAGGTGCATGTATCTGCCGGGAATGAAGGCGGGGTTGAGTGAGGAGTTGTACAGATAGCCCGCTGAGGCTATCTCCTCATCGCTCACGGGAAACATGCGTGGCTGGCGGTAACCGTGTGCATGTATGCCGGTGGCGGACTCGAGTATCTGTTTCGACTCCCGCACATCGCTCTCTTGTGGTTGCCAGTGGTCCACACCGTGGCATGCCAGTTCATGTCCCTCGTTGATGATGCGCTGTATGGTGTCGGGGGCTTGGCGCACGAAATTGCCCGTACAGAAGAAAGTGGCTTTCACCTCGTTGGCATGTAGCACATCGAGTATGCGGTTAGTACCCTCTACCGACACCCTCATTCCATCTTCCAAAGAGAAGTCTACGCCATGTTCGCGTGGCACATCAAACTCCTCTGTATCAAAACTCAATAGTATCATCGCACTAAGATATTAGGTTGCAAAATTACGATTAAGTGGGAATAATGCAAAAAGAATGTCGAAATTTTTCGATTTCTCCCTGATATACGAGTTCTCGGAATACCCAGGGCAGTAGGAATGATCCGCATACCCTGAGCACTCCGAGTACTCAGAATGACGATAACTAAATGTTACCCTTTTATCTCACCACGAATTTCTTGCCGTTGCTGATGTATATACCTTTTGGCAGGTTGGTGGATGTGAGAGCAGAGTTCTGAACCAGTTGTCCGCTCAGATTGTATATGTTGTTACTATTATGTGTGTCGTGTGTTGTCACCTCTGATATGCCTGTGGGAATCACTTCCTCCACAGTAGTGCTGGTGATGCGGAAATAGTAGTCGCGGTTGGGGGTGATGTTATAGTCGGACAGTTGGCTGCCGTTGTTCCAGTTGTTGAAGATGAGGTTGTATGAACCACTCTCAGCATCCAGCAGGAACACCTTGTATGTCTGGCCTTCTATCTCCTTCTCGTCTACCCATGCCTGACCGGGCCATGCGCCGAAGAGTTCGCTGTCGCCCCATGCATAGAGTCCCAGTGCATCCCATCCTGTCTCGTCTATGGTATAGATGTAATGCTTGGCAGTGGGTATCTCGGGCAGTTGGGTCTCGATGCTGAAGTTGTCGATAGCCAGAGCCATGGCGTTGTTGGCTGCCGTGCCGCTGCTCACCGTGATGTTCCATGCCAGGTAGAAGTCGCAGCCGTGTGCTATCTTGGTGTCGAGCACATCGCTCACGTTGATCACCTCGCCGGGCACGTCGGCATATCCTGCGGTAGCATCGTCGGGAGCGAGAGTGGTGGTGAACTTACTGCCTGCCGATGTCCAGTTGTGTCCGTCGAGTGAGTAGTACAGTTGCACTGTGAAGCCGGCGGGGTTGCTGCCCTTGCGGTATTTCTCCACATCGTAACTCACCTTCACCTGTTCCAGGTCTTTCCTGCCGGTATTGAACAGGTGAGCATACACGTTGATGCATCGTGTGCCGTCAGCCACACCAGTGGATATGCCACCCACGGCGCGGTCGTCGTCGTTGTCCTTACCGAAGTTCCAGATACCGTTCTTGGCATTGCTGGGCAGGTTGGGACCGCCGGCATACATGGTGTTGTCGGTAGCACCCTGATATGTGCCCACCAGTCGCGGAGCAGCAGTCTGGCGGTCTATGCGCCAAGCCTCGGGCATGGCAGCGGTAGCCTCCAGTCCCATGCCGTTGAAGTTCTCGGCAGCGGTGAGTTTGTCGGCATTGAGTTCTATGTACGGATAGGTCTTCACCTCGGTTTCAGCGTGTGTCACGGTGATATTGGCAGTGCTATTGAACTGAGCGTTCTGTGCTGTCACGGTGAAGGTGCCCTCAGTGCCGTTGCTGGTGAAGGTATTACCGTCGAGTGAGCCGCCGCCGCTGAGAGTGACAGTCATGTCGGCAGGTGCCTCCACCTCCATGCCAAACTGGTCGAGAGTTCTCAGTGTATAGCGTACTATGCCCTTGGTGTGGTCTACGTAGTTGGTGAAGTTGTTGAGTGCGTTGGCAGCGTAGGTGCGCATAGAGGCAGCCTCGGCATCGCTCACGCTGGTGGGGTGGTAGGTGATGGTAGTGGGATCCTCGCCGAAGATGAGACCGTACTCCATGCAGGCTGCCATGTAGGTAGACATGTTGGTGGGATGGCGGTCATCCTGGAACCACGATGCTATGCCGGTGGTGCCCTCCTTGTCGTACACATCCTGGTAGGCGCGACCTACGGGGCAGATGGTGACACCCAGTTCGCGAGCCACACTCTGGTAGTTTTCGAGGAACTTGTTGTTGAAGTCGGTGAAGTTGCTCCAGTCGCCGCTGTATGCCCAGTTCATAGGTATGATGACGATGGCATTGGGGTTGGGGCAGAATTCGCGTATGTAGTCCACCCACTTCTTCACCGATGCGCGGAACTGCTCCACATTGGTGCGTGGCAGAGAACTCTGCTCCTGCAGAATGATGTGTGTCCATGCATCGGAGCGAACCAGCATCTTGGCACCGGGGTTGCCGTCGCCAGCCAGTCCGTCGCCCTCTTCCCAGTGGGTGTTGAGTGATTTGCCCAGCAGAGAGTGCTTGGTCCATTTGGCATCCTTGCCCATGGCAGCAGCAATGTCGTTGAACATGAAGTCCTGGTCGTTGTAGTGTATGAGGCTGTTGTTGAGTGACAGCACTTTCACCTTTTCAGGCAGTTCGGGTACCAGCACCACGTTTTCGGGCTGTAGGGTGACCGACTGAATCACTGTGCCCAGTTTCTCCATGGAGTAGGCACCGGTAGAGAGGTTGAATGTGATATTGTAAGTGCCGGGCTCGCTGCTCATCTTGCCTGTGCTGCCCTTCTCCAGGGTGCCCTCGGTGGCAGTGGCAGTGGCATCAGCGCCGCCGGGATTGCCCCACGAGCCCACCATGCCCAGTTGCTGGTATATGCGCCAGTGTGAGAGACCGTCGGCTCCGGCAGCCATAGTCACCTGACCCTTGAACTCGTTGTCGGTCTCGGTGAGTTTCAGTTCACCGGTCTTGTCCATGTAGTTCCAGCCGTTGTTGTCGCCAATGACGTAGACCGAGGTGAGACCAGAGGGGTCGTCGTCGCTCTGCAACAGTAGTGTGGCTCCGGCAGTAGTGATGGTGAGGATTATCTTCTGGCAGGCGTAGGAGTTGCCGTTGGTAGAGATATTGTCGTTGGTGCCCAGTACCAGTGAGTAGGGAGTGTCGAGCAGTATGCCCGAGCCGTTGCTGCCGTAGTTGCATGTACTGCTCCAGTTGGCATCTGCCACCTTGAATCCACCAGAGAGGGTCTTGTCATACAGGGCGTATGTGCCGTCGCCCTCGTCAGAGAATTCCCATTCAGCATCGGCACCCCAACTGTTTATCTCGCCGCGCAGGTATATGCCCGAGGACTTGAAGGGAGGACGGGTGGGGTCTACATAGCCGGTATAGGTCTGCGGGTTGTTTATCTCGCTCACACCCTCGGGGGCTACACAAAAATAGTAGTCGCGGTTCATAGTGACATTAGTGCCGCTGAGGCTGTTGCTGCCACCATCGCTGAAGGTGAGAGCGTAAGAGTTTTCATCATTGATGGTGAAGTACTGGTAGGTCACGCCATTGACAGTGGTGGTGCCGTCGGCCTTGCTGCCCGGCTGTGCTCCGAAGGGCTCAGAACTGCCTGTGGCATATAGGTAGAAATTGCTCCATTTCACTGCCTTCTCGGCATAGATATAGTGTTTGGTAGTGCCGGGGTCGGCGAAGGTAGCAGTGATGCTCACATTGTCCAGAGCCAGACCCATAGCCTTGTTGGGACTGCCACCGGCAGCCACAGAGATGTTCCATGCCAGGTAGAGGGTGCCGGCAGCGGGGAAGATGGTATTCAGTACCTTGTTGCTGACAGTTGTGGTGCTGATGGGCACCTCGGCGGCACCGGCGGTAGCATCGTCCTTGGCAAAGAAGTTGTAGAACGATTCGCCTGCCGAAGTCCAGTTCTCGCCATCGGTAGAGTAGTACATCTGCACGGCAAAGCCCTCGGGGTTGTCGCCCTTGCGGTATTTCTCTATGTCGTAAGAGATAGAGAGTTGTTCTATGTCGGTAGAGCCGCCGTTGACGAGTTTGGTCATCACACTCACGCAGCGGGTGCCGCCGCTGACGGTAGTAGAGAGTCCGCCTATAGCACGGTCGGTATTGTCGGCAGACGAGCCGAAGTTGTACGTGCCGTTAGAGGCATTGCTTGCCAGGCTGACCCCTCCTGAGTACATAGTACTGGTGGCGGCGGCAGAGTAGGCGCCTAAGGTGCGTGGTGCCGACATCTGACGTTCTATGCGCCATGCAGAGGGCATGTCGAGCGTGGCAGATGATGTAGTGGCATCCCACATGCTGTTGAAATTCTCAGTGGCAGTGGCATTGGTGGGCGTGAGGGTGATACCGTCATCGGCACTCACCGGCTGCCATGCCAGAGTCAGCATGCACAGAATCAGTAAAATAGTAGATTTTCTCATTTTTAGGTTTTTTGTTTGATGATATACCAAGTTATGTCGTTCCGCTTTTTTCGGTTAACCGCTGCGAAAGTATTGATAATATATATATTAAAAAATGTGATAAAGATTGATTCTAATTTTTACAAAAGATAAGACGTTGGTAAACAAACGATTACGGTGGCTAATGGTGCAAAATATCTAAACTCTGTCAAAAGGCTATTTTCCACTGTCCATCCATATTCGTTTGAGTGTGTATAAAATAAATGATACCTTTGCACAGACAACAGACTACTGCCGATATGAGAATGAAAAAACTCAACCATAAAAAAGTAAACTAAAAAAATGAAATCCTACATTTGGAAACGATTGGCCATCTGCCTGATGGCATGTGTGCTCGTACACATTACTCAAGCCCAGAACAACCCGCAGAGGGTAGTAGTGGCTTACGTCACATCGTGGTCGACGGTGATGCCCGACCCCACACGCATGACCCACATCAACTATGCTTTTGCACATGTCAACTCATCACTCTCAAGCATCAGCATAGACAATGTGGAGCGACTGAAGCAGATAGTGAAACTCAAGGAAGTGAACCCCCAACTGAAAGTGGTACTCTCGCTGGGCGGAGGGGGTGGCAGCCAGTACCTGCACGAACTGGCAGCCAACGCCACCAAACGCCAGCAGTTTGGCACCGTGTGCAAGAACCTCTGCCAGCAGTACAACCTCGATGGCATAGACGTGGACTGGGAGTTTCCCGATGGTAGTGGCGACAAGACCAACTACTCCCTGCTGATGAAGGCGATGAAAGAGGGAATGGGCAATGACCTTCTGCTCACCATGGCGTCAGCCGACAGCCCATCGTTTTACAACTACAGAGATTTCATCCAGTACATGGACTTCATCAACGTGATGGCATACAACATGGCAGGCGAAGGCAACCACCATGCCGCCCTGTACAGAGGAGGAACGGTGAGCAGCGGAGGGAGTTGCTGGAACACAGTGAACGAGTCGATCACCGCACATCTCAATGCCGGCATACCCGCAGGAAAACTGGTGCTCGGCATGCCCTTCTACGCCAACAACGGCAAATACACAGGCGACAGCGAGATATCATATCAGCGAATAAAGAACTACATGAGTCAGGGCTACACCCGCAAATGGGATGATGTGGGCAAGGTGCCGTATCTCGTAGACGGCAGCGGCAGACTCTTCTACTGCTTCGACGACGCAGAGTCTATCACGCTGAAATGCAACTACATACTAAACAAGAACCTGCTCGGCGGCATGTACTGGGAGTATGATGAGGACGACAACCTGGGCACCCTGCGCAATACGGTGTACACCACACTCATAGGCGCCAGCCAAGACGATGAAAAACTCTACTGGAGCAGCGAGGAGATGATGTACATAGGCTACAGACAGTTTGCCGTGGAGAAACCGCTCAGGAAAGGCACCACCTATCAAATCAGCGGTGCAACGGAGGTGAGCGATGGTCAACTGTGGGTGGACCATGACTTCTTCGAAGACAACGGCAACGGACGTATGACCTTCCGTGCCATAGACGGCAACTACCGAGTGACGGTGAACCTGATGGAGAAGACCGTAAGGGTGATGGTGCTCGATGCCAACGGCAATCCTGCCACCCTGAAGAGCGATGGCACAGGCACGGTGTGGGTGATAGGCGGCACAGGGATAGGCAAGCCCAACTATACCGTGGGCGGCTACAACTGGCAACCGGAGAATGGCGGCTTCTGCATGGCACCAGTCAGTGAGAAGGTGTATCAGACCACACTTACAGTGGGCGAGCAACTCAATGCCGCCGATGTCAACTTCAAGTTCTTCCACCAGCAGGGGTGGGGAGGTGAGTTTACAGGCAGTGGTAGCAACGGCAGCCGTCTCACATGCGACAGCGATGTGTTTGGCGTGGGCACAGGCAGCGGCGGACACGACGATGGCAATATATACCTGAAGGCAGGCAACACGCTGAAGGCAGGCGACAGTTACACCTTCACCATCGACTGCACCAACGGCATATCCAATGCCCAACTGAGTGTGAGCAATACTACCACCGGTATCGCCACCGTCACCACCGACCAGGACGACGATGCCTACTACACCCTGCAGGGCATAAAAGTGCTCCACCCGACAGAGAAGGGCGTATACATACACCACCATCGCAAGGTAATCTATAGCGGACGCTGAGAAAAAGCAGCGACATGGCAATGAAACGAGGGTGCACTTCAGTGGCGTGCACCCTCGTTTCATTTTATAGAAATCAATAAGACGATACGTTCAATCAAAGAGTTGTTACATAGTTATTCCTGAGTGAACAATACCACTGTGGGTATTTTGAGATACACCATATGTGGTGATAAAAGTGATAAAAACAAGCGATACCATCTTCGTAACGATGTTTTTAAGAATAGTGCTAAGAATGATATATATATATCAAAAACAAGAATTGTCGCACCTATGTTGCACCAGAAAGAAGTGTATTGTAAATAATTGATAGCCAACACACTTCCGTACTTAATAAAGTACCCCCTGCCGTTCTATTCTCGAACCAATTTTAGCCGATTTGGATAAGATTTGGGAGTTACGGTATTGGATTCCCGACCCCACCAAACCTGTATTTCCAAGGAAATTTTCGAGAAATCAGGCAAAAACAACCCTCATTTGTTGGTGATTCACCAAAAAACGCCTACTTTTGCGCTTAAAAACCGTCACAAGTGACGTAAAATAATCGTAAAATGGAGATTAAACGAGATTTATACATAAACAAATTGGTTTCGGCAAAACAGAATGGGTTGATTAAAGTGATAACTGGTTTGCGCAGGTGTGGGAAATCATATCTTCTAAATACCATATTTCATAACTATCTGCTGTCGGAAGGAGTGGACGAAAGTCATATCATAGAGATTGCATTAGAGGACCGTGCTAACAAAAGTCTTCGTAATCCCGACAACATGTTGGAATATGTACGCTCTCGAATAACAGACAACAATCTGTATTATATAATCATCGATGAGGTTCAGAAGCTCGATGAGTTTGTAGATGTGCTCAATAGTCTTTTGCACATCAAGAATGCCGACACATACGTGACAGGCAGCAACTCCCGCTTCCTGTCAAAAGACATCGCTACCGAATTTCGAGGACGTGACCATCAGATACGTCTATATCCTTTAAGTTTTTCTGAATTCTACGCCGCCATAGGAGGTGACAAAAGTGATGCTTGGAGTGAGTATTATACTTTTGGCGGACTTCCACTGATTCTTTCGTTCAACACAGAAGAGGAAAAGGCCGATTACTTGCGCAATCTCTTTCAAACAGTTTATATGACAGACATATTAGAACGCTATACCATCAAAAACGACAATGCTCTCAGAACTTTGTCAGAAATAATGGCATCGTCAATAGGGGCACCATGCAATCCACATAAAATTTCAAACACTTTCAAAAGTTCAGAGAACATCAGCATCACAGGACAGACAATAGACAAGTATCTGAACTATCTTTCTGATGCCTTCATCCTCAAAAAGGCAGACCGATATGATGTGAAAGGACGAAAATATATCGGAACTCTTTCAAAATACTATTTCGAGGACTTAGGCATAAGAAATGCTATCATCAATTTTCGTCAACAGGAAGAAAATCACTTTATGGAAAACATCATCTATAACGAATTGTGTTTGAGAGGCTATCAAGTGGATGTTGGAACTGTAAAAGTTGTGAAGCGCAACATGCGGGGTGAGCAATACCGCGCAAATTTGGAAATTGATTTTGTGGTCAATAAAGCAAGTCAGCGGTATTACATACAGTCGGCATTCTCTATACCCGACAGAGAACAAATGGAACAGGAGACACAACCATTGAATAATATAAACGATTCTTTCAAGAAAGTCGTCATAGTAAAGGATAATATCCGACCATGGCACAATCAAAAAGGAATACTTATCATGGGTCTGATGGACTTTCTGCTTAATCCGAACAGTTTGGATTTTTAAAAATTATCGAACCACATCATACAACAAAGTTCTTGACCTTATCTTTCAGCAAACCAAGCAGTTGCCAGAGCCAAAAAAAAGTTTTGGGGAGAAGATTTGAACCTTCTCCCCAATCAGTACCCAGAGCCGGAACATAACAGCATCTAACAAAGGAAAGAAAAAGAAATAAAATAATTGATATACAATGATTTGCAATGTTTCTCAATTTTTCTGATTTTTGACAAAATACCCCATTTTTGCCCTTGTTTTGTTAGAATTAACACCTTTTTAACACCCCAGAATTAAAACTTTTTGTACCTTTGCAGACGAAAAGAAAACATCGGTAAATAAACGAGTTATGGCAGAATCAAGAGGCAAGAACAAGAACCTCGTGGAGGCAGGAAATCCGCGATTATTGAAGAAATTAGTGAAGAATGATACCGAATATAGCCTATATTTGGAGTATCAGATGGGGTATAATCGGGACAACGGCACATCCATTCGCAAGAAGGAAAGTCTGTCGCTATATCTTTTGGCATCTCCCCGTACACCCATCCAACGACAACAAAACAAAGAGACGCTGGAACTAGCCAAGAAGATTCGTTTCGAGCGTGAGCAAGA
>CAMHPC010000067.1 GCA_946186945.1 uncultured Prevotella sp.
CCATCGCCAGAGCGAATTTCTTTTAACTCCAAGAATGACTGCTGTTTCATCAGCCGACACCAATTCATCATTGTGTTGGCTTTCAGATTCGGCTTGACGTTCTGCTTCGCGCTCGTCGAGTAGAGTGCTGAACAGTTCTTTCAGGTCGTCAAGACTGACAACAAGCAAGACATTTTCCTTCTGACTCATTATTTCTGCTATTGACATAGTTTTGTACCCATTCCGCTGTTACCTCAGACACTCTCGGTCGCTCATGGTCGGTCGCTCGATGTGTGTCAGTCACCGATTGACGCAGCGAAGGTACAACCCAATCAAAGAGTATCAAAAGAAAAAAGGTGTATGCAAGTTTTCTTTCACCTGCATACACCTATACACATTCAATAATGTTTTATCAGTTGAAGATTACTATTCTGTTCGAGCGGTTTAATGCCCGGGGATCACCATCGTTAAGATAGTTATGAATAGCAGACCAAGTGCCTATCAAATCAAACTCTGACTCAAATTCTTTTCGTTTCGGTAATCTAATCAAATAGTTTTCTTGATAAGCTCGAAGTATAACACACCCTACATCTGCTCCGGCTCTCCCATCAATCAGTTCATGCAACCTCAACAAAAGTTTCTCCTTGTCTGGATATTGTATAATGTTGGAAAATGTGGAATATGGACATTCCTTTGATTCAACAGACATAGGAACGTCTTTTCTCATTGTAAGAGCAACAAATCCCGCGTCTTTCTCAAGTCCGTATGATTTTATTATAGAGATTATCTCGTATTGAAGTGCTATGAATTTGTTGTAAAGGCATACTGCAATCAGCCACACAAATTCGTTGGTGTTTTCTGTAACTTTGATATATTGTTCCCAGCCGCCAATCTTTATCCATGTTTCAGAGCATTGCTTATCAGACTTCAAAAAGTTGTCAAATACACACAATGGTTTAAGTCTGGTCTGTATCTTTTCTGCCCAAACGTCGTACACTCTTTCATCATGTTTGCTGTTACATATCAAGTGTGACTCCAGTTCCTGGGCAACACTTCTCGGTTCTATCTCACATAAGATCTCATATACTGCCTGCCTGTCTTCATTACAAATGGATTTAACCACTTGAACCCGTTGAAGTGCAGTTCCATTGTTGTCGTAGATTCTACCACAATACTTCATTGCTATCATTAGTAGTTCTATTGAACTGTCAATCCATTGTAGAGTATTATCCCATTTCATAGCAAGCCCTCCTATCCAATAAGATTGATTACGTTGACAAGCGTTTCGTCCTCAATGTTTCTGTACCGCTTAAACGCTTTGGATCCTTCGACATGACCAGACATCTTTCCGATGATATTCGGATCGCTCACCTTGAAATAGGCATTGCCGACAAAGGTACGACGTGCAAGGTGAGAGGATGCAATCTCATTGATAGGCTTGAACTCCGTTTCACCTGTCTTTGGATTTCTCACCTCAACTTTTCTTGTTATCCCTGCCATCCAGAATATGACCTTAATGGCATCGTTGTATCGTTGACCACTCAGACACGGGAATAGCCGCCCTTTCCTGTCTTTGCCTTGATATTTCTCTATCAGTTCAAGTGCCTTTGGGTGAAGTGGCACTCTTGCTTGGAATGGAGTCTTTCCTTCGTCTTTGGTCTTATGTGGAGTGTATGTAAGGAAACCGTCATGTATATTGTCATTGGTTAGTTTGAGTAAGTCGCCAACACGACAGCCAATCAGACATTGAAATACGAATATGTCACGTTGCTCAATCAACGTTTTCAATGGCATTCTTGCGGGTTTCCGTTCCTCTTTCGTCATGGTAGCCCATCTTGCAGATAGGTCTGCATTGGCAATGGCATTCCTCTCGTCTATAGATATATAATAAGGAGTGCCAACCCTTTCGACACCTATCTTCAAACCGTCAAATGGTCGGTTCGTAGTGTAGCCCATTTCCAAGAACCAGAGGAACAAAGACTTCAGCCGTCCACGCATTTTGATAATGGTGTTATCTCCCCTTACCTCAATCTTTGTATGTCCTGGCTTTATGTTATTCGGGTACGTCTTCAGCAGCTTCTTGAACAACTTAGGGCGTTCGTCGGCCAAGGCACTCTCATTGCGCAGATAGTCCGAAAAATCTTCTATGTCTTCACGAGTGATATGATTGATGTCGAATGAGAAATACTTTCGGTTGTTATCAATAGCCCGAACATAACCCTCATATCGGTAAACGGCGCGTATGAGCACGCGATATACTCTGGCATGTGACTCAGCCAGTTCTTTCTTTTCTATATACTCTTCTGCTAATTCGTAGAAAGTCTTTGGTGCCTTGTTGTAAACTTCGGGATGATTAAACTTATCCACAATGTCGGTCAGCCAATCTCCGGCGATCTCACTTTTTGGCGCGTCCTCATAGCACTTAATGATTTCCTTGCATAATAGTTCAATACGTTCTGCCTGCTGCTTGTGCCATCTGACTTCGGGGGTTTCTAACCTGTGGTTGCTGACACATATAACGCCACGTTTAAACAGAACGTACCCTTTACATTCTGCTTTCTTCTGAGTCGCTGTGACTAACTTTGATGGGACACTAACATTGTTCGCCTCCGTAGCAGCACGATCAATGTAATACTCAAAAAACTCTGGTGAAACATATACACCACTCTTTGCGTAAAGGCAAAACTTCTTGCCTTCATGGAAACGGATAAGCACCTCCTGCCTACAGGTTTCCTTTTGGACTTTCGTTGAAAGCCGCAACTCAATCTTTGCCATAATGTCGATTTTATTAACGTGCTGCAAAGATAATCAGAAGCCTTTAGACGGTCAAAATTTTTATCGTCTTTTTATCGTCGGAGGTCAAATTTTATGTAACTCAATCAACGGAATAAAGTGCTATCATGTCAGCAAATCGCCCTAAAACAAAGAAGATTACAAACATTCGCTTACATATAATTTGCTACAATTTTGTAATAAGTATTCCGGGTATCCCAACACAAAAAAGCCGCTGAAAATCAGCGGTTTTTTTGTGTCTTTCTCTTTACCAGTTGTCGTCTTCGTTGCCCACTATGCCGTTTTGTTGAATTTCTTCAATTGCTCTGAAGAATTCCTGTCTCGGTATCACGATGGTTCATCGTTCGCTCAATATCCTTGTATTTCCGACCAGAGGAAAAATGCCAGGTTAGATTGAGCGTCACCATGTTGCCTAAATCGCGGCTGTGCTGTGATATTTCTTTGTGGATATAACGATTAAGTATTTCTGCTTTATGGCTGAGTGGTCTTGCGCAAAAAGGATGTTGTGCATAAAGGGAAATGGTGACAGACTTCATACGATAAGAGGCTGTCAGATACCATGCGGCAGGCTGATGACCACGATGCTCGCCCTCCATGAAGTGCCAGCCGTTGTCAGCGTATGCTGTCAGTGTCCATTTTCCCAGATAGGCTTCGAGGCTCGCACCACCATTGAAGGCCGTATAGGTGTGGCTATAGTCATCGGTGATGTTGAAGAAACGCCAAAGTCCTCCATATACGGTGGCAGACAACTTCTCTGGTATGACTTCCCAATGGTTATAGCTCTGGATGAAAAAGAAATTGCACTCGTTCTCGGCATTTGTCTGGGTCTGATAGAAATGACCGTCCGTTCGGTAGTATTTTTCCATATTACAATTGGCATTCAGTCGCCAAAAGCCCTGGAGTTCTGTCATCAAACGATGTGTTGAATAGGTCAGTCGAAGGTCGTGCGAGGTGACACGGTTTGGATGTATGTTCGGATTGCCTACCAGCGTCTCATAGGCATTCTGCTTGACTGACACATCACTGACGAGGGCAATTTGCGATATGTGCTGAGATATTTCAAAATCGTACTTCACTTTCAACTGTTTGCATAGAGGGTAAGATACTGTCAATTTAGGGCGAAAGAGCCAGAAACGGTTGCTCCAATCGTCCTGACGATAGTAGCGACTGTTCATCCCCAAACCTCCCATATAGCCGAGTTTACCAAGATGCCCCTTCAATAGCCCGAAGAGGTAGATGTCTGAAGAGCGCATACTATTGGTAGAGTTAGCGTCACCAACGTACACATTGTCGATATAACGTTGTCCGTATTGGGTACCCAGCGAAAGTGTGAAGGGTTTCAGCCCGTTCTCATAGATGGCCTCCGCCCACAGTGAATACGACTTTCCTGCCACAGAATAACTGTAACCTCCACCTTCATTATGTTCTGAGTAGCTGTCAGTTTTGATATAGGTTCCCACGACATTGGTTGTCAGTGATTGATGGCGGGCGAAGTCACGGTGGAAATAAAGGTCAAGCACTGGCGATGACGTACGGGATGAAGAGCAGTCTTCGTATTCCGTCGTACCTCCCACAAGGCTCCAAGCCCTCTGCGGCTGAATATCTTTCCGTACTAAGAGTTTCGACTGAAACACATTGGTTGAGTCGCTCAGACTATAGGTCAGTTGTATGTTATGGCTCAGGTTTTTGTTCTGTCCGTCTGTCTGCTTTCGGAGCACCTCGCGTGTCTGTCCCGTCTCTATTTCGTATGTCGCCAGTTCTTCCCGTCTCGTTCCTTTGAAGTTGCTATAGTCAAGTCCATAGGTTACACCCAACTCGCTTTTGCCGAGATTGAATTTCCCGAAGACGCTCTCATTGCCATTGAGGGTAGTGAGTGTGTTGGTCAGGTCTGCTCCGATATCATATCCGCTTACAGGGTGTTTAGCGATGATATTGACAACGTATGCTACGCCTTCCCCATATCTGACACCGGGATTGTCGATATAGTCAACCTGCTTGACGGCGTTCATGTCGAGCGAAAGCAAGTCTTCCTTCGATGCCACGATGTTGTTAATGCGTACCTGTACACTCCCGAGATTGGAAAGAGCAGTGATAGTATGCATCATGGGGTCGATACGCAGATGTGGGAGTGTCAGTTTTGACAAGAGTGAATAGCCGTTGGTAGAACTTTCCAGTTGCTGGCGTGTGGGATAGATGGTTTGGCTATCCACGCGTTGTACAATTTTCGAACCTTTTACAGTGACTTCCTGTAGTGTCTCTCCCTCCTTGATGTCCTGAGCATGGACTGATAACATTGCGACGAGAAGGGGCAAAAACAATAATCTCTTCATACTTTTGCTTTTTTCCAGCAAAGGTATGAAGAGATGACTCGTCAGCCAGAAATACTTCCTGATAATTGTCTGACATTTGTCTGACAGAAAGTTATCTATCTGATAGTCAGCTCGTATGAATTCTTTCTGTCTGCTTTGATTTTAAGGTCAGAATATTCCTCGATGATGGGCTTCAGGCGATGGATGAGGGTGTATAGCGTTTCGCTGGCACCTGGTTTCTTGGGCCAGAGGGTATCACAGATTTCTGTCTTTGACAGCTGATGAGATGGCGACCTCCAAAACATCTCCATCAGTTGCTGTTGCATGAGTGTCAGTTTCAAAACACTGCCACTTGCGTTAATGAATCGTCCGTCATGAAGCGCCAGTCCGCCATACAATCCCTGTGTCATAGTTCGTCTATGCTGATACATGCAGAATAGCCCCCAAAGCAAGGCCACCGACCATAGCACCATTGATGGCCGCTGGTCTGACAGCGAAAGAATTGTCGCTGTCGATACTTGGGGACGAGGACAGAAACCTTCTCGTCTGGTATCAACAGCCAACGTTGCTTTCCCTCTTAGAGCTTCTATCCGCAGGTGGCTGTTGAACACTTTTATCGTATCGGCACTTATTACGTCCGACTGCTGTTGGTTTAAAGCTTTCTCCAGAGCTTGGTTTAAATCCTCTGTTACCAGTTCCTCCGTAACTCGATAGCTCTTAAGACTCACCATGCCCGAAAGTATAATAAGCACAAACAGCACCACTACCGCATACCTCTGTTTCATAAATCAACAATATTAAAGACTTTCAATTTCCCCTATTGATATTCCTGTGATTTCCGAAATATCCATCGCGGCTTGGAATGTCTTCCAGTCGCCCTCTGTCTCTGCTATGCTCTCTCATAAATAAGTCTCTTGTCTCTGTTAACACTTTCAACAGCCCATGGGCGAAGCGTTCCTTCTTCCACGAGGTCAACCTCGTTGCCTAGAAGGTTTTCAAGATCAACCTTCATTCCAGCTATTTTCAAGAGGCCGATGGGTTGTTGGCAATCGTACTGTACAAGTATGTCAACATCGCTCCATGGCTTCTCCTCACCACGGGCGAAAGAGCCGAAAATCCATGCCTTCAGAACAGGTTGTGTCTTGAAATAGGCTGCAATCTTTTCGTTCATCATCTGAGTACTCATAAGCGCATCGTTAATATTCACCTTGCAAATATACAATTTTTCTTGAAATTAGCGTACATTCCTTCGTTCCTTTTACGCCTACATGACAAAAACAAATTTATTGTATTATTCTCTTTGCTTCCCAACACGAAGAAAGCCGCTGATTTCAGCGGCTTTCTTCGTGTATATGGGTATTCTCACCAGTTGTCGTCTTCGTTGCCCACGATACCATTGTGCATGGCATTCTCCACCTTGTCTATTATAGCGTTGGAGTAGGCGTGTGTCATCACCAGTGCCTTGGCGCAAGTACGCTTCTGTGCATCTTTGTCCACGAAGGGGTAGTGGTGCGCTATCTCCCACTGCTCGTCATAGAGGTAGGCATTGGTGTTGTCTTCTTTCTTGCGCTTCGAGTCGCCGAATGTGCGCTTGTCATCGGTCACAGACAGCCAACCTCCTGAGACATCTCTGAGTATGTCGTAGTTCTGTACGGTATATGTCACCCGCACCTTGCCTGGCTTTATGTCGATACGTATCACGGGGGTGATGCTGACAGAGTATTTATTGAGTGTGCCGGTGTGCTCTACGATATCTTTTATAGTGGACGATATGATGATGCAACCAGCCTCTTTGTCGTTGAGCGTTATGGCCTGATGGTCTCTGAATGTGGCAGTAGCCCAGTAGTTGATTGCCACGTACAACTGTTCCTTACTCTTGCCGGGAGCCTCTATCACCTGCTGATAGGTAAGACTCTCGTTTTGGTCGAGTGTCAGTCCCTTTGCAAGGTTCCTGGCTGCATCAAGCCACTTGTCACCATAGCGTTGCTTGGCGTATTTTTCCAAGTCGGCGGCTTTCATAACTTGTGCCTGTGTGCAGACGGCTGTCATCAGCAGTGCTGCGATAACAAACAATGTCTTTTTCATTGCATTTAGTTGAAAATTTTCTTGTAAATATTTGTGCCTACAGTATTGCCTTCTTTCGCAATCTTTTATCAAATAGGTGTAGGAACGATCGGAGTTGAACCGACGACCTCTACAATGTCAATGTAGCGCTCTAAACCACCTGAGCTACGTCCCTATATCGTAAGCACGTGCAAATATAGGCAATATTTACATAAAGAGAAATATTTTTTTCACTATTTTTGTGTTTTTGTTGACTATTTAGTATTTTTACACACAAAAATAGATACCTATGAGAAAACTGATGACTATAGTGATATGCGCCTGCTGGTTGGGCGTGAGTTACGGCTGCTCAGCGGAGAAGAGCAAAGTGGCGGATGAAGAACGCGTGCAACAAACAGAAGATATGAATGCCAAGAAACCCATTAAGGCCAATACTACAAAGATATTGTATACCACGTATACCAATTCTGGTATAGCCGTCAATATCACATACGAAATATCGCGCGGCTCACTGACGTGGGATTATTACGACTATCGTGAGGGGCACCACCTGAGAGACAGTGTGCAGGTGGATGCGGTTGATTACGATGCCCTTGTGTCGGCACTGTCGCAGATTTCCTTCTCTGCTAAGGACATGGATGATGTCAGCAGCGGTGGCTCGGGATACAGTTGCGCGTTTAAGAAAGGCGACAAGACCTACTTCCATTTCAATGACACATATAAGTTTAAGGGTGACTATCAGTCTGCCGTTTCTGCCATAGCAGAGTATGTAGAAAAACATCCCACACAGGGTGAAACCGAGTGTGGGAAGTGTCTCAAGGCACTGAATGAGGAAAAATTCCACAGTCTGCCCAAGGAACTGGAAAAGTACAGGTTTGGGAAGTGACGATACTATCTCACCACCACCTTCCTTCCGTTGCGTATGTATATGCCACGCTGTGGCGAGCCTTGCACCAGTCTGCCTTGTAGGTCGTAGGTGGTGTCGCTGGTGGTAGAGGTAGTTGGCACATCGCGTATACCCGTCAGGGCGTTGATGTACTCTATACCTTTGGAGGCATTAATCTTACCGTATCCCCACCTGTAACTGTCCTTGTTGGTATAACTGTCGGTGGTGCTGCTATTCTTCATCACATCTTTTATGTCGTCCAGTGTCATGTCGGGTTTGGCCTGTAGCCACAGTGCCACTATGCCGCTCACCACCGGACAAGCCATGGAGGTGCCGTCCTCCGCACCATAAGGGTGACCGTCCCACTGCATGGTGCTGCTCACCCCTTCAGTGAAGTTGTAACTGTTGAGCGACGATACCACATTGGTGCCGGGTGAGCAGACGACGGGTTGGACGACACCATTGAACGAGGTGCCGTAACTGGAGAACGGTGCGATGTCGTGGAGCGTATAGCCATCTTCTGGATTGGCGTCGACCGATGTGTCGGTCACACTGCCGTTGTAACTGCGCATATCTGTATTGGCGCAGTAGGCACCCACACTTATCACACGCTCCGTGCTGGTCCAGTCGCCTGCCGACATGTCGCTGCTGCCATCTACATAGCCTGATACACCCACGTATTGCACACCTCCAAAGCCAATCAACTCATCCCATAGGTCTATCTCCGTGCCTGCCGAACCGCTGATAGCCAATTCAAAGAACTGAATCTTGGTCATGGTGCCTTGCACACTGGCTGCCACACACAACTTGCCATTCTCGGCAGTGAATGCTCCCAATGACACGGCGCCTGTGAAATACTGTGCCAGTCCACTGTCATCGGAACTCGATACGAATACTGTCTGTGGGTCGCCACCCTCTATTATAGTACATTCATCGCTGGACCATATAGATGTCAGTTTGCCGGTAAAGGGGTTCAACGACTTCAGTGTCAGTTTCACTCCCACCTTGTCGCCTGTCCTGGTATATCCTGCAACATCAGAAATATAGGTGAAACCTTTGCTCTCGTCGTCATTCTCTATCAGGCCAAGGAGGAGGGTCTTGACAGAGGTTTTTGTGTTGGTGAACTTTTGGTACAGGTGTATGGGATATACACCCTCATTGCCGGCAGAGAACACAGGTATGACACTCTGTGAGAGGTCTTCTATAGCCTCTGTCACACTGCTCGTACCATCGTGTGGACCGTGGTGACTGTTCAGACTGGCACTGAGCACAATAGGTTGGGCGCTCTGTTTGGCGTATGCTTCAACAAACGAAAATGCCAGTTCCAGATATGCCAATGCATCATTTTCATCAATGCCTTCCACTGGCTTGTCGCTTAGAGGTACCAGCACTATGTCAGCCCCTGGTGCCATGCCTCCAAAGCCTAAGGGCGACCTGCTGCCCGCGGCTATGCCCGTGGTGTGTGTGCCGTGTGTCTCACCTTTGTTGTCTGTGGTGAGGGTAGAGATCAGTTCCGGGGTGTCGTATACCGAACCGGGGAAGGTATACGTGCCGGCATCAGGATCTTCTACGGTGAATTTCCTTCCGTTGTTGTCGCTCATGATATACACGCATTTGATACGGGAGCGTCCCTCGCTATCCTTGAATGCCGGATGCTGGTAGTCAAACCCCTCGTCGATAAGGCACACGGTCACTCCCTTGCCGGTATAGGCGGTGACGACAGAGGGGTCGCTGCCGTCAATGAGCGACACGCCCGTTTCATTCCTCGTCACATCGGTCTTCCACTTGCCCTTGTGGGTCACGTCGATACGCTCCACACCCTTCAGCGATGAAATGGTCTCTACCTGGTCCACAGGCATCTCTACTACAGCCTGTCTGCCTATCTTGCCCAATATCGAGCCACCTGCGGCACGTATCTGCTGGTAGGTCTTGGTGGCATTTTCTGTAGAAACCTTTACCAACATTACCACTGTGGGTACAGTTTGGGCAGGAGCCTGACTGGCGCCATCCTTCTTGGTTATGGCAGCCTTTGCCTTCTGCAGTTTCATTACAGCCTGAGGGGTCAGTCGTCCTTGTGCCATCACCCCCAAACTAAAGATAATGCTGAAGATAAGTGTAAAAAATCTCATGTTAGTAATTTTTTTTGTTTATATCTCTATTTCAATAATTCCTCCGAAGGGTGGGATATGTAGTTCTGAGTATCGCTCCTCCTCCCACAGTCCGGCGTATAGACCGGCAGCCATCAGTACCCCACCATGTGCAAATATCACCACGCGTTGGTATGGTTGGGTGCGAAGGCTGTCGAGAAAATTGTCCACCCGTCGTCTGAGGTCGGGGAAGCCCTCCCCACCGGTGGCAGGCAAATGCATATAGTCCTTGTACCATTCTTGCAGGTGTGGGTCGTCTATCTCATCGTATGGCAGCATCTCCCATGTGCCCATATTCATCTCTTTCAGTCGGTCGTCTCGTGTGGCATGGGCATATCCACAATAGGTGGCAAGTTTCACGGCTCTCTGCAGGGGCGATGTGTAGGCATGGTCAAACGCTGTGCCGCTGAGTCTGCGTCGCACCTCTGCTGCCTCCTGCTCGAAGGTGTCTGCCACATCCACATCGCTCCAGCCGTAGCATATTCCGGGCGGCACTTCCGTACGTGTGTGTCTCACCAGGTAAACTCTCATATCGTCATATCGTCTGTGCCTGATACATCAGCATGGCGAGTGTCAGGTGGAAGGTTAGTTCGGTAATCAGAAACACGGCTCCACAACAGTCGCCTGTATAGCCCCTCAGACGATGCCATATCAACAGGTACAGCAGATACAGCGTCAGGCAGGGAGCCATGACTACCCAGTAGAGGGCAGTGAGGTCGGCAAACGGTGAGAGCCACCACAGGAGAGCCAGCGGCAGCAGTCCCTGGATGGCAAGCAGTATGCCTGCCTTGATGGTGACCGGTCGGTATACCACACCGTTCTTGGCACCCTCAGCAGTGCGGGCATAGGGCATCATCTGTATGATTTGTCCCGAGAGCATCTTAGAGAAGGGGTCGGCCGCCAGCATGGCAAAGGCTATACTCTCGCTGCCTCCCAAACTGCTGAGCGCCAGGAAGAGTAGGGCGAAATAGACTATCAGTGCTATAGTGCCGTAGGTGCCTATGTGGGAGTCTTTCATGATGCTCAGTATGCGCTCGCGGTTGCTGCCGCCTCCACCGAAGCCATCCACGAAATCTGCCAGCCCGTCTTCGTGCAGGGCTCCGGTGATGAGCAGGCGCACCACTATGGCAAGTGCCAGTGCCAACGGCAGAGGTATCAGCATGGAACCGAAGTAGACCGTGGCAGCCATCATCGCACCCGTCAACCATCCTGTCAGTGGCCAGAATTCAACCACGGCGCGGTAACTGTCGCGTGGTGGTTGATACAGACGCCAGAAGGGCAGTCGGGTGAAGAAAATCAGGGCTGCCCATATATTATGATACCAGTTGCATTTATATAAAGGTACTCTCATTGCTTCATCCTTTTATCTTGCATGCTATGCCACTCACCATGAGTATCACCTCGTCGGCAAGCGAGGCGACAAACTGGTTCATCCATCCCTGCACATCAGTAAACTGCCGCTGTAGGGCATTGGCACTCACTCCGCCGCTACCCACCTCATTGGTCACTACTATGAAGGTGGCATTCTGAGCGGTGAGGCGCTTAAACTCTTCCTTCATCTCTGCCAATACGCTGTCTGTGGTGGCGCGTCGCTCGGCTGCTGTACTGTGGTCGCAGTCACCACTCATGGCATCGGTCAGGAAATTGGTGCACCATAGTGTCAGACAGTCTACTACTGCCACTCTGCCCTCCACATGGCACTTGCTCAGCCATTTCTCCTCCTCCATGTTGGTCCACTGTGGTCCACGCCGAGACTGATGGCGCCTCACACGCTCTCTGAACTCATCGTCCCAGATGCGCGACGTGGCCAGATACACAGGCGTGTCGCTCATCTGAAGAGCCAGACGCTCTGCATACTCGCTCTTGCCAGAACGCTGTCCGCCAGTGATAAGTATTAATTTGCCCATAATATACACGGTGTTGAGAATGCAAAGATACAAAACAATTTTCAATAATTATAAACAAACGCTTTTTTCCCGTTTTCATAGATGTAGAAAAGCGCAAAAATACTTTGGAAAGAGTGTATGAAACAAAAAAATAGTATATTTTTTCATTATCTATGTCAAGAATTTACTCCAAATGATAAAAAATATTAAAATTTGTTTGGCACTTTCCAATCTTTTTCTTTATTTTGCAGCGAATTAGGGTAAGAAACTACGTAAACATTATATTTTATTAATTATTCAGAGTGACATGAAAAAGTTAGTTTTATTGTTTGCTGCCGCTACTATGGCAGTATCTGTTTCGGCTCAGACCGTGACAGAGAGCAAGACTTTTGACAACTTCTATGTTGGCATCAACGGTGGTGTTGCTACCAAGGCTACTGGTCACAAGTGGATCAAAGGTCTCGATCCCAATGCTGGTCTCCGCATCGGTCGTTATTTCACTCCCGTATTCGGTCTTGCAATCGAGGGTAACGCTTATTTCTCTAACAAACCCTGGAAATCTACCGGTACTTTTGTTCGTTTCCTCAACACCTCTCTGCTGGGTACTGTTAACCTGAGCAACTGGTTTGGTGGATATCCTGGTGAGCCCCGTAGCTTCGAAGTTGTGGCACTGTATGGTCTGGGATGGGGACATGTGTTCACATCTAAGCATGAAGAGTACCTCCGTGCCAACCACATAACTTCAAAGGCTGGCATCGACTTCACATTCAACTTCGGTAGCAAGAAGCAGTGGCAGTTCTACATCGAGCCCAGCATCACTTGGGCTTTCAATGCTGACACTAAGAACAAGGCTGCTGCCCTGGCACAAGGTTCTTTCAAGGCTGGTGAGAACAACGATCAGCCCGCTTACAACCTGCACAACGCTATGGTACAGCTCAACGGCGGTATCGTGTACAAGTTTGGTAACAGCAACGGCACTCACAACTTCACCATCGCACAGCTCCGCGACCAGGCTGAAATCGATGCCCTCAATGCTACCATCAACGACCTGCGCAACTCACTCGCTGCCAAGGATGCTCAACTGGCAGAGAAGGATCGCAAGATTAAGGAACTCCAGGATGCCCTCGACGAGTGCCTGAAGCGCCCTGTAGTGGTGAAGAACGAGACTGCTACCAACCTGCAGCCCACAGTGCTCTTCCGTCAGGGTAAGTCTGTTATCGATCCCGCTCAGTACGCTCCTATCGAGCTGATTGCTTCTTACATGAAGAATCATCCCGAGGCTAACGTAGAGGTTAAGGGTTATGCTTCTCCCGAAGGAAATCCCGAGTTCAACCAGAAACTCTCTGAGGACCGTGCAAACGTGGTTCGCAATGCCCTCATCAAGAAGTACAAGATTGCTGCTGACCGCGTGTCTGCAAAGGGTTGCGGTGTCACTGACAAACTCTTCGAGCAGATTGAGTTCAACCGCGTGGCTACCTTCAACGACACCACAAAGGACTAATTCCAGAATAGAATTAAATCCTAAATAACAATGGGCATCTCTCTTATGAGGGATGCCCATTGCTTGAATATTATCGCATTGCAAATGCCTATATTCCCTGCGACAGGATTGCAAATCCTTCCGAGCGTAGTGAGTAGGTCGCTTCGCTCAAAATTATAAGAAAATTGATTCAAAAAAATATAAAAACGGGCTTAATGACGCCGACGGCGTCACCGCTCGATAACCGGGGTTGCGTAGTTTAGAGAAGTACCCTCGGACAGCAAGACTACCACCAAAACCGACCCTGAATGGGTCGCCCAACACCCACCGCCCAACACCCGCCATCGTACTGACCACAGTCAGGAAAAAGTCGTCCAAAAACCTTTGCCAATTCAAAAAATATCCCTATATTTGCAGGTGGATGTAAAGCACGACAAATCAGAAGAGATATGAAACTACCCATCGGCATACAGGATTTTGAGAAGATACGCACCGGCGGCTATGTGTACGTAGACAAGA
>CAMHPC010000068.1 GCA_946186945.1 uncultured Prevotella sp.
TGCAGGTTGTGACCCTCGCCGGGAATGTAGGAGTTCACTTCCTTCTGGTTGGTCAGACGAACACGGGCAACTTTACGCATTGCCGAATTAGGCTTCTTAGGTGTGGTGGTGTACACACGCACACACACACCGCGACGCTGAGGACAACTGTCCAGAGCGGGCGATTTGCTCTTGTCTACGAGCACCTTTCTGCCTTTTCTAACTAATTGTGAAATAGTAGGCATTGTAATTCTTGTTTTTTGTTTATATTTATTTTGTTTATGTTATTGTCCGTGTGATAGATAGGCACGTCGCAGCACGCAACACACCAATTCGGGCTGCAAAGGTACTACTTTTTTCAATTAAACCACTAGCACCTTATAATATATTTATAAGCAAAAACCAAGAATTAAGATTATTTAACTTTTCTTTAAGGTCTTTAAAGACTTTAAAGTCCTTAAGGTCGTTTTCAAAAAAAAACTGCCGGCCAGGTGGCCGGCAGTCTGAATATCTCATTACTCCCACACGCTCTTGTGGTTTATGGCTTCGCCTCCGTCGAACATGCCCTCGCCTGAGAGATCCTGGAAATCAGGATCTTCGGGCACCTCGGGCACCGACTCGGCGGCCATCAACTGTTCCATACTCAGGTCGAGAGTTTTCAACTCTGGTACTATGTACTTTTTCATTGTTCTATTCTTGTTTTTGTTATTACTTCTGAATGAGTTTCTTGCCGTCAACTATCACCACGCCGCGGTAGCTGTTGCTTACGCGCTGACCGTTCAGGTTGTAGCGAACTGCATCGCTGGCAGTGGTCTCTACCTCTGCTGTGCTGATACCAGTGGCTTCGCCGTCGAAGCTGAGGAATTCAGCTGCATTCATCTGTTCAGGCACCTGCAGATATGCCTTGCCGGCACCTACGGTGAAGTCGGATGAACTCTGCATGAAGCCAACCTTACCTGCGGCAGGACTGTAACCGAAGCGGTAAACATTAGTACCACCAGGCACTGTGATTGCCTTCTGGGTAGCGTTGCCTACCAGCAGATTGCCAGCCATCTCTCCATCGGTAATAGCCACGGGCACTACATACTCACCAGCCTCAGCCTTCAGGATAGCACCCTGCTCAGCCACATACACACCGTTTCCAAATTCGGTCATGCCCATGTAACCGTTGTTTACTTCTGTCACACCGAATGCGTTAATGGAAGCAGGTGCACCAGTAACATCAGTAGCAGCAGCAAAGTCAAGGTTCTTGTCACCGCAGTAAGTAGCATATCCATGCTGACCGATGGTCACTGTCACAGGCTCTGCCTTACGGTAGATTTGAGGTTCATTCTGGCCACTTGCATAGCAAGAGAAGAGATTGCTGGTTCCACTATTATTGTATTTCAGCAACCGCCTAGTTGTTTGAGTGGTCTGGAACTCGATTTTAGCTGAGCCCTCAGTAATAGAAATAGTTGCCTTAGCTCTGTCTTGCTCGTCCAGAGTTTCTTCTGTCTTCAAATAATTACCACTACTACCGCCTGCAGCATAGAGATAACCGTTGCCTACATTGAAGTAGAAGAAGCCATCTTCATCTTTTTCGAGAGTAATCAACTGAACATCTGCATTGTTAACCAAGATACCATCAGAGTTTACCTGCACACCAACCGCACCACGGTTATTGTCTCTCTGAGCACCCATAGCCACAGCGGTATTGTCAGCTACATAGGCTATGATTATCTCATCGCCATCGGCAAGTGTCGAAGCATCGGTCACCAGCTCGTAGGCTGTTGCATCGAAGGGTTCTGTCACTGTAACACTAAAGGTCTCACTCACCTCATTATATTTGGTGTCACCCAAAACAGTCACTGAAACGGTCACCTCTACTTCGCCTGCAGCCTTCGCCTCATACATATTGCCTGCAACCTCAAGGATAGTAGGATCGCTACTTGTCCAACTTATTTCATAGTCTTCATCTGCTACGGTGCCCTCAGCAAATGTAGCATCAAGAGTAAATTCACCAAAGTCACCTATTTCCACATTTGTGGGACTGATTCCGTTAAGTGTGGCGATATCTACCTTCTGAACTTCGTTGGTTACGGCCAAATCCTTTATCTCCCAGGTTCCGGCAGTGCTTGTGCTCGGACAGATGTAAACGAATGCCAACTGCACCTGCTGTCCAGCGTAAGCAGAGAGGTCAATCGTTGCATCAGCGAATGTCCAGCTGGAGGAGTTAGTGAAATTTTCAATAGTAAGTGGTTCCCACTCACCCCAGAGGTCGCCATCTTTCTGACGGACAACGAGCTTAGCCTCATCGGCAGGTGTGCCGAAATATCTTCCAACATGTGAGAAGGTAAGGGTAGCAGTAGTCTCATTGCTCAAATCGAGTATGGGTGAGTACAGATAACTGGTGCAAGGATAGCGAGTGCCGCTGATGAAAGCTGTTCCCTTTGCATAATCGCTGCCGGCTGTCCAAACGTCAGTGGTTCCTGCCTGAACGCCATCAGACTGGAATTTGCCGAATGTGCCTGCGAAACTCTCTTCGTATGGCAAGGTCACGGTCTCGAAGGTCATCGGAGCGGTAACTGTCACGGTAAAGGTCTTGCTCACCTCATTGTAGGTCTCGTCATCCAGTACAGTCACTAAAACAGTCACGTCTACCGTACCAGCGTCAATTGCCATAAACTCACCTGTTGTAGCATCAACCATAAGTACATCTTCGTTGCCGCTACTCCAACTTACCTCATAATCTTCACCTGCTTCAGTACCCTCAGCAAATGTAGCATCAAGGGTAAATGCACCCTCGTCATTTACTTCCAGTTGTGTGGGGCTGATGCTGTTCAGTGTGGCTATATCAGTCTTTCCATTACTATAGAAGAAAGTAAATTTATCACAATATACAGAATTTTCAGTAGCTTCTATTAGTACCACAATATCACCTTCATCTGAAGTTGATGTAATATCGATGGGTATTTCATGATAGGTATTACCCAAACCAGTTACTGTATATGTACCCAAAACAGCATCTCCCTGCGACACTGTTACTGTGCCTTTGCCCTTACTCGCATTGTTCCTAAGTTCCAACGTTAGACCTGTAAGTGTATAGTTAGGTGTAAGGCCAGAAATAGTCAGAGTCATTGAGTTTCCAGCAGTCAACTGGTCATTTGCATTAGTACCAGTGTTTTCAAACGTATAAGACACACCATCAGGAGCACCTGTCAATGTACCAGCATCTTTCGATGTCTGCTCGAACGTGAAAGAGTTGTCGGCAAACACGCCCAGATTGAATACTGCCAACAGCAGCATCAATAATGAATAACGTAAATTTTGTTTCATCGATTTATGATTTATATGTTAATGTTTTAGTCAGTTTGGCTTTCTTTTCTATATATCCACAACAATCAGCGCTGCAAAGGTACGGCAAATCATGCAATCCACCAAACATATCGCCATTTTTCCTACCCCCTACCCCATCAAAAAGGACGAAAATAAAAAAAATCAAAAAAAATCGCCAAAAACATTTGGGGGTTTCAGAAAAACGCCATACCTTTGCACTCGCAAAACGAAAATGCTGCTTCAGTAGCTCAGTTGGTTAGAGCACCTGACTGTTAATCAGGGGGTCGTTGGTTCAAGCCCATCCTGAAGCGCAAAAGTAAGGAGTTACGAGAAATCGCGACTCCTTTTTCTTTTATTTCCACAAGAACCGCTATCTTTGTACTCGTATCATCAATATCCTGAGTTATGCAAATTCTCACTATCATTGCCACGCTACTGCTCACAATCACAGCCGTGGCACAGGAAAACCTACCCGTACAAATGGAGGCTGAAGGTCAGTTAAAACATTCCCTTTGAAAAACTGATGGATAAAGAGACCTTCGAGAGACAGAAGCCTTTTGCGGGCGAGAAGATACCGTCTATGAACCGCCGCTGCGTGGGGCACGACTACCAGGGTCGCCAGATGTACATGATAACGATGATGACCGAGGGGCGCCGACCGCTCTTCGGCAGGGTGGCGGGGCGCAGCGACGGTGCACCCGGCACTCCCGGCGAGCCACACATCGAACTGACGGAACTGGGGCGCGCGGTAGTGGAACGCTGGTGGGCGACTCATGAACTGTACCCGGAGATAGAAGTGCTGGCACTACAGATGATGCCCGACCACCTGCATGGCATACTCTTTGTGAAGGAAAAGATGAGCCACCACCTGGGTCATGCCATCAAGGGTTTCAAGACTGGCTGCAATAAAGCCTACCGCCGCCTGGTGCTGGGCCAAGCCCCGCCAGTGCCGCCAGTGCCGCCAGTGCCGCCAGTGCCGCCAGTGCCGCCAGTGCCGTTTGTTGCGACCAGGTCGCAACAAACAGAACAGCCGGCGCAGCCGGCGCGGCGCCCGAGGGATGACCGCCACCACGGCTTGCTCTTTGCCCGCGGCTATAATGACCGCCTGCTCTTGCGCGATGGGCAACTCGACACCTGGCTCCGCTACCTCGCCGACAACCCGCGGCGCCTGCTCATGAAGCGCGAACACCCCGACCTCTTCCGTGTGCAGCGGGGGCTGGTGGTAGGCAGCCTGCAGTTCTCTGCCATCGGCAACCGCTTCCTCCTGCAGCGCCCCGTCAGGATGCAGGTGCAGTGCTCACGTCGCCTGACGGAATCGGAGATACACCAACAGGTGAACCATTTCCTCAGTGCTGCCGCCCAGGGAGCCGTGCTCGTGTCGCCCTCCATATCACCTGGAGAGAAAGCCGTCATGCGGGCTGCCTTCGAGCATGGCTTCCCACTCATCTACCTGCAAGAGAACGGCTTCACCGACCTAGCAAAACCCGGAGGGCTCCGCATGGACGCCTGTGCACGCGGGCAGTTGCTCATTCTCGCCCCTTGGGAGCATCACAATGAGCGCACCGCCATCAGTCGCAACCAATGTCTCTCGCTGAATGACATGGCGCGCATGATCTGCGAAGCAGAGTGAACACCCCTATTCCCCTATCTTGGCACTGCCCACGCGGCGCATAGTATCGCCCAGGTCTGTAGCCTTATTGATGTATTTTGCAAATACAGCAACCATTTTCCAAAAAAAGGGATGAAAACAGACTATTTCTTACATTTTTCTGCCAAGAACGGTTTTTTGCCACCCACTTACTTGCGCAATGCTTATTTATTACTTACCTTCGCAAGCGGAAATCTTAGTTATGGGCAAGCGCAATACCGTCATTAGCATAGCCAAAGCCATCTGTATCATACTGATGGTCATCGGACACGCCGAGGCTCCCGGCTGGCTCTGCCATTTCCTCTATGAGTTTCACATGCCGCTGTTTTTCGCCGCTGCCGGCTATTTCTTCTCCACACGATATCTCAATGATGAGATGACGTTCATCAAGAAGCGCATCAAAGGGCTCTACCTGCCCTTCGTGAAGTGGAGCGTCATCTTCCTGCTGCTGCACAACCTGATGTTTGACATCGGCATTCTCAACGAGGTGTACGGCAATGAGACGGGCGGCGTCACTCATCCCTTCTCGTGGCACCAGATGCAACAGTGCCTGTGGAACATAGTGACGGCGATGGGCGGATACGACCAGTTCCTACTTGGCGCCTTCTGGTTCTTCCGTGCCCTGCTCGTGGCGAGCATCCTCTATCTGTTCATGTACAAGGGACTGACGGTGCTCTTCGCCAAGGTGAGACGGCTCCGCCATCACCAGAGTGCCATACCCTACCTCATCTGCATACTGCTGCTGCTCATCTGTGCATGGAAGACCTATGAGGACCTGAAGGTGATTACGCTGGTGCAGGGCGGCTACCGCGACCTCATGGGTGCCTTCTTCTTCGGCTGCGGCTTTATCTTCCGACAGTGGGAGACGCGCTACCGTGTCAGGTGGTGGACCACGCTGCTCTTCGCCTTCATCGTGTGGTGGTTCTCGGAATACCTGATAGCCAACATGAACTGGCGCTCCACGTTCACACAGTTCCTCTCACTGCCCGTGCCTGCCCTCTGCGGCTGTCTGATGGTATACAACGTCAGCACATGGATAGACCGCCGCGAGGGTGTCGTGAAACGTTTCCTGGTGTTCTGCGGCGACAATACCATGCCCATCTTCATCTTCCATATCATCAGTTTCAAACTGGTCAGCCTGCTCAAGATATGGTACTACGGACTCGACCCGCAGCAGATAGGTTGCCACATGGTCATACACGAACATTCGCAGGACGACCTCTTCTGGCTCCTCTATACCATCGTGGGCGTAGGCATACCCCTCCTCTTCACCTGGGCACGGCAAACAGTGGTAAAAGCCAGAAACGCCTGAACACGGTGACAGGATAAAGGGCGATGTCAATCGCACCGACGGGTCTTCATTGCCTATGGGTGTCAGCAACCAGTCGTACATATCCAGGTCGTTGTTCAGGTATACCACGAAACGGCGGGTGAGTGCCTCGTCGTAGAAACTGTACGGACCCGACACGTAGTCCTCCATGGAGTAGGCAGCACGGTCGGCGAAGGCGGGATAGTAGTGCTCGTAGAAGATATAGCCGTGGCTGATGGCTTCGGCGTGTGTCACCGAGTCGGTCTCATGTCCGCTCACCACGGCACCGTCCTGCACATACTCGGAGGGATACCAGCAGAGAAGATGCCTGTGCTCACGGCACTGGTCTGTTATTTAACACTTTTTAACCACCTCTTCCATAGGTTTACCCCCCCCATTTCACTGTGTGCGCACCCAGCAATTACACAAAACAATGACAAAAAAATGCATCCACTACCCCACTACATCACGAATGACGAGGCTGGCGAGAGTGAGGCCGAAGATGGCAGTGATATGTGCGATGGTGCCATTGGTCTGCACCTTGCGGTAGAGAGCGGGGCCCTCATCCACCGCGGGCTGACCGTGGTTGGTGAGCCGCTCATCACTATATACACAGAGGAATTTTCGCCCAGGGAAGGCGCCCTGCCCCTTAAACTTACGCCGCAGACAACGGGCGAGCGGGTCACCCTCCACACGCCAGAACTCCGACACACGTATGCGCGAAGGGTCCATCTTCAGCGCAGCACCCATAGAGGAGAACAGGGTGGCACGCGAGGCGGTGGCTCGCAGTATGAGCAGAGCCTTGTCCTTGAGCGAGTCGATGGCGTCCACCACATAGTCGTACTCATCCAGAAGGAACTGGTCGGCACTATCGGCATTGTACAACTGGTGGATGGCGGTGATATGGGCCGCGGGGTTTATCTGGAGTAGGCGCTCACGCATCACCTCCACCTTCTCCCTGCCCACGGTGGCAGTGGTGGCCATCAACTGGCGGTTCACATTGGTGATGTTCACCATGTCGGCATCCACAATGGTGAGGTGGCAGATACCGCTGCGCACCAGACTCTCTGCACACCACGACCCTACCCCACCTACGCCGAAAACGATGACACGGGTGGCACCGAGGCGACCCATAGCTGCCTCACCCACCAACAAACGGGTGCGGTCAAAAATATCTGCTGTCATAAATATCAATAAAGAAACAGAATATCCAGAGAAAAATCCCCTGCCAGCCGGGGCCGGCAGGGGAAGAGAGCTTACTCATCCCACACACTGGTGGTGTTGATGATGCCGTCGTCTGCATCAAACATGCCTTGGTCGGTCATGTCGATGAAATCAGGGTCTTTGGGCACCACTGGCAGCGAGGTTTCATCCATCAGCTGCTCTATATCGAGATTGAGAGTCTTCAACTCCGGTTTTATGTATTTTTTCATGATTGTATCGATTTTTGAGGTTATTACTTCAGGATGAACTTCTTGCCGTTTTGCAGCACCACACCGCGGTAACTGCTGTCCACACGCTGTCCGGAGGTGTTATACATCGGTGCAGTGGTGTCGAGCTTGTCAGTGGTGATGCCTTCTATACCTGTGGCTGTGCCATCAAACAGAGGTATGAAGTTGGATGCCATGAAGAGCAGATGCAGGTAGGCCTTTCCAGGGCTGAGGTTGAAGTCTTCATCAGACTGCATGAAGCCCACCTTGTTGTAAGTAGGACTGTAACCGAAGCGGTACACCGTGGGACCGCCCTCTACGAGTGTTCCTACCAGGATACCCATTAGTCTGTTGTCAGAATAGGTGTCGTCGTTTGTGCCATGATAATTCTGCAGAGGCACTGTTATCTCCTGGTCTTCCAGACCCTCTGCGAAGACGAGGATGCCCTCACCGGCACGGTATGCACCGTTCTCTACCTTCTCCAGTGCCACGGCATTGCCGTCACGCTGTGTGGCTACGTATGTAGTCACTTCGACAGGTTCATTGTTCTCATCCACTGCAGCGGCAAACGACAGGTCCTCCTCGTGACAGAACGAAGCCCAGCCAAATTTGCCCAGTTTCAGTTTCACGGGTTCTGTAGTGATGGTGGCTTCGGCCGTCTCCTCGTCTTCTGACAGTACCAGGCGGATATGCACGTTGTAATACCTGCCCGACTCACCTACGCTGAAGTTGTTGTCATTGTTGTCGCGCTCGCAGTAGTGCGCTATGTTCCAGTCCATCTTGGTGGGTTCCAGGTTGGCCAGGAAGCAGGTCCAGGTGTTGTTGATGCTGAACTTGAACTGCTCGCCGCCAGGGAAGTTATCGATGTCTACCTCATATACTTTGTTACCCGTCTGACTCATCCGTGTGGCATTGTCCAGATTCCAGCCGCAGAAGTTGCCCACCACACTCACGCTGTAAACAGGTTGAACACTCATGATACCCTGTATGAACAAGTTGGGCTGTGCGCCATTCTTGGGTATGGTCAGCCACAACTGGGGCGAGTCAACCACCATGTTAGGAGTGATACCGTTGTTCTGGCCGCTGTCGCCGTAATACAGATTGTATCGTATCACATCCTCTTGTTCGTATGGTGTGGCCACCATACTCTTTCCACCATCAGCCAGGGCATTGCTCCAAGTGAAGTTACCATTACCATCGTCTACCGTGGCATCCCACTTCAGTATCTTAAACTCACCACTGAGCGATGACATGTCCATAATGCCGTAGAATTCCATCTCGTCGTTGTCAACGTATTTGGTGAAAGGCTTGACATCCTCTAAGCGCCAGTAGTTGAAATCGCCCACAAGGGCGTAGGTGGGAGCAGTGTATTTGCCTTGAGGTGTCATCCTGAAAGTGAGGGTGTTGTCAGAATTCTTCTTCACGACAATGAAGATGTCATAAGCCTGACTCTGCTCGCAGCCATCGAAGAGGTACATAAACCATCCACCACCTGAGAGGGTGTAGTCTCTATCGGGCTGTATGAAGGTGCTACCGCTGCCATTTGCTATACCATAGCTACTCATCTCTACACCGTTCAACAGTTCTTGTATATACAGCTTACCGCCAGAGTAATAGTCCAGTGTTGCAGCATACTCATTCGCAAACTGAGTCTCATGAAGGTCTATTCTCCTATCACCGTATTGTATAGCTAATGTAGTCTGCAAATCTTCTACTGGTGTTCCTGTCACCTTGAGATTCTTGGGCACACCATGCTCATCGGGAGTGAAGGTGATGGTAACATTATTCATTGCCGCCGTCGAACCGGCAAGCACCACGGCTGGAGCATCCCACTCCAGGTCGCAGGGCACATCAGGTGTCACCTCAAATTCGGCGTCCCCAGAATGGGAATGGCCATAGACTGGAGACCAGACAGATGTGGTTATCAGGAAGCCATGGTCGTGTTTTGTGGTCAAAGAACCCCTCTTGATAATGTAACTGCCATCGTCCAACTGCTGGAACTTGCTGTTATCGGCATAGATATCGTAGTTGTTGTCCATGCAGGCTATTCTGTAGTCTACCACTGGTATGCCACTCACCTTGAAGTTGGTAGGCACGCCATTGGCATCGGGTGTGAAGGTGACGGTCACCTTCTTGTAAACCTGCGATATTCCACTGAATACCATCGGCACTCCGTTCTCAATGAGGCTGTATTCGGAACCCGCGAGGATGTTTGCTTCCGTGTCGCCAGCGTTTGCCGGACTTACGCTATAAGAATGCTTCCACTGTCCTCCAATCAGGAAGAAACCATTATCATTAGTACCACTCAACTGGTCCATGGTGAGTTTGTAACTGCCGTCCGGTTGCTTCACAAACTGGTTGGCAGGCATGTCGGTCGTCATGTTCACTCCAACAACATAGTTATTCTCCTTACATACCAGATGGTATGTGTCATCAGGGATATTACCACTCTGCACCACCTGGAAATTCACAGGCACGCCGTTATCATCAAGTTCGAAGTACAGCACGGCACTGGGCACTTCGCCATAGTTCATGTTATTTCCACTTCTGTCCAGGGTGTACTTCTCGGCAACTGTCATGGTGCCACCGTTGTAACCGTAGTTCTCATCCCAGCTGCCATTTACCACGATTTTGAATTCGCCACTTAGTCCGGAATCTCTGAACAGACAGTAGGTCTTGCCATCCTCCAACTTGTTAAAATACGCGGGGTTGGAGAGGTCCCATCCGTTGAACTCACCCACTATGCCGTAAGTTTTCACCACTGCGTTAGAGGAAGACACCATGAAATTCTTAGGCACGCCGTTGGCATCGGGAGTGAAGGTGATGGTCACATCCTTGTATGTGACGGGCGCGTTGCTGAAGTACATGCCATAGCCGCCGTTGCCACCTGTCACCAAGTCGTAAGAGGTGTTTATATCTATTTTAGCAGCATAATCACTGGGACTTGCAGGGGGCAGTCCGTAGCCGTGATTGTTCCAGTCCCAGTTGCTGCCTTTCCACACACTGAAACAGTTATTGTTGTCAGGTGAAGTCAGTTCGTCGAGGTGCAGCTTGTAACTGCCGTCAGACTGCTTCACGAAATGGGTGGTCAGGTCTGTGTGCTGGTAATAAAGGAATGAGTAGGTGTTCTCATCTGGTGTCTTGGTACATATCTGCACGCTGGCGGGCTTGTTATTGCTGTCCAGTTTCATCTTCACCACCACATTCTGGAGGGTCTGTCCGCTGGGCATATTCAAGTCGTAAGCATCGCCACTCTTCACCAGGTCATAGCTCTCACCAATGGTGATGAACGTCTCCTGTGACATGCCATACCTGTCGTAGCCGCTGGTGGTCTTTTCGTAGAAAGAGAAGTTGCCAGTCAACTGATCGAGTTCCAAGGTGTAGGTGCCGTCTGACTGGGGAGTGAGGTATTTGCCATTGGCAGGCTGCCATCCGCAGAAGGAACCTACCATCAGGAAGTTGGCGGGCGCCACCCTGAGGTTGGCGGGTTTCTTGTCGGCGTCCAACGCAAACGATACCATCACCTGATTGGGAGAATCGGTCTTGTAATTATAACCATCCGAAACCATGGGGTAATCCTTGTTCATCTCCAAGGTCTGGTATTCCTTATTGCCATAGTTCTCATTCCAGTCATGCTCGACACGCACTTTAAATTCGCCGTTTATCGTGGCAAACGCTGTATAGTGTCCATCGTCATGACGTGTGAAGTCCACATCGTCTGCCCAGTTGTTGAAAGAACCTATCAAGCTGAACACCTTGTAGTGTCCGCCAGACATCTTGAAAACTAAGGTCGAAGGGTCGAACTCTAAGGTGACATCCGTCATCACGTATGGAAACGAGTGATAGGGCCTCAGGTTGTCGGCATTCTGCACGAGTTGATAATACTCGTCCATGTAGATATAGGCATTGAAGCCATAGTTCACGTCCCATGAACGGTTCTTCACAATCTTGAAGTCAGTGGCATCAAACGTGTCGAAATGGGCTGTATACTTATTTGTGGATTGGTCAAGACTCATGCTTACGGCATTGTCAAGATTCCATTCGCCCACGCTCGCAGTATTTCCCACGACATAGTAGGTATCCTGCGCACGCGCGATACCTGCCGTGGAGAGCAAAACGATTAAAAAGGTTAGTAATTTTTTCATAATATAACTATTATTGGTTAAATATCTGTAAGTTGGTAGTTTTTGCCAATCAAGGAAGCCACTGCTCCACACTTTGCAAAGTTAGACAAAAATGTATTAAAAGGGAAAAAAATATAATATTTTTTGTCATTTTTTCAACAAAAAGGGCAAATATGATACATTTTAGCAAGTTTTTGGGGCGGCTAATGCCGCCCCAAAAGAAAGGCCTTAAAGACCTTTAGAAACCTAGGAAACTTATTATCTGACAAACATCAGTTCACGGTATTTTGGCAGGGTCCACAGCTCATCGCTCACTATGAGTTCCAGTTTGTCTATCTCATAGCGTATGGCCTGCATCTTGGGCACCACGGTGTCGTGGTAGGCGATGGCCTTCTCGCGCTCGCTCTCTATGCGGTTGGCCACCCGGCGTGCATCGATGAGTTCCTCCACACCTGTCTCTATGCGTTGTGTGCGCACTGCTATCTCGCGTATGAGTTTCTTGTTGCGTGCGGTCAACTCTTCTGCCTCGTCGTGGTCGAATATCGAAAACATATTCTGCACGTTCTTTGCCAACTGACTCTGATAGTGTGTGGCCACGGGTATGATGTGGTTCATGGACAGGTCGCCCATCACACGTGCCTCTATCTGCACGCGCTTGGTATAGGTCTCCCATTTCACCTCGTTGCGTGCTGCCAGTTCCTTGCGTGTCATCACGTTCTGACTCTCAAACATCTGTACCGTCTCCTCGTCGAGATAGCGGTCGAAGATGAGTGGACAGCTGGTCTCCACGTCCAATCCTCGTCGTGCCGCCTCTTCCTTCCACTCATCGCTGTATCCGTTGCCGTCGAAGTGTATGGGTTTGCAGGCGCGTATGTCGTCGCGCAACACGTCGATGATGGCGCTGGTCAGTTCCTGTCCCTTGTCCACCAGGGCATCCACGCGCTTGCTGAACGAGGTGAGGGCCTCTGCCACCGCGGTGTTGAGTGCTATCATGGCACTGGCGCAGTTGGCCTCGCTGCCCACGGCACGGAATTCGAACCTATTGCCAGTGAAGGCGAAGGGCGAGGTGCGGTTACGGTCGGTGTTATCGATAAGGAGTTCGGGTATCTCGGGTATGTCGAGTTCCACTCTCTGCTTGTCGGCCAGTGTGAAGAGGTCTTCCTTGTCTGCCTTCTCTATATGCATGAGCAGTTCTGCCACCTGCTGTCCCAGGAAGGATGAGATGATGGCGGGCGGTGCCTCGTTGGCTCCCAGTCGGTGTGCGTTGGTGGCACTCATGATGCTCGCCTTGAGCAGTCCGTTGTGACGCCACACGCCCATGAGGGTCTCTACGATGAAGGTGACAAAGCGCAGGTTCTGCTCTGGTGTGCGCCCGGGGGCGTGGAGCAGGGTGCCCGTGTCGGTGGCCAGACTCCAGTTGCAGTGCTTGCCCGAGCCGTTAACTCCGTCGAAAGGCTTCTCGTGGAGCAAGGCGCGAAAGCCGTGGCGGCGTGCCACCTTTTTCATCAGACTCATCAGCAGCATGTTGTGGTCCACGGCCAGGTTGGTCTCCTCGAAGATGGGAGCCAGTTCAAACTGGTTTGGAGCCACCTCGTTGTGGCGAGTCTTGCAGGGTATGCCGAGCATGAGTGCCTGCATCTCCAGGTCTTTCATGAAGGCTGCCACTCGCTCGGGTATGATACCGAAGTAGTGGTCGTCCATCTGCTGGTTCTTGGCAGAGTCGTGCCCCATGAGTGTGCGCCCGGTGAGCATCAGGTCGGGACGGGCACTGTACAGGTCCTCGTCCACGAGGAAATACTCCTGCTCCCATCCCAGGTTGCTTATCACCTTGTGCACCGAGGGGTCGAAATAGCGGGCCACGGTGGCGGCAGCCTCGCCCACAGCGCGTATGGAGCGCTTCAGGGGGGCCTTGTAGTCGAGGGCCTCGCCGGTATAAGATATGAAGATTGTA